>DASSKA010000107.1:0-16792 GCA_035690905.1 Nocardioidaceae bacterium | reverse complement strand
GCGGCTCGAGCTCGACGAGGAGCGGGAACTTGTCCCGCCCGGACAGCTTCTGCCGGAGCAGGTAGCTGCCGATCTTCAGGCTCTGTCGAAGCGGCATGCTCATGCCGGTCGCACCTCCTTGGGAAGGGTGAATCGGACGTTTTCATCGACGAGGTGGCGGGTGCTCGACTCCACCGGGCCGAGCCCGCCGAGCGCGTGCACCACCTCGTCCACCAGGGCCTGGGGTGCGGACGCGCCCGCGGTGAGGCCCACCTTCGTGACTCCGGCAAGCCAGTCGAGATCGACATCGTCGGCGTCGTCGACCAGGTGCGCCTCCGTGCCGAGCCGACGTGCGGTCTCGACCAGGCGCTGACTGTTGGAGGAGTTCTGGGATCCCACCACCAGCACCAGCTCGCTGTCGGCCGCGACAGCGGTCAGCGAGTCCTGACGGTTGGTGGTGGCGTAGCAGATGTCGTCAGACGCCGGCGCCTTGAGCTTCGGGAACCGCTCGTGCAGCACCTCGACGATCTGCTCGACCTCGTGCACCGAGAGCGTCGTCTGCACGAGGTAGGACACCTGGTCGGGGTTCTCGACCTCGACGACGCGGGCGTCCTCGACGTTCTCGACGAGGACGGTCCGCTCCGGGCGCTCGCCCATGGTGCCCTCGGTCTCCTCGTGCCCGGCGTGTCCTATGAAGATGATGGTGTCGCCGCGACCGGCGAACCGGCGCACCTCCGAGTGCACCTTGCTGACGAGGGGGCAGGTGGCGTCGATGATGTCCAGGCCACGGCTGCGGGCGTTCTCCCACACCGCCGGCGAGACCCCGTGGGCGGAGAACACCACTGTCTCCCCCTGGGGCACCTCATCGATCTCGTTGACGAACCGGGCGCCCCGGGCGTTCAGGTCCGCGACCACGTGCTGGTTGTGCACGATCTGCTTGCGCACATACACGGGAGCGCCGCGCTGCTCCAGGGCCCGCTCGACCACCTCGATGGCCCGGTCGACCCCGGCGCAGAAGGAACGCGGCTCGGCCAGCAGCACCGAGCGGGCACCGAGCGCGTCGGCCCAGGAACCGAGCGCGCCGGTCACCTTGGGCAGCACCTGCACCGCCGAGCGCAGCCGGCGCAGCGTCCTGGGGCGAAGCAACGGCTCGCCGGCGACGTCGGCGACCACCCGGACCACGGCGCCGGGACGACTGTCCCCGAGCAGCCAGGCCGACTCCATGTCTACTGCCAGCGCCCCCTGGGCGCGCAGGGTCTCCCGCTCGGCGCCGGTGACCACGTGGTCGGCGCTGACCACCGGGCCGAGCCAGACGCGCAGGCCCTCGGCGCGCAGCCGAGCGGCGATCAGCCGGGCAGCCGGCAGGTCGCGTGGTGGCTCGCCGGCCGTGCTCCACACCCGGTTGGCGACCACCACGTCCCCGGCTCGGAGTCTCGGGTCGAGCCCTCCGGCGATGCCGGCGACCGCGATAGCGGAGGCTCCCTCGAGCCCGGCGGCCGCGCCGAGCGTGCGGGTGCGGCCGACGCCGGTGCGCACCACCCGGCCGGCATGCTGCGGCGACCAGGCGGAGCGCAGCGCCTTCTCCTCTGCGCGGGAGGGTGCGCAGATGACCACGTCTACGGCCATGACGGACTCCTTCCCTCGGTCCCTGCCGCACCGGCAACGGAGGCTCGGCGCGGGGCGTTGGTCTGTCGGCTGCGCCCGAGACAGCGACCGAGCGCGCTGATCGGGAAGACCAGCCGGTACAGGTGGTAGTTGATGTAGAAGTCACCGGGGAATCCGGTGCCGGTGAACCACGGCTCGTCCCAGCCGCCGTCGTCGTTCTGGTGGTCGACGAGCCAGTCCACGCCGCGGCGTGCGACGTCGGAGTCGGCGAGGCCGGCGGCGTGCAGGGCCAGCAGCGCCCAGGCCGTCTGCGACGCGGTCGAGCTGCCCTTGGCAACCCAGCTCGGATCGGTGTAGGACCGCAGGTCCTCGCCCCAGCCGCCGTCGGCGTTCTGCACCGACGCCAGCCAGTCCGTCGCACGGCGGATCACCGGGTCGTCCGGCGCCATCCCGGCCCGGACCAGCGCCGGCACCACCGCGCCGGTGCCGTAGACGTGGTTGGCGCCCCAGCGACCGAACCAGGATCCGTCCGGCTCCTGCTCGGCGAGCAGCCAGTCCACTCCCCTGCGGACCGCCGACGAGTCGGCGAGCCCTTCGGCGGCGAGCATCTCGACCACGTGGGCGGCGACGTCCGCGCTCGGCGGGTCGATCACCGCGCCGAAGTCGCAGAACGGCAGCTCGTAGGCGATCTGGCGGGTGTTGTCGACGTCGAAGGCCGCCCAGCCGCCGTCCCGGCACTGCATGCCAAGCAGCCAGTCGGTCGCCCGTCGTACCGCCGCCTCCAGGGCCGGCGTGGACCGGGTACGGCGCAGCGCCAGCACCACCTCGGCGGTGTCGTCGACATCGGGGTAGCCGTCGTTGTCGAACTCGAAGGCCCAGCCACCGGCCGGCGTGTCCTGGCAGCGGACCGCCCAGTCGCCGCGCGCCCGGATCTCCTCACCCTGCAGCCACTCGGCGGCGGTGCGCAGCGTCGGATCGTCCGGGTCCACCCCGGCGTCACCGAGGGCGATCATCGCCAGAGCGGTGTCCCACACCGGCGACTGGCACGCCTCGATCCACCGCACGGGTCCGTCCTCGGACTCCTCGTGCACGGTGAACCGCTCCCAGCCTTCGAGGCCGCGGGCGACGACCGGGTGTTCGTTGGCGTAGCCGAGCGCGCTCAGCGCCATCAGCGAGTAGACCCACGGCGGCTGGATGCCACCCCAGGAGCCGTCCGCCTCCTGCCGGGCGATCACCCACTCCGCGGCGCGTCGCAGCGCGGTCTCGCGCCCCGGCTTGACCGGCAGCCGCTCGTAGCCGTGCAGCACCTTGTCGAGGGCCAGGAACGCGGTCCCCCAGCGGCTGGCACGGTGCTGCGGTCGTCGTGGTGCGTCCGGCCCGGCGCGCAGCTCGTCGACCGAGATGCCGAGCTCCCGGGTCGGCCGCAGCGCACCGAGGATGGTCAGCGGCGCGATCGTCTGGCGGGCCCAGCACCCGAAGTCGTAGAGGTTCAGCGGGAACCAGGGGGGCAGGAACACCATCTCCGGCGGCAGGGCCGGCACCTGGTCCCAGGACCACTCGCCGAACAGGGCGAGCCAGATCCGGGTGAACACCCGGGTGCCCTCGAGCCCTCCGTGGGCGAGCACCACCTCCCGGGCCCGCCGCATGTGCGGCTCGTCCGGGCGGTCGCCGGCCAGCCGCAGCGCGACGTACGCCTCCGCGGTGGTGGACGGGTCGGCCGGGCCGCCGTGGAAGTTCGCCCAGGAGCCGTCCTCCCGCTGCTGGCGGCGGATCCAGCGGGCGCTGGCCTGGGTCTGCTCCTCGGTGCGCACCCCCAGGAACTGCCGCATCAGCAGGTCCTCGGCGTCCATCGTCACGTTGGTCTCCAGCAGACCGCGCCACCAGCCTTCCTGCTGCTGGCGGTCCCGCAGGTGCGCCACGGCGCGGTCGAGGGCCACCTCGGCCCGCTCCCGGGAGCTCCGGCCCGTCGCGGGCGCAGCCCCCTCGCCCACCGGCGCGGGCCGGCGGACGTTGCGCTCTTCGGAGGTCAGAGCCATTCAGTTGTCCCTTCCGATCAGGAGCTCAGTGAGGTCGGTGAGGTCCCGGCGGACCGGGGCCGGCAGGCCGAGACCGGCCACGATGTCGAGGGCCTCGGCGGACTCCTGCGCCACCCGACGCTCGGCCCAGCCGCGGCCCCCGGCCGCCTCGACGAGCGCGGCGGCCTCCTCGAGGCGGTCCTCGGTGAGCGCGGCTTCGCCGCAGTACAGAGCCCGGAACTGGCGACCCGCCGGCGTGTCGCTGTTCAGGGCAGCGACCACCGGCAGCGACTTCTTCTGCGAGCGCAGGTCTGACCACACCGGCTTGCCGGTCCGGGCGGTCGCTCCCCAGATCCCGAGCAGATCGTCCACCAGCTGGAAGGCGAGGCCGAGGTGCTGGCCGAACTCTGCGAGCCCGAGCGCCAGTCTCGAGGGCGCGTCGACGAGGACAGCGCCCAGCGAGGCGGCACAGCCCAGCAGCGCACCGGTCTTGTCGCCGGCCATCGCCTGGCACTCCTCGAGCCCCACGTCCTCGCGGTCCTCGAACGCCAGGTCGGCCTGCTGGCCGGCGATCAGCCGACGGGTGGTGGCGTTCAGGCAGCGGACCGCCCAGCCCGCCGTGGCCGTCGGGGCCTCGGCCAGCACCTCGTTGGCCAGCGCCAGCAGGGCGTCGCCGGCCAGGATCGCGGACGAGGTGCCGAACCGCGCCCACACCGTCGGCCGGTGCCGGCGCTCCAGGTCGCCGTCCATGACGTCGTCATGCACCAGCGAGAAGTTGTGCACCAGCTCGCAGGCCACCGCGGCAGGCACACCCCGCTCCGCGGGGGCGCCGGCCGCGCGGGCCGAGAGCAGCGCGAGCGCCGGGCGGACGCCCTTGCCGCTGCCGTTGCCCGGCCTGCCATCGGCGTCCCACATCCCGAGGTGGTAGCCGCACAGCTTCCTGGTGTGCTCGTCGAGACGGTCCAGGGCGTCGCGCATCGGCTCGGCGACCAGCTGCCGGACCTCCTCGAAGAAGTCCGGCTCGGTCGCGGGACTGGGTCTTGGATCGGTCTGGGTCATCGCGTTGCGCTCCTCGGGCGTGAACTCGAAAGCTGGGTACGACGGGGCGGGCCGACCGCCTGTGCGGCCTGCCGACCGCTGCGAACGGCGCCCTCCAAGGTGTCCGGCCATCCGGTCCCGGTCCAGGCACCGGCCAGGGCGAGGCCCGGCCAGCGAGTCGCCGGGGCGGGGCGCAGGGCGCGCGACCCGGCGCTCTGCCGGAAGGTGGCGTGCGGCTCCCGGGTCACGAAGCCGTCAAGCACGCGGGCGGACCGGGCGGCCGGGAACAGCTCCCCGAGCGCACGCAGCTGGGTCTGCAGCAGCTGGTCGGCGGACTGCCCGACCAGGTCGTCGGCGGCGGACAGGGAGACGGCGAGGTACTGGCCGTCGCAGCCGGCGACCGAGGTCCGGTCGAAGACCCACTGGACCGGCGAGTCCAGGGCTGCGGCGAACCGGTGCGGGGTGACCGTCCGGTCGTAGCGGACGTGCACGTTCACGATCGGGGACGAGCCGAGGCCGGCCCAGCGGTCCCGGTCGGGACAGGCGTCGTCGGTCAGCAGGGACGCGGCGTACCGATGCGGCACCGCGACCACGACCGCGTCCGCCCGCGTCTCACCCTCCGCGGTCCTGACCAGGTAGCCGTCGCCGTCCCGGTCCACGTGGGTGACCCGCTCGCGGGTGCGTACGTCGACGCCCGCCGCGGCCAGCGCCCGCCGGCTGGCCTCGTCATGCACCGCGGACAGCGGCTTGCCGAGGGTGGCGACGTCCCCGGCGTCCGCGCGCTCGAGGAGCCCGGTCCGGAAGACCCGGGCGGCCAGCGCGAGCGACGCCTCGGACACCTCGATGTTCAGCGCGGCCACCGTCACCAACCCCCACAGTGCATCGACCGTGCGCGGGCTCTGTCCGTGCCACCGCAGCCAGTCCCCCAGACGTACCGGGTCGGTCGCCGGGTCGAGGGGGTCCACTCGGCGCAGCGCGGCCATCGCTCTCGCCACCGCGACCCGGTCTCCGAGCGGCAGCGCGGGGTAGCCCAGCAGCGTGGGCAGCAGGTGCAGGGGCGCGGGCAGTCCGGAAGCCCGACGCAGGTGCGCGGCGGTCCTGCCCGGGCGCAGCACCGGGATGTCCATGCGCTCCTGGATCGTCACCACGTCGTCCACGCCGAGCCGGCGCAGCAGGTGAAGGTACTCCTCGTAGCAGCGCAGCAGCACGTGCTGGCCGGTGTCGACGGGGAGGCCGTCCCGGTCGAAGGAGTAGGCCGCGCCGCCGAGCCGTGCCCGGCTCTCCAGGACGGTGACCCGCCAGCCGGCATCGGCGAGGTCGAGGGCGGCAGCGGTCCCGGCGACCCCGCCGCCGACGACCAGTGCTCGAGCGGCGGTCTCTGCGTGGGAGGTGGTCATGCGGTCCCCCACATCAGCGCCCGGGCGGCGACGCCCAGCTTGGTGGTGGCCGGAAGGGACAGCCGCCCGGCGCGGATCAGGTCCGGGTCGGCGGCGATCCGGCCGAGCAGCCGGTGGTAGATGCCGGCCATCGCCGCAGTGCAGGCCGCGCTCCGACGGTCCAGGCGCGGCAGCAGCCGGAGCCCCCGCTGGTACCAGCGCTCGGCGCGCTCGGCCTGGTAGCGCACCAGCGCGGCGAACCGGTCCGGGGGATCCGCGAGCCGGCCGCCGGCGTCCACGTCCAGGGTGCAGCCGAAGCGCTCCAGGTCCTCGGCCGGCAAGTAGATGCGGCCGATCAGCCGGTCCTCCCGTACGTCGCGGAGGATGTTGGTCAGCTGCAGCGCCACACCGAGCGAGTCAGCGAGCACCCAGGTGTCGTCGCTGTCCTCGGCCGCGGCCTCCACCGCTGCCCGGTCGCCTCCGGCGGCCAGTCCGGCCGGCTGGTAGATGCCCAGCGACAGCCGCCCCACGGAGCCGGCGACACAGCGGCAGTAGCCGAGCAGCTCGTCGAAGGTGGCGTACCGGTGCACGCTGACGTCGGCCCGGCAGCCGTCGACGAGCTCCCCGAACGCCGACATCGGCACGGGGAACCGGTCCTGCACGTCGCGGAGCGCGACCAGCACCTCGTCGTGCTCGACACGGTCGAGGTCGGCCAGCGAGGTGCGCACCGCCTCCAGGCCGGCCAGCTTGTCGGGTCCCGGCAGGTCGCCGTCGCCGAGGTCGTCGATCCGACGGGCGGTGGCGTACACCGCGGACAGCGCCCTGCGCTTGTCCACGGGCAGCAGCCGGATCCCGTAGGAGAAGTTGCGGGCATGCTCGCGGGTGATCTGCTCGCACACGTCGTAGGCCCGGAGCACGTCCGGGCGCGAGGTCTCAGCGGTGGTCATCCAGCCCTCCTCAGCGTCGACCGCGCCCAGGTGGCCGCGATCTGCTTCGAGGTGGGCTTCTGCACCCCGGCCAGTGGGTCGTGCCCGCACCGGCGCAGCTGCCAGGCGGCCGCACGTCCACCGTTGACGTAGCCGGACACCGCAACGCGCGCCCAGCCGCGCAGGGTGCTCACCAGCAGGGCCCCGTTCTCCAGCCAGGCGACCGCGCGGTCGGTCTCGTAGCGCACCAGCGCCGCGAGCGCCGGGGTGGCCCGGTCAGCGCCCAGTTCCTGCTCGACAACCCCGAAGCGACGCAGGTCCTGCTGCGGCAGGTACACCCGGCCTCGGAGGTAGTCCTCGCGCAGGTCCTGCCAGTGCTCGATCAGCTGCAGGGCGGTGCACACCTGGTCGGACAGCGCGACCCGCTCCGGTGTGGCCTGGCCGAACACGTGCAGCACCACCCGACCGACCGGGTTCGCAGAGAGCTCGCAGTAGCCGAGGAGGTCCTCGAAGCTCTCGTAGCGGCTGCGGCGCTGGTCGAGCTCGTTGGCGGCAACCAGACCCAGCCACGGGTCGATGGGAACGTCTCGCCGGTCCACGAGGGTGGCCAGCCCGCGCACCTCCGGGATCTCGGCCGGCCGTCCGTCGTACAACCGGTGCACGTCGACGCCCACCGCCTTGAGCGCGAGCATCCGGTCACCCGCGGACTCGTCGCCCACGTTGTCGACGTACCGCGCGAACCGGTAGGCGGCGGTGAGGTCCTCACGCACGTCGCGCGGCAGGACGCGCACCGCGACGGGGAAGTTCTCGCCCTCGATCGGGTCCTCGGCGCCGCTCATCCTGTGCTCCTGGAGGCCGATTCGTCCACGCTGCTCTGCACCAACCGGAAGGTGCGCCCGTCCGGAGACACGGCCCGGTGGGCAGAGCGTGCGGCCGCGGCGATGCCCTCGACGCCGAGGCCGAGCTGCTCGAGGAGGGCGGCCCGGCTGCCGTGGGTGAGGTACTCGGTGGGCAGCCCGAGGCAGCGCACCGGCACGCCCACACCCCGGCCGCCGAGCTCGGTGGCCAGGCGGGAGCCGACGCCGCCGTCCCGGACGCCGTCCTCGACGGTGAGCACGGTGCGGTGCGCGGCGGCCAGCTCGAGCAGCGGCTCGCCGACCGGCAGCACCCAGCGCGGGTCGACCACGGTGCAGGCGATGCCCTCCTCGGCGAGACGCTCCGCAGCGGCCACCGCGGGGGCGGCCATCACGCCGACCGCCACGATCAGCACCTGCTGGTCCCCGGTCTCGTGCAAGACGTCGAGACCCCCGGTGCGCCGTAGTGCAGGGACCGGCTCGCCGAGCGCCGCCTTCGGGAACCGGAGCACCGTCGGTCCGGAGACGTCCAGCGCCTCCCCGAAGCCCTCGACGAGAGTCTGGGCGTCGCGGGGCGCGGCGACCCTGATGCCGGGCACCACACCGAGCAGCGCGAGGTCCCACATGCCGTGGTGGCTGGGGCCGTCCGGCCCGGTCACGCCGGCCCGGTCGAGCACGAGCGTGACCGGAAGGCCGTGCAGGCCGACATCGAGCAGCTCCTGGTCGAAGGCACGGTTGGCGAACGTCGCGTAGAGCGCCACCACCGGGTGCAGACCGCCCATCGCCATGCCGGCGGCCGAGGTCAGCGCATGCTGCTCGGCGATGCCCACGTCGAAGCAGCGGCCGGGGAAGCGGTCCGCGAACCGTTGCAGCCCGGTGGGCCCGAGCATCGCGGCGGTGACCGCCACGACGTCGCGGCGGCGGCCGCCCACCTCGACGAGGGCCTCCGCGAACGCATCGGTCCAGGTCTGCTTGGCCGGA
The DNA here is from genome assembly GCA_035690905.1 of Nocardioidaceae bacterium. GTDB lineage: Bacteria > Actinomycetota > Actinomycetes > Propionibacteriales > Nocardioidaceae > DASSKA01. The sequence continues at coordinate 8,018 of DASSKA010000107.1, read as the reverse complement.
CCGTCCGCCCGGCCGGTGAGCGGGTCCACGACACCGACCGCGTGCAGGTGGTCGGCGTCGTCGTCCTCTGCCGGCTGGTAGCCGTTGCCCTTGCTGGTGCGGCAGTGCACGACGACCGGCCCGGCCAGCTCGCGGGCCAGCCGCAGGTGCGTCTCGACCGCCGACACATCGTGCCCGTCCACCGGGCCGAGGTAGCTGAACCCCAGGTCCTCGAAGAGCCCACCGCGCAGCGGGGAACCGGTCCCGTGAGCCGGTGTTCCACCCAGCAGGTGCTGCAGCGCGTCGTACCCGGGCCGGTCGCTGAGCCGGGACAGGTGGTGCGGGAAACCGCCGATGGTCGGCGAGTAGGACCGTCCGTTGTCGTTGAGCACCACGATGACCCGGCGGCCGGATCGGCCCAGATTGTTCAGCGCCTCCCAGCTCAGGCCCCCGGTGAGCGCACCGTCGCCGATCAGGGCCACCACCTCGCGGGCAGGTTCTCCGGCGGCGGTGAACGCCTTGCTGAGCCCGTCGGCGTAGGAGAGCGCGGTGGAGGCGTGCGAGTTCTCCACGAAGTCGTGCACCGACTCCGCGCGGTTGGGGTAGCCCGACAGCCCGCCAGGCTGGCGCAGCCCGGCGAACCCGGCGCGGCGGCCCGTGAGGATCTTGTGCACGTAGGACTGGTGGCCGGTGTCGAAGACGATCGGCACCTCTGGGGAGTCGAAGACCCGGTGCAGGGCGATGGTCAGCTCGACGACGCCCAGATTCGGGCCGAGGTGGCCGCCAGTGCGGCACACCGATCCCACCAAGAACTCCCGCAGCTCGTCGGCCAGCTGCGCGAGCTGACCGGAGTCAAGCCTCCGGAGGTCCAACGGGTTGTCGATCTGATCCAGCACGCCCATGTGCGCTCCCCTGTCTGGTTGGCGCGGCAACGTCCCGTCCCCCAGAAATTATATCGGGGCCCGAGCCTTTCAGCGATCGGCTACCCACTCTCAGTTTGAGCATGCATGTCCTCGAGGAGATTCTCCGCAAACTCCCTAGCCAGGTGCTCGAGCAGCTCCTGCGAGATCCCCAGCCGCTCCGCGATCCGGCGCAGCTCGTTGAGGTGGGTCTCGGACAGCTGCTCGATCAGCTGCTCACCGTGCGGGGTGAGCCGCAGCCGGGCCACCCGCTGGTCGGTCGGGTCGACCTCGCGGACCAGGAGTCCGGCACTCTCGACCCGGTGCACCAGCTCGACGGCGCTGTGGTGCCGGATCAGGAGGTACTCCGACAGCTCACGGACGCTCGGCGGCGTCGGGCCGGGATGGGCGCGCACCGCGAGCAGCAGCTGGTGCTGCTGAGACGTCAGTCCCAGGCGGCTGGACTCCTCGCTGCTCCACTGCAGGTAGCGACGCAGTGCGGTGCGAAACACCAGCAGGACCCGGTAGTCAACGTCTTCGATTTTCCCCATAGCCTCTCTGAACCTCGTCGCTACCGTCTACGCTGGTGGCACCAGACTACGCACGCCTCGGAGTACCCGGAATGCCGCAACTACACGCGTCTGCCCCCCGGCTGGTGATCATGCCGGCCAAGCTGCGACTGGCGGTCGACGTGGTGAAGCATCTGGCCGAGGCGGTCGTCGTGCCGCTGGCACTCTTCTACACGATCGTGGTCAACTTCGGTCTGGACAGCGCGTTGCTTGCCGCGCTCGGCTGGGCGTTCCTCGCCGTGCTCGTCCGCCTGGTGCGGGGCAGCCGGCCGCCCGTGCTGCTGCTGGCGGCCACCGGCATGGCCACCGTCCAGGTCGCCGTCACGTTCGCGGCGAACTCCGCCACCGTGTACTTCCTGCAGCCCACGGTGGCCACCTATGCCTTCGGCGCTGCGTTGCTCGTGACCCTGCCCTGGGAGCGGCCGCTGATCCAGCGGCTCGCGCACGACTTCTGCCCGCTGCCCGACGACGTGGTTGGCAACCGCCACCTGCGGCGGTTCTTCCAGCGGCTGTCGGCGCTGTGGGGCGTGGTGCTCCTCGTCAACGCCAGCCTCACCCTCGGCCTGCTGCTCACGCTGAGCACCTCCTGGTCGGTGCCACTTGCCGCGGTCGGCTCACTGCCGGTGTTCGCGGGCGGCCTCGTGCTGTCCTACGTGTGGTTCCGGCACTCCCTGCGGGCCGGCGGCTTTCACCTCGCCTGGGGCTAGTCAGCGGCGGCCGCGGCGGGAGCGGAGATAGTCGGCGACGACGTACTCTCCCAGCCGGGACACGTCGGGGGTGAACACCCGTCCGCCGGCACGGCGAGCCACCGCGTCGACGAACCGAGCCAGTCCGGGGTCGTCCCCGAGCATGAACAGGTTCAGCGCCGCGCCGTACCTCGCCAGCTCGTCGACCTGTCCGACGGTCGCCCGCAGCGTCTCGACGGCCGGCGGCCAGCTGAAGTAGGGCGACCCGTCCTCCAAGAGGTGCGCGGTCGGCTCCCCGTCGGTGACCACCAGGACCACCGGCTCCGCGTCCGGATGCCGGCGCAGATGACGTCCGGCGATCATCAGCGCGTGCTGCAGGTTGGTCCCCTGGACGTACGACGGTTCGACGTCCGCCAGCTCCACCGGACTCAGCCGGTGCGCGAGCCGGTGGAACCCGATGATCTCCAACGCGTCCTGGCGGAACCGGGTGGCCACCAGGTGGCAGAGCGCGAGCGCGGTCTGCTTCATCGGGCCCCATCGGCCCTCCTGGACCATCGAGAACGACAGGTCCACGCAGAGCGCGACCGCGGCTGCGGTGCGTCGTTCGGTCTCGACCACCTCGAAGTCGTCCACGGACAGCCGCACCCCGCGGGTCTCGACGGGCTCGACCACCGCCGTGCGACGCAGCGCGTTCGACACCGTGCGCACCGCGTCGAGCGGGAGCTCGTCACCGAACTGCCAGGCGCGGCTGGAGCCGAGCGGCTCGTCGGCGGAGCCGGTGCGGTGGTCCTCGTGCGCCCCGGCGCCCGCGGCCTCGATCTGGCTGAACACCCTGCGCAGTGCGCTCTCGCCCAGCCGCCGGACAGCCCGCGGGGTGAGCCGGAGCCCGGCGTCACCGCGGGCCAGGAAACCCTGCCTCTCCAGCTCCCGCTCCAGCTCGCGGAGCGCCTGGAAGTCCGCGGCCGCCGCGCCGCCGAGGTTGCGCTCGAGGGCCTCCACGTCCACGTCGTCGAGGGTCGCGCCGGGATGTGACTGGGAGAGCGCCTGCTCCAGCCCTTCGAGGTCGGCGAGCTCGGCGAGCACCTCGACCGCGTCGCTGTAGCCGAGCGGCTCCCCGCCCAGCGGCAGGTCGGCGGGCCCCCGGTCCAGGCCGGGACGCAGCGCGCGCAGGTTGTCCGAGAGCTGCGCCATCTCCGACGCCAGGTCGGGGTCGGCCAGCGCCTCGCTCATCAGCTGGGCGAGCTGCCCACGCTCCTCCGGGGACAGGGAGGCGAGCATCCGGTCGGCGGCGGCCTGCCGCCGGGCGAGCGCGTCGATGAGCTCGTCGACGTCCGCAGGGTTCTCAGGGAACAGGTCGCCGTGGCGGTCCATGAACTCCTGGAACCGGTCGCTGGTGTCCTCGCCGCGGGCGTGCGCGGCCAGCAGCGCGTTGAGGTCGGCGAGCATGTCCTTGACCCGCTGCATCATCTCCGGGTCCGGGTCCTCCAGCGCCTGCTTGATGCCGGCGAACTGGGCACCGAGCACCTCCTGGCGCAGCATCTGCTGGATCGCCTGGTAAGCAGCACGCGCCTCCGTGGAGTGCCAGTCGTAGTCCCGCAGCCCGCGCACCGCACCGGCGGTGTCGTCGGGGAGGGTGGCCAGCTCCATCTCCGCCCACCGCGCCTCGTCGGCGTCGTCGGCGGCGAGGGTGTCCCGCTCCGCGGCCAGCGCCTGGTCGAGCGCGGCGCGGACCTGGTCGAGGGTGCCGCCGAGGTCGCCGCGGCGGCGGGCCGCCCTGCGCAGGTTGCGGACCCGCTCGGCGAGCTCGTCCAGGCCGCCGTGCCCGTCGAGCCCGCGGCGCATCAGGTCCTGCAGCGCCTCGTGCAAGGTGCCACCGGCGAGCATGTCGTGGCCGACCGCGTCGAGGGCCGCGCGCACGTCGTACGGCGGGGCCAGCGGATCCGGTCCGCCGCTCCACGGCTGGTAGCGGAAGCGCGACACCTCAGACCCCGTACACCGCGCGTCCGGCGACCGACTCCTTGCCGATGCGGCGGGTCAGGTAGAGCCCCTCGAGCACCAGCTCCACGGCGGCCGCGACCTCACCGGGCCTCGCGTCGTCGCCGTGGCCGAGCCGGTCGAGCACCTTCGACAGGCCTGGCACCGTGCCGACCTGGGTGAGCACGTCGGTGGCCGGCACCAGATCGCCGGTCTCGACCGTCGCGCCCTCGGAGAACAGGTCGGTGAACCCGGACAGGTCGAGGCCCGCGAGCCGGTCGCGGAACGTCTCCACGGTCGCCATCCGCAGCAGGTGGGAGACGATCTCCGCCTCGCGCCCCTCCTCACCCATCTCGAACTCCAGCTTGCCGAGCAGCGTGGGCAGCACGGCAGGCGCGTCACCGACCCTGGCCACGGCTTCGTGCTCGTCGGCGCGGGAGGCGCGGCGAAGCGCGGCCGCGGCGATCGCCTCTGCTCCGGCGATGGCGAACCGTGCGCTCACCCCGGATCGGTGGTCGACGGACGGGGACTCGCGCAGCCCGCGGGTTAGTCTCGCGACCACCTCCAGCAGGTGCTGCGGCACGTCGGCGACCAGCGCCGCCTCCTGCCGGATCAAGGCCACCTCCTCGGCCACCTCGGCCGGGTAGTGGGTGCGGATCTCGGCGCCGAACCGGTCCTTCAGCGGGGTGATGATCCGGCCGCGGTTGGTGTAGTCCTCGGGGTTCGCGGTGGCCACCAGGAGTACGTCGAGCGGCAGTCGCAGCGAGTATCCACGCACCTGGATGTCGCGTTCCTCGAGCACGTTGAACATCGCCACCTGGATCCGCTCGGCGAGGTCGGGCAGCTCGTTGAGCCCGAACACGCCCCGGTTGCTCCGCGGCAGCAGCCCGTAGTGGATGGTCTCCGGGTCGCCGAGCGTGCGGCCCTGCGCGACCTTCACCGGGTCCACGTCGCCGACCAGGTCCCCGACGCTGGTGTCGGGGGTGGCCAGCTTCTCGGCGTACCGCTCCTCGCGGTGCCGCCAGACCACCGGCAGGTCGTCGCCGGCCTCGGCGGCCAGCCGCCGGCAGCGCACGCACACCGGGCGCAGCGGGTCGTCGTTGATCTCGCAGCCCGAGACCGCTGGGCTCCACTCGTCGAGCAGGGTGACCAGGGTGCGCATCAGCCGGGTCTTGCCCTGGCCGCGCTCCCCCAGCAGCACCAGGTCATGACCGGCCAGCAGGGCCCCCTCCAGCTGGGGCAGCACGGTGTCGTCGAACCCGACGATGCCGGGGAAGGTCACCGCACCGTGGCGCAGCCGGCTCACCAGGTTGTCGCGGATCTCCACCTTGACCGAGCGCGAACGGTGGCCGTGCTCGCGAAGGGTGCCGAGCGTGCTGGCGGAGGGCTGGTCCATGGCTCCACACTAGGTCGGCTCGGCTGCGGATGCGCGGGTCAGCGACCGCCGGCCTGGCGGGTGATGTAGGTCAGCGCGACGAAGGCGTCGAAGACCGCGCCTCCGGAGTCGCCCGTGATCGTCACGCTGCGGGTGCCGCCGCGCTCGACCCCCTTGACCCAGCTCGCCACCTCCGCCATGTCCGCGGTCTGCAGCTCCACCGTCAGCGTCGCGGGCAGCGCCACCCGGGGCGCGGCCAGCGCACCGGAGCGCACCGCCTCCACGGCTCGCTCGGCGGCCTCCCCGATCAGCGCACAGGCCACCTCCGGGTGCAGGTGCCGCTCTCCCCCACCGGCCTGCCGTTGAGCAGCACCGCGGAGATCACCTCCGGGTTGTAGCTGTGCGAGAGCACGGAGCTGGCCCCGGAGATCGAGCCGTGGTAGCCGACCATGAACACCGCGTCGAAGGTCTCGTCGAGGCCCTGCATCATGTAACGCGGCTTGTGCCGTCCGGACAGGTACGACGCCGGGACGCGGAGGGCGCGCGGGTCCAGGTTGGACATCGCTCCGTGGGAGTCGTTGACCACCACCTCGTGGGCGCCGGCGGCGACCGCACCGGCCACTGCCGCGTTCACCTCGGCCAGCATCAGCTCGCAGCCCTGCGTGTACGCCGGACCGCCGGACGGCCGGCACTGGGACCAGTCGACCACCCCGGCCACGCCCTCCATGTCGCAGGAGATGAAGACCTTCACGCGTCCTCCTCGCTCGTGGTTGCCCCGCGGCCCGCCCCCGGCTCGGGCCCGCTGATACTACGGCGCGGCCTGGGTACCAGGCCCGGCATGAGCAGCACAGCATCGCGCGACCCCGGACCGGCCGGCTCGTCCACGGCGAACCCGCAACGCATCACCACCGACAGCAGTCCGGCCGCGCTGCGCGACCCGGTCGAGGTCGTCGTCCTCGACGTCGACGGCACCTTGGTCGACTCCAACTACCAGCACGCGATCGCGTGGCACCGGGCGTTCCGCAGCGAGGGAGTCGCCGTGCCGGTGTGGCGGCTGCACCGCCAGATCGGCACCGGTGGGGACCGGTTCGTCGCCGACGTCGCCGGCCGGGAGGTCGAGGACGCGCACGGCGACGCGCTCCGGGAGGTGCACACCCGGGAGTTCGACGCGCTCATCGACGAGGTGGACGGGCTGGAAGGCGCAACGGAGCTGCTCGCCGAGCTGCGCCGACGGGGCCTTCGCGTGGTGCTGGCCAGCTCGGGCCAGCCCAAGCACATCGACCGGTTCGCCCAGGTGCTCGGCGCCCCCGACCTCGACGTGGAGTGGACCCGGTCCGGCGACGCGGACGAGAGCAAGCCCGCTCCCGACCTGATCGAGGTCGCGCTGGACAAGGTCGGCGGCGGGCGCGCCCTGATGGTGGGCGATGCCACCTGGGACTTCCGAGCAGCCAAGAAGCTCGACCTGCCGACCGTGGGCCTGCTCACCGGAGGCATCTCGGAGGCGGAGCTGCGGGCTGCCGGCGCCGATGCGGTGTACCCGTCGCTGACCGACCTGATGGGCAACCTGGACGCCGAGCTCGGCCGTCGCTGACGCGACGTGCTGAACGTGCGGGCGGCCGAGAGATTGGAGATCGGAGCATGAAGGCGCTGGCCTGGCACGGCAAGCGGGACGTGCGGGTCGAAACCGTCCCGGACCCGAAGATCCAGGACTCGACCGACGCCGTCGTCAAGGTGACCAGCACGAACATCTGCGGCTCCGACCTGCACCTCTACGAGGTGCTCGGGGCGTTCCTCGAGCCCGGGGACATCCTCGGCCACGAGCCGATGGGGATCGTCGAGGAGGTCGGGCCGGAGGCCGCCCCAGTTCGGTCCGATCAAGGTCCCAGAGGGGCCGCCGGACGACCGGTTCGTCTACCTGTCCGACGTCCTGCCGACGGCCTGGCAGGGGCTCTGCCCTGGTGGAGCGGCTGGCCGACGAGGAGCAGGTCGAGTCGGTCGTGGGCGTGTGCCGGCGTCCGCACGAGTGGCGGCCGCCGAAGACGACCTGGGAGTTCCTGGACGTCGCCGAGGACGACCTGGTGGGGGTGTTCGGTGTTCAGTGGTCACTCGCGCGGTGTTCAGTGGTCACTCGCGCGGTGTTCAGCAGTCGGCGATGTGCTCGGGGCGGATCGGGACCCGGCGCAGCGGCTTGCCGGTGGCCTGCCGGATCGCGGCGGCGACGGCCGGTCCGGAGGAGATGGCCGGCGGCTCGCCGACGCCGCGGACGCCGTACGGCGCGTGCGGGTCGGCGTACTCCAGCACCTCCACCTGCATCGGCGGCATGTCGAGGATGGTCGGGATCAGGTAGTCGGTGAACGACGGGTTCTTCACCTGTCCGTCGCTGACCAGGATCTCCTCCATCAGCGCCAGCCCCATGCCCTGGGCGCTGCCGCCGTGGATCTGCCCGACCACGGCGGCCGGGTTCAGCGCCCGGCCGACGTCCTGGGCGGTGTCGAGCGCGACCACCTTGACCAGCCCGAGCTCGGTGTCCACGTCC
>DASSKA010000106.1:0-43320 GCA_035690905.1 Nocardioidaceae bacterium | reverse complement strand
GCCGCGGATAGTGAAACGGGGCCCCCCGAGGAGTCGGGTTGGCGGAGACGACGTATCCGCCCAGCGAATCCCCGAATCGTGCGCTGCCGCCTCTTCTCGCGGCGCTCAGGGACAGCTGCGCATCGAGAGCGAATCACGGGGCCTTGAGCGCCGACCCCCTCCTCAACGTCACCAACCAGATGCCGCGCGATCGGGGAAGTCGTCCGGAGCGATTCGTCGTGCGTGCTGTGAAGAGGTTGAAGAGGCCGCGTTGCGGGGTGCTCATCGGAGCAGTCTCTTGTTGGCGTAGCGGAGCGACCACCAGAACAGGGCGAGCGTGCCGGGGGTGCCCAGCAGGAAGCTCACGGCGACGTAGAGGTCGGTCGAGGACAGCACGAGGGCTCGCAGCCCTGCGGAGAGGAGCTCGAAGGCCGCCCAGACCCAGGAGATGACCTGGAAGGTGCGCACGAAGCCTTCCTCGTGCCACACCTCCACCCGCAGGCTGTAGACGTCGGCGGCCAGCACCCCGGCCAAGGGCCGAGGGGTGGTGGCCGTGACGGCGAAGACCACGCCCATGACCGCGGTGGTCAGCACTCCCTGGGCCAGGTAGACGGCATCGCTGCGTGCCAGGAGGCCGATGGTGGCGTTGACCGCGATCAGCCCTGCGGACAACATCGCGGCGCTGCCCCGGGCGCCCGAGCGGCGTCGCATCCACAGCAGACCCAGCGCGCTCACGGTCGCGGCAAGCACGCCTGCGACGGTCCCGCCCAGCTGGCGGGCCAGCCAGAACGCGAGCAGCGGCACCGCGCCGTCGAGGACGATCCTGCCCACACCGGTCCGCAGCGGCGGCCGCGGGACGGACGCTGCGCGGCTCTCGCCGGTGTCATCTGCGGGGGCGGCGGCCAGGATGCCGTCCCTGCCCGGGTGCTCGTCCCGCGCTCCTCGGCGGCCCCTGCGGCGCACTGCCAGCGACGGTTTCATAACATCGTTATAGTAGTTGGCGTGGTACGGAGCAAGACCCATACCGGCGAACTGGCTACCCGTCTGGTGGACGCGGCCGGACAGCTGCTGTCTACCGAGGGCGCCGGGGCGCTCACCGTCCGCCGGCTGGCCGAGCGGACGGGGACGTCGACCATGGCCATCTACACCCTGTTCGGCGACAAGCAGGGCCTGCTCTCGGCGATGTACCGCGAAGGCTTCGACCGGCTACGCACCGCGGTCGAGGAGGCCAGCCGCGCCTCGGCGGACCAGCTGGAGTCGCTGAGCGCGGTCGCGGCCGCCTACCGCCGGGTCGCACTGGCGAACCCTCACCTGTACCAGTTGATGTTCGGCCCACCCGTCGCCGGGTTCGTCCCCGACGGGGAGGCAACCGCCACAGCCCACGCCAGCTACAGCCCCCTCGTCGAAGGCGTGCGCCGCTGCCTCGAGACCGGAGTGCTCATCGGTGACGACGCCGAGGCCATCGCCGAGTACTTCTGGGCCGTCTGCCACGGCATGGTCAGCCTCGAACTCGCCGGCCAGCTCACCGGCAGCGGGCAGCACCTCGCCGCCCGCTACGCGGACGCGGTCGCCCACAGCGCCGTCGCGTTCCTGCCCACGTCGTAGCCGCAGGGCCTGTGGGAGCCGAAGGCGCACCGAGCAAGAGGAGTCGGAGCCTCCCGGCGCCTGCAGCTCCAACTTGACCGTCACCTACGACACCGAAGGGAAAGGCAGCCGACCCGCGAACTCCAACTCGAGCGTGCTTGCCGGTTTCTTCACGTCCGCACATTCCGCTGATGGGGAAGCCCGAAGCGGCATGGTTGACGAAGGTCGGAACCGCGTAGGCGGCTACCCGGTCAGGCGGGTGGACGTCCGTCCCGCGCTGCCCTCACGGTGCGGCAGGCATCCCGCCACGCGATCCACCCGGCGCGGAGGCTCGAGGACGCGATGTCCTCGCCCTGCCGGCGCCTGCGAAGATTCCCGAGCAGCCAAGGAGGCGCGTTGACTTCCTCGATCGCCTCCGTTTTGCTCAGTAGATCGCCGGTCCGCAGCGCATACCGACCGCGAGCCATCGAGGTGAGACTCAGATCGACAAGCCGAGAGTCCAACCACATCGTCGGCCGACGTACCGCCCATCCCCAGTAGCCGCACAGCTCGGCGCGCCGCACTTCGTACATCGTCATCGGTGATCGGCGGTAACACCTCCTGCGGTGGACGTCCGATGATCTCGAAACCACGGCGGACCAGCTCCGCTCGGGTCACCCCCGAGAGGATCCGATGAACCAGCTCGCCGTGGGTCCAGGTGGGATGGAGCGCGTGACGCTCGAGGAGCGAACGGTCGCTGACGTAGACGCAGCCGAGGGCAAGCCCGGCAGCCGCGCCCCTGTCCAACTCGCGGTGCACTCCGACCAGCGACGCAAGCCGTGGACCGTCGACTGGGCCGTCGACGACCCCGACCAGGTCGATATCGCTTATCCCAGGCACGTAGTCGCCGTTCGCCAGCGAGCCAGCGACGAACAGGTCACGCACCCAGCCCAAGCCCGACAGACGATCCGCCAGACAGGTCACCGCTCGTGGCACCTCTCGCACCGTGAGAGCCTAAGGACACGGCACTGATGACGCACGAACATGCCGCGATCCGGGCCCCGGCTCTGGGCGGGCGTCTAGTGCTCGACTGGCGACTCCATGAATCCGATCGTGACTGGATAGCGGCTTCCGAGAACCGCCTGCGGATCGGGGGCTTCGAGCAGCTGGGTGTCCGTGGTCGTGAACTGGATGCCGGTGCCGTCATTGGCGGCGCCGCCGCTGGTGAGCCGGCCGCGAAACCGACTCATGATGCGCTGCATCTCGCTGGTCAGCTCGGCACGCGTGTATGGCGCACCGCGCCAGATGATCCGAACATTGTCCGGCGCCTGATCCCGGATGGCCGCCACCTGCGGAGACGGCTCGCCCACCGCGAAGATGATGAACTCCCGCGTCGCATGCCGGATCTCGCTGCCGGCGTACTGACCTGAAGCCACAACCGCATCCACAAGCCGATCTGTGTAGGCCTCGATGTCGTTTTGCCAGCGCTCGTACTCGGCAAGCTGATCCTCGTCCACGACGGCAAGTCTGGCCGATGCAGTCGTCGGAAGCGATTGGTTCCACCGCGAACAGGGCGCCCGGTGAACGTCCTCAACTGCCGCTGGTCGCGCGCTCATGGCTGACAGCACGGCTCTCGGCTGCCCAGCCATAGCCCGGTCCACTGCTAGCCTGCTCGACGTGCAGTGCTTCTCCTTCGCCTGCGGGCGTACCCGCGGCTGAGCGCTCGGACCCTCGGGGCCCACGAACGAGCCGCCCCGGCCGTCGCGGCCGCGCGGCGTCTTTCTCACGCGCTCACGAAAGCGAACCGCATATGCACATACGGGAGTTTCAACAAGCGGATCTGCCCATGCTGATCGACCTGACGATCGAGGCATTCCGTCCCCTGTTCGAGCGCCACTGGCCGGCGCTGATGAACCCCACCGTCTTCGCCCACGACCATGGGCACTGGGAGGACGACTACCGGCGGGAAGTACCGTCCCTCCACGATCCAGATCGCGACCAGTTCATCACGATCGCCGAGGAGCACGGCAAGGTGTTGGGTTACGTCGGATGGAACGTAGCCAATGGCGATTCCGGACGACTTGAAATGGTGGCCGTGCATCCGGCCGCCCGACGGCACGGCGTCGCAACCGCCCTCTGCCGCGTCGTTCTGGAGCAGCTGCGAGCCCGTGGGGTCGTCGTGGTCCACATCGGAACCGGCGGCGACGCGTTCCATGGGCCAGCACGCAAGTTGTACGAGTCTCTGGGGTTCACCGGAGTGCCCGCCGTTGACTACACGAAGGCGCTGTAATCCCTGAACGTCGGCGAGGCCGGACGGTCCCCGGGCGGCCTCGCCGACATCCGCACCCAGCCGCGGACAGGGAAGTCGCTGAACTGCCAATGTGCGGATGCTGGCGCGGAGACGGCTATCCGGAGTGCCGGTACCACACGTAGGGCCGGTGGTCGCCCGGTAGCACGAGATGGGTCTTCTGGAGGTTCTGTCGCTCGAGGGCGGTGCACGAGGACCGTTCGTCGGGCAGGACGCGAAAGACGTGGCCCGCCAGGGGCCACTCGGTGAGCAGCCAGTGGTTCACGGCCTCGACCACCACGTCGGCCAGTCCGGTGTCTTGCTGGTCTTGGCGAAGCCAGAAGGTGACCATCGCGGAAGCCGGTGGCACGGCGTCGAGGAGCTGTGGTGCTGCCTCAGCGTGCTGGAGGTACTCCCGGAGTGGGTTCAGGTACAAGCAGCCCAGGGCTTCGCCGCGTGATGGGGCGAGCAGGACGTAGGTGAACGCCCGACGGTGTTCGTGATCGGCCTGGTGCTTGGCGACCAGCTCCATGTCATCTTCGAGGGTGAACCCCTCGACGGGCCACCGGCCGTCGCCACTGGCCGTCGCTGTGGACCCGGATGACGTCCGGACTGGCCATGTACGCCGCATAGTCCAAGGCAGCGGTCTCGACGGTCAGTGGCGTGGCCACGAATCGTTGGTGATGCAGCCCTGTTGGAATCGGCACCGTCTGGTCGAGCATGGCCTTCTTCCGTTACGGGGGTGACTGGGCGGGTGCGTGAGATTATGCGCTATGGCCGGCGATGCGCAGTTTCCATCGCGGTCGTTCCTGCTCTACTGGCGCGCCGATGCGGTGTCGGGTCTGGGAACCTACGTCACGCTGCTCGCGCTGCAGATGCTGGTGGTCGTGACGCTGCACGGCTCGGCCCTGCAGGTGGGCTGGTTGAACTCGGTCCGCTGGCTGCCCTACCTGCTGGTCGGCCTCGTGGTCGGCGCGCTCGTGGACCGTCGCCGGCGTCTGCCGATCATGGTGGCCACGGACTGGGCACAGGCGGTGCTGCTGGCGTTGATCCCGCTGCTGTGGTGGCTTCACCGGCTGTCATTTCCGGCGCTGCTGGCCATCGTGCTGGTCTACGGCACCGCGTCGGTGATCAACGGCGCCGCAGCGGTGGCCGCCATGCCGCGCCTGGTTCCGCGGCAGTTCCTGCAGCGTGCGCACGCCCGCACCGACGGCACCGACGCGGCAGCGAGCACCGCCGGCCCGGCGCTGGGCGGGCTGCTGGTCAGCGCGCTCGGAGCCCCGCTTGCCGTGGTCGTGGACGCGGCCACCTATGTCTACTCAGCCCTCACGGTCGGCCGCATCCAGCTCGTCGAACCTCCACCGCGGCGCCGCCGGACGGGCGGGACCCTGGGCGGGGAGATCCTGCACGGACTCCGTTGGATCTACCGCGGCTCCGGGCTGACCGGCCTGGCCCTCGCCACCCACGGGTGGTTTGTCGGCAACGCGATCATCGGCGTGGTCCTCGCGCCCTACGCGCTGAACACCCTCGGCCTGACCCCGTTCCAGTTCGGCCTCATCGGCGCCGCCGGCGGCATCGGCGCACTCCTGGGCGCCACCATCACCACCCGCGTTGGGCTCGTGCTGGGCACCGGACGCACCATCATCGTCTGCCACGTCATCACCACTACCGGGGTGCTGGTGATGATCGCCGCCGACGTCGGCCTTGCCCAGTGGACTTCGCTCGGGGTCCTCGCCGTCGGCCAGCTGCTCTACGGACTCGCGATGGGCATGAGCAACTCCCACGAGATGAGCTACCGGCAACTGGTCACACCCGACGAGCTCCAAGCCCGCACCAACACCACAATGCGCTCCCTCAACCGAGCCGTGATGGTCCTCATCGCTCCACTGGCCGGACTGGCGGCTGACCAGTGGGGCATGCGACCCACCCTGCTCGCCGCAGCCCTCACCTTCGGACTCGTCGCAGCCGGCCTGGCAGCCACGTCCTTCCGCACCGTCCGTGCACCCGATTGACGCAAGCTAGAGGCCCCCACGTGCACACATGTTCGCTGAGGCTGTGGCACTACCACGACCGGCAGCGCTGACTTTCACGCACATGCCGCTGGTCGGATCCGGGTGTCGACATCGACCGCTCGGCACTCGGGGAGCCGCATCACGGTCGGGCACCGGACCCTTGCGCACCGGGCCCACGGACCGGCGGAGACGGCACGACCGGCGGGGCGACGTGGCCAAGCAGCGAATGCGGCCAGCTCGTGTTCGTGGAAGTCCACACTCACGCCGCCCCGCCTGGCTACCCTCAGCATGTGATGAGGGGGTCGATTTGGGGTGCGCTGGGTTTGCTCGGCGTCCTCACCGTGGCGGGGTGCACCAGCGGCGCGCCGGACGCCGGTCTCGCCACCGCACACGAGCCGGGCGCCCGCGCCACCGATGCGGCGCAACGGGATGAATGCACCCCTCGCCGCGCCGACACCGAATGGGTCAGCCTCGCCAAGACCCGGCTGGTCACTGAGGCCCGGCTGATGCGCGTCGACACCGACGGAAAGCGGACCTTCATCCCGGTGGCCGGGCTCCCGGGCCGCATCGCTCCACAGGTGGTACTGGCCGCCCACGCCCAAGCATCAACCCGGCCACCCCACCTACCAGCCACGGCTCTGACGCGACTGCTGCAGTCTCGGCTACCGGTGCAGAACACGGTGGGCCCGGCACCGGCCAGACCTTCGGAGTGGAGTCAGCCGCTTCCCGCCGGCGACTATGTCGTCTACACCGCCGCCGACCGGCTACAGGCGCAGTTCACCACCATCTGCGACGGTCGGCACATGGCGGGGTCGCTGAGCACCTGGCTGACCCCGATCTACGGCATTCTGCAGTGCGACCTCAAGCGCAACCCTCCTGCGGACTCAGCGGGCTCGTCGGTAGTGGGCTACTGCCCGCCCGGCAACGCGTAACCGGCCTGCATCCGGACTGATGCGCAACGCCGATTGACGTCCTCATTAGCCGCTGACGGCCCGTGTGACTACCGGCTGCTGGACCGTCTAGGACGCGGAGAAGCTGGGGCGGAGCCGGCGAGCACGGGCGACCAACCCGTGAACAGTCCGCCGAAATGTGACCGCTTACCGAAGACGATCAATTGATCGAACGATGCACCTGCGCGGCTCCATCGGATCCGATAGATGACCCTGTCAGCCCGCTGCCTGACCGCCACCTGGGAAACCACCTTCAGGCGCCCACCAGAGGTCGCGACCTCGCTCTGCTCGTAGCGGGCGGCTGCCGCACGTGCCGATGACGCAAACTGCGCGGACCGCACCCAGTAGACCGCGACAGCGGCTACGAGAACGACGGCAAGCTCCACCAGGGCCCAACGCTTCATGCCCGCATCGTCGCAGCCCCTCCGGCTTCGCAGGTCCGAAAATCCCGAAGAATCGACCTCCGGGACCTAACCGCTGTCCGGGTACGAACCGTGTGCGGCCGCCGGGTCCAGGTCGAGCAGTCAGGCACCCCTTCAGCCTGCACGGATTTGGCAGCCGCTGTCGTCTGGTGGGTGATGGGCATGCAGAACGTCGGCCATGGGAAGGCCCGACTTGGCGCGATCCACGCACGTGCTCTCCGGTGCGTGGAGGAGTTCGCAAATGTTGATCCATGGCGGAACTCGACGTCGTTCCTTGGGGCCAGGAAAGCCTCTCGGCGATCGCCGCCCTCGGCAGTCACGGCTTTACTCCGCTAGCGTGCCAATTCGTTGACAGATCCGCCTGGCTCCTCCCGAGAGGCCTAGACCCACAGGAGATCACATGAGTGGCTTCAAGAACTTCGTCCTGCGCGGCAACTTGGTTGAGTTGGCCGTAGCCTTCATCATGGCCACCGCCTTTGCGGCCGTCGTCCTTGCGATGGTCAACATGATCATGGACCTGATCGGCAAGGTGGGCGGCACTCCCAACTTCTCCAACTACGCACCGGGTGGCGTCTCGGTCGGCCCCTTCCTCACTGCCTTGGTCGCATTCCTGATCTTGGCGGCGGTCGTCTACTTCTTGATTGTCGTGCCCTACACGAAGGCGCAGGAAAAGTTCTTCCCCAAGGAGGAGGCCGGTGAGCCATCCGACATTGCGCTGCTCAGCGAAATCCGCGACCTGCTCGCGACCGGTCGGACCACCCGCGGCACGGACCAGCCGAACGTCTGAAGCCTCGCTTGGTAAGGCTGGCACGAAAGTCGTGCGTTCTGATCACCGGCAGAATGCCGCATCCGGTGAAAGTGCGGAAGTAAGCCGGTACCGTCTTCGAAGTAGGCGAATGCGTCAAACAATTGGCGAATCCCAATTCCGTCGGCATGACCATTGACGCTCGCGGAGTGTCAACCTGTCCACCGTGTGCGGCGTCAGACAGGTGGCAACCGGACTGGGGGTGTGCATGAGCGGCCGGGGGCGGGTGCTGTGGGCCACGATCGCTGCGTGTGCGGCCGTGGCGGTTGCCGGGTGCCAACAGGGAGGACCCGTGGCGCATCGGCAGGTCATCAACTACGCCCTGGTCTCCCCCACCGGCAGGGTCGTAACAGTGCCGGCCCCCGGTTGCGGCGTGGTTCGGCTGACACTGACCGCAACCGAGATACGGAGCACTGTCCGGCTGCGATCGGTGGGCTACTCGTGGCCGGGGTCCGGCGTGGCCTGTTTCCCTCCAGCACCGCACGTGCATGCCTCGATCCGCCTGCGCACGCCGCTTGGTGGTCGGGCGCTGGTCGACGCCGCCACCGGTCACCGTGTTCCCGTCATCACGGCAACAAGTCTGGCCCAGCCGGGCTGGCTGCCGGCCGGCGCACGAGGGCCGCAGAACTCTCCGGTCGAGGGCTGGACGCGGACCTACAACTTCCCCACCCGGAACGACCGCGGGCTGCTGCTCATCGTGGAGAATCCGCGCTCTTTCGCCAACCCGCAGGAGTTCAGCGCTCAGCTCGGACAACTCACGCACCTGACCGTTGCCGGCCATCCGGCGACCCTGTTGGTCCAGCGCCGGGACGGAGCCATCGTGGAAGACGAGATCGGGTGGCACGCCGGCGGGTACGCGCTGATCGTCAAGAGCACACCACTCGCTGCTGGCCGGAGACCCTTCAGCCCGAGCGTCTTGAAGCGTGTAGCCGCGTCACTCTCAGATCCACCCACGACTAACTGATCCACCGCACCGCCACCAGCACTCCAGCCCGGGCTTTCACTGATTCTGAGCCGCTGTCCGGGGTCAATGCCAGCAAGCAAGCGCTGTTGCGATCACGTCGATCGAGACATCCCGGCGAGCCACGGACATAACCAAGTCATATGCCGGATCATCCGGCGCATCGAGGTCGACGTCGTTGAGGCCATAGAAGACAACGACGGCAAGCCATCCGAGACGCTTGTTGCCGTCGACGAGCGGATGGTTACCGACGAGCGAATCGAGCAGTGCCGCCGCCTTACGGTCCAGGCTCGAGTACGCCTCGTGCCCGTACACCACGGCGCCCGGGCGATGAGCTGCCGACTCCAACAGCCCCAAGTCGCGAACCGGGCCTACGGCAAGGTCCTCCACGAGGGCGAGGAGGTCCTCAACGGTGAGGAGGACCGTCAACGGCCGAGCCGGTCGAGCACGTCGGCGTATCGTTCACGGGCCCGAGCAGACAGCTCCGCGACCTTCGCCTCGTGCCCACGGCGCGCCGCCACCTCGCGTATGGCACGCAGGGTGGCCTCGTGGCGGCTTACCCCTTCGGCCTCTGCGAGGGCAGCGAGAATCTGCTCGTCCTCTGGTGTCAGTCTCAGCGTCATCGCCATCACCCCATGATACCAAAGTGGTATCGCGCGGACATGCCGCTGGGAGCGCACTCGTGTCGATGGCCGTGAGGAATGCTCCGGCTTCCGCCGGGTCACTTGAGGAGGGCAGCGCCCCACCCGTCATATGTGCCGCCGTGGGTACTGATCACACGCTGAAAACATCTCTGGTGAAGGTTGCGGCCGCCTGCTGGTCCACTGCGCTCAGGTGATGAGCCGTCACTTCCACGGTCAGCAGTCGTCGTCGGTAACTCGTTCGATACCCGCGCGCCTCGAGTTCTCGGGCAGCCGCCCGAGCAGCCGTGTTCCTCCGAAAGACCGCGACGTGATCAACCTCCCTGGGCGCCTCCGGCCGGTCGCCCATTCCTTCACGGCGCTCCACAAGCTCGGCCGTCAACCGAAGTTGTGCCTCCATTGTCTGGTCGTCCACGGGAGGATCTTCGCATCGAGATCCGTGAACCGATTCGCGGACATGCCGCCGACAGCGAAAGCCCTGGCGTGCCGAGATGCGGATGGCGCACTTCCGGTCACGAAATAGACATCGCGGACTAGCGCCCGGCACTGCGGCGCCGCGCTTGGCCGCTTCAGTTCAGTCCCTTGATGACGGTCGATGCCAAGACTTTGCCGTCCTCGACGTAGTCCAGCCTCAGCACGTTGCCGCCGGGACCGACGACCGTGAATGACTTGGCGAAGGCGCCGTCGTGCACGTCGATGGTGGCAACGGCGTACTTCGCGTGGCCGGGAGGGCCGTCGAGCACGTGGGCCTCGATTGCGCCCGCGTCGACGGCGGCACCCGATCTGGAGACCACCGCTCCGGACACCCTCACGTTCGGCCCGGCCGGAGTAGACGGCACGGTGCGGTCCAAGGCCAGGGTCGCGTCGACGAAGCGGACGCCACGCTCGACGGAGACGGAGGAGGTCGAAGCAGTGGGGCCGGACATCGCCATGGAACCGCAGCCAGCGAGCGCACCGGCAGCGACCGATCCTGCGACGACCAACGACGCGATCCTCATCCTGAGTCCATCTTGTTGAACGGTGAGCGGTGGCTGCTGGCCTCTGGCCTCGCGGACATCTCGCATGATGCTCATGGTGCTTGGACGCGCCAAGCGCTGCGATGGTTGCCCGAGGCCGGTGAACGACCCTGCATTGGCGGTACCGCGGGGCACGGCAAGTGCCCACTGATGCAGCCGATGTTTCACTCTCATGCTTGTTATGCCTGTGATCTTTCGGGACATTTCGACAAGCCGTTGTGGCTGCCTGTCGACGGAGCTGGAGGCGCCGAGATGTCCTGGTCCGATCCGTGCCTGATTCGTTCTCGGGGCCCGTCCGGGGAGGCCGTGCTGCGGCTGGGGATGTCGCTGGTCGACGAGTACCTGGAGTTCCTGGAAGGGCGGTGTCGGCCGAACACGGTGCTGGCCGCGGCCTATGACCTGAAGGTGTTCTTCGCTGTCGTCGGGAAGTCGCCGGCGGAGGTCGAGCCGGCGGACGTGCTGGGGTTCATCACCGCCCAGCGCACCGGCCGGGCCAGCATCGCCGCGGTGCATGCGGTCGATGACAGCACCGCCGCGGCGGGAGTCTCTACGAGCACGGTGGCGCGACGGTTGTCGATCGTCTCGGGGTTCTTCGCCTATCTGCAGGCCCGCGGGGACGTGGCCGCGAACCCGGTGCCCCGCGGGCTGCCGACCCGCCGGGAACGCAACCGCCCGGGGCAGGGCGTGCCGCTGACTCGGCGGGTCCGCCGGCTGCCGCGGATCCTGTCCCCGGCCGAGGTGGACGCGCTGACCGGCGCGCTGCGCACCCACCGGGACCGGGCGATGGTCGCGGCGATGGTGCTCGGTGGGCTGCGCCGCTGTGAGGTGCTCGGGCTGCGGCTGACCGACCTGCGCGCCGCGGAGCGGCGGGTGTTCATCGCCGACGGGAAGGGCGGCCACCAACGCCTGGTGCCGGTCTCGGCCCGGTTCTTCGCCGCGGTGGCTGCCTACCTGGACAACGAGCGTCCGGCCGACGCCGGCACCGACCGGGTGTTCGTGGTACTCAAGGGCCCCAACCGCGGGAACCCGTTGTCGGCCAAGGGATTGGACGTGGTGCTCACCGCCGCGAGGCGTCGTGCCGGCCTGGCGCACGGGACCTGTCACGAGCTGCGGCACACCTGCCTGACCCGGCTCCGGGAGGCCGGGATGGCGCTGGAGGCGGTGCAGGCCCAGGCCGGGCACGCCTCGATCGAGTCGACTCGGATCTACCTGCACCTGGCCGATGACTGGCTGGCCACCCAGTACCGCAACGCCGCCGAGGTCCTCGACGCCCAGCTCTACGCAGTCGGCGGTGACCGGTGACCGGGCACAGACTGGGCCGCAACGGGATGGCGGCGCTGCCGTCCTGGGACCAGCTGGAACCGGTCGTCCCGCAGATCGTGGACACGATGCGCCGCTACCTCGAGCAGATCGCGTGCGTGCTCCGGCCCGGCAGCGTCACCGGGGCCGACCTGGCGCTGCGGTCCTTCGCCGGGTTCCTGGTCGAAGAAGCCCCCGAGGTCACCAGCACCGCGCAGGTGACCCGCCGCCACATTGAGGACTACAAGCCCTGGCTTGCCGCGCGGCCCGGGCAGAACAAGCCGCGCGTGTCCCCCGCGACCCTGGCGCACCGGCTCGGCACGCTGCGGATGTTCTTCGTCCGCATCGACGAATGGGGCTGGGACCAGGCGCCGCCACGGGTGCCGATGTTCCCCGGCGACCTGCCCCGCCAAGACCATCCGCTGCCCAAGGCACTCGACGACGCCGCGGCCGCGAAGCTGCTGCGCACCGCCCAGGCCCATCCCCGGTTGCTGGTCCGGGTCACCGTCGAGGTGCTGCTGCGCACCGGGCTCCGCGTCGGGGAGTTCACCGCGTTACCCGCCGACGCCGTGGTGCAGATCGGCGCCGCACCCTGGCTGCACGTCCCGGTCGGCAAGCTCCGCGAGGACCGCTACCTGCCCCTGCACCCGCAGCTGGTGCAGCTCATCGACGCCTACCGGCACCAGCACGTGCCCCAGGAGCATCCGCTGCTGCTGCCCCGCGAGAACGGCCGCGGCGCGGACCGGCACTCGGTCACCCGGATCCTGAACAACGTCGCCGCCGCGGCCGGCCTCGGCCACATCCATCCCCACCAGCTGCGACACACCCTGGCCACCCAGGCCATCAACCGCGGCATGTCCCTAGAAGCGATCGCCGCGATGCTCGGCCACCGCAGCATGGACATGACCCTGCGCTACGCCAAGATCGCCGCCCGCACCGTCGCCGATGAGTACTTCGCCGTCACCGACCAGGTCGACGCGCTCTACGCCCAAGCCCGGCAACTACCCGCCGACGCCATCGGACCCAAGATGGCCAAGCTGCGCCGCGAACACCACCGGCTGCTCGGCAACGGCCACTGCACCCGACCCGCCGAGATGGACTGCGCCTTCGAGGCCATCTGCGAGAACTGCAGCTTCTTCCAAACCAGCATCGAGTTCCGCCCCACCCTGCAAGCCCAACACGACGACGCCGCCACCAAAGGCCAACACCACCGCGCCGCCCTCTTCGAGCAGCTCCTCACCGACCTCAAGGAGACCGAAGCATCATGACCAAGCCGACCACGGATCACAGGCATAATGCCGCGCACAGTGAAATCAGCACCTGCCCGGTGCGCGCGGCGGCGCTCCGGATCGCGAGATCACAGCATCGTGCTCGAGCCGTGTCGGGCCCCTACGCCTGTCATGCATTCGACGCGATCGCATCATCGTGCTTCACGTCGGCAGTCCGGTCGCTGCTCGTCCAATGCGCAACAGCCCAGAGGGTGAGATCTAGCACGAACCAGGCGATAAGAGTGTAGGCAAAGCGCAGGTTTCGCTCGTGCAGCAGGCGGGTGCAGCCGGCGACGAACTCGTGGCTGGCGAAGGCGTCGCAGGATCGGATTGGCCCCTGCGCGTAGACGACGAACATGAAGGCGAGGAACACCAGCTGGATCTCCACGACCAGAGCCCACCACGTGAATCGTTTCATAGTGCCGATGATGCGCCCGGGGCTCCCGGGCCGCGATAGCCCATCCTGACCGTCTCCCTGTTCGGGGCTAACCGCCGTTCGGGGGCAAATCCGCACCGTAGGACGACGTCCGCAACTGCCGCGGACAGGTAAACCAATTCGCCTATGAGCGCGCGAAGTGGAGTGGATTCACGGGCAACCATCGGACTCCGAGGCGCGTCCTAGGAGTGTGTTTCCTAGCGTGCAGGAGGGCGCAGTACGTCGCGTCGCGGTGTCGGTTCCTCTCCTGGTGTTCCTCCTTGGCGGAGTGCTCGCCTCATGCAGCGAAACCGCATCACACAACGACGCGCCAGGCAACACGGCCACTCCCTCGGCCCACACAGCGCAGCCGGCGCTTGCCTCTTCGAAGCATCGACCGCTACCCAGGTGCTCCGCGGACGACGTACGCATCACCGTGGCGCTGACGGGGTCGGCGATGTCTCAACCCTTCTCCGACATCGCGATCACCAACACCGGCTCCGCGCCGTGCTTGCTTCGGGGCTACCCGCGAATCACGGTGTGGGGGCATCCCGGGTTCCAGAGCAACAAGACCCCCAGCACGCCCCTCGGCATTGCTGTCCACCACGGCCTCTATGAGCGGGCTGACCGCGGCCCGCGCCGAGTCGTGGTTCCGCCGCGTCACGAGGCGTATTTCTCTGTCGGGACCGTCGCGGCCTACCAAGGCGGGGCGCACCCGATCACCTTGACCCGGCTCGCCGTCACCCTGCCCGGCACAGATACCGCCAAGACACTCGCCATCAGCCTGCTGGCCACGAGGCCGCCCGGCCAGCACATCCCAATCGGAATCACGGCCCTGCGACGGTCCCGCCCATGACACAACGCACTGCCGGGAGTCGCGCGACCGCGCAGCCGAGATGCAGAAGGTGGCCGAGGCCGGATGTCGACCGATCGGCCTGATGTCCTACCTTGCTGGCGTGGCGCAAGCTCGTTCGTTCGAGAAGTCCGCTCTGGCTCTGGGCCGCGACCTGCGTGCCCACGGACACCGCGACCTAGCCGCCGCGCTGCTCGAGGTCGTGCTGGGTGTCTTGGCAGTCCGACCGCGGGGACAGCGATTGGCGTGAGGACGGGCCATACTTCGCCGATCTGCGCGACGCTCTCTCGTGGGCCCGCGCATGCAACCGACGCGGTCATCGTCCGTCCAGCCTGGGACGAGAACACCCACTACTGGGCCGGCCAGGGCCACGACCCGCGGAAGCTTCCGCCCTTGGACGAGTCGCGCGCCCGACCGGCCCGTGCTGCGGGCCGGCAGGGCTGACGCACTCCCCGACTAACCGGATTTGCCGCGCAGCGGGTGTGATGCGACGGCGACGCACGCACCGTCAGGCCTGCCCGTTACCGGCCTCAGGGTAGGAGGTCTTCACGAGGACGAACGCGATGAAGAAGGTCTCCACAGAGAAACCGGCCGTACGTCTTGGGAAAGCGGTCCTTCATCGACTCCGCAGGCAATGGTTCTACGAGGCGCTCGATGAGAAACCCGGCTTCTCGAAACTCCGCGCACCAGGCTGTCAGTGGCGCCCGACGGAAGCGGACGTTCCAACCTTCGTTCCAGGTGCCGTCGATCATCTCGTCGGTGAAGTAACTGCCACCGATCTGCTGCCAGTCGGCGACCGGATGAACGGCCGAGATCACCAGCCGCCCACCGGGCCTGAGGGTGGACTCGGCCGATGGACACGCACAGTGCGTCACCGCCGCATGCTCTGCGACGCGACGTGATCGTGTGGCGCGGGTTCGGCAGTCCGCCTGCGTTGGGTCTCAGCGCTAAGAAAGCGTGAAGATGAGGCCTGCGGCCGTATTGGTCTTGTGAAGATGCTTTGGGCCGGCGCCGGTGCGGGATTCGCTGGGGTTGTGGTGAGTGTTGCATCCATGCCGAAGCGGCTGGTGGTGGGTCGGCCTCTGAGTAGTGCGCGGCAGGAGCACACGTTGCTGCCGAAGAAGCTGGCGCTGCCGGTCTTTTGCAGTGACCCGTTGTCGTCGAATGCGTACGCCACCCAGGAGATCTTGCTGGTGCTCTCGCTGGGTGGTGTGGCGCTGCTGCATCTGGCGCCGTGGGTGGCGCTGGCGGTGGTGCTGCTGCTGGTGATCGTGATCGCGTCGTACCGGCAGACCTGTCAGGCCTACCCGACCGGGGGCGGGGCCTATGCGGTCAGCCGGGCCAACTTGGGCAGGGCTGCCTCGCTGACCGCGGCCAGCGCGCTGCTGGTCGACTACGTGCTCACGGTCGCGGTGTCGGTGGCTGCGGGCGTTTCGAATATCGTGTCCGCGGTGCCGTCCCTGGCTCCGCATGCGGTGGTGCTGTCGATCGGATGCGTGGTGCTCCTGGCGCTGGTGAATCTGCGGGGCGTCAGGGAGTCCGGTGCGGCGTTCGCGTTGCCGACCTACGGGTTCGTGACGGCGGTGTTCGCGATGTTGATTGTCGGGTTCGTGCAGATGGTGTCCGGGCACGCCCCGGTCGCGGAGTCAGCCCGGTTCGGGGTTGCGGCGCAGACCCACGTGACCGGGCTGCTGTTGCTGTTCTTGCTGCTGCGCGCGTTCGCGTCTGGCTGTACGGCGTTGACCGGTGTGGAGGCGGTCAGCAACGGGGTGCCGAACTTCAAGAAACCCAAGGCGCGCAACGCGGCGGCCACGTTGGCGATTATGGGGATGCTGACCGTGCTGATGTTCGTCGGCATCACCGCGCTGGCGATGATCAGCGGCGTGCACGTCACCGACAGCGCCGCCCAGCTGGTCGGCGCGCCGGGCGGCTATGTGCAGCGCACGGTGATCGCGCAGCTGGCCGGCGCGGTGTTCGGCACCGGGTCGATCGGCTTCTACGCGGTGCAGGTGTTCACCGCGGCGATCCTGGTGCTGGCCGCCAACACGGCGTTCAACGGGTTCCCCATCCTGGCATCCATCCTCGCCGCCGACGGGTTCCTGCCCCGGCAGTTCGCCCGCCGCGGGGACCGGCTGGTGTTCTCCAACGGCATCGTGATCCTCGCCGCCCTGGCGATCGCGTTGATCGCGGCGTTCGACGCCAACACCAGCCGGCTGATCCAGCTCTACATCATCGGCGTGTTCGTCTCGTTCACGCTCAGCCAGGCCGGGATGGTCCGGCACTGGCGCCGCAAGCTTGGCGTCGAGACCGAGCCGGGGAGCCGACGCAGCATGCACCGCGGGCTGCTGATCAACGGCCTGGGCGCGGTCACCACCGCGGTGGTGCTGGTGATCGTGTTGTTGACCAAGTTCACCCACGGCGCCTGGATCGTGGTCATCGCCATGCCGCTGGTGTTCTTGATGATGACCGCCATCCGTCGGCACTACGACCACGTCGCCGAGGAGCTGGCGCCACCGCCGGGAGGAGTCCCACTGCCGAGCCGAGTGCAAGTGGTGGTGCCGGTGTCCAAGCTGCACACCCCGACCCTGCGGGCGCTGGCCTTCGCTCGCGCCTCCCGGCCACACAGCATCCAGGCCGTGACCGTGCAGACCTCCACGGAGGAGACCAGCCGGCTGATGGAGGAGTGGGCCGACCGCGGCATCGGCTACCCGCTGGTCGTGTTGTACTCCCCGTACCGGGAGCTGACCCGGCCCATCGTCGACTACGTGCGCCAGCTGCACCGCAAGAGCCCACGGGACCTGGTCTCAGTGTTCATCCCCGAGTACGTCGTCGGGCACTGGTGGGAGCACCTGCTGCACAACCAGAGTGCGCTACGCCTCAAAGCGCGGCTGCTGTTCCAGCCCGGGGTGATGGTCACCAGCGTGCCCTGGCAGCTCGGCTCCGCCGAGGCGCTGGAGGCCCGGCGCGACGCCTGGGAGAGCTCGCCCCCGACCGAGTCCTCGCCGACCATGGCACGCTAGAGGCATGCGGTGGTCGCTTCGGGGCTCACACCCGGCGAAAGACGTCCCGGCGCCGCTGCCTCGCGACACCGGTGGCCTGACGCGCTCCCGCCGAGGGGTGGGGCTGCTGCTGTGCCTGGTCGGGATCCCGGCCCTGACCGGGGCGCTGCTCGCCGCCCGCGGCCAGCTGCGCCTCGACGGGATCCTGCTCATCTACCTGCTCGCGGTCGTCGTGGTGGCCGTCGTGGGTGGCCTGTGGGCCGCGCTGTTGGCGGCGGTCGGGTCGTTCCTGCTCGCCAACTGGTTCATGACAACCCCCTACTACACCTTCCAGGTCAGAGGCAGCGATCAGCTCATCGAGCTGGTCGTGTTCGTGGTCACCGCGATCCTGGTCAGCATCACCGTCGACGTCGGAGCTCGCAACCGGGTCAGCGCCGAACGGCACCGTATCGAGGCGGTGGTCTTGTCTCGGTTGACCTCCTCCGAGGTAGGCGCCGCCCGCCCCGAAACGGTGCTCGAACAGCTTCGAAACCTGTTCGGGCTGGTCGGAGCCGAACTCATTGGCGTCGCAGCGGACGAGCCCCCCTCCGTCAGCGTGGGCGACTGCACCGGCCAGCTCGCCATGACCGTGCACACCGACAGCGGCCTCACTCTGCGCGGCTACGGCACCGAAACGTTCGCCCACGACAGCCGTCTGCTCACCAGCATGGCCGAAACCGCGGCCCGCGCCCTGCAAGAGCAGCGACTCGCGCACGAGGCGGCACGTGCCGAGCAGCTCGTCGAAACAGACAAGATGCGCTCGGCGCTGCTCGCCGCGGTCAGCCACGATTTGCGCACCCCGCTGGCCGGCATCAAGGCCTCGGTGTCCTGCCTCCGACAAGAAGACGTGTCGTGGTCCCCAGAGGAAACCGCGGAGTTGCTGGCCTCTATCGAGGACGCGACCGACCGGCTCACCGAGCTGATCTCCAACCTGCTGGCACTCAGCCGCATCCAAGCCGGTGCCGTCTCGGTCCACCTGGCCCCCCTTGCCCTCGACGAGGTCCTCGGCCGGGCACTACTCAACACCGACACCACGAACCTCGACATCGACGTTCCCGAAGACCTCCCCGTGGTGCTCACAGACGCCGTCCTCCTTGAACGCATCATCGCCAACCTGCTCGCCAACGCCGGCCGGTTCTCACCCCCGCACGAACCCGTCACCGTCCGCGCCAAGCCCGACGGCGACGGCCGCGTCCGAGTCGAGGTCATCGACCACGGCCCCGGAGTACCCCACGAGCAGTGGGAAGACATGTTTCTCCCGTTCCAGCGGCTTGGCGACCGAGAAGCCCGGAGCGGGGTTGGGATCGGGCTGGCCATCGCCCGCGGGTTCAGCGACGCGATGAGCGCCACCCTAACTCCCGCGGAAACCCCCGGCGGAGGACTCACCATGCGCCTCACCCTCCCGGTGGCCCGATGAGCCGGATTCTTGTTGTCGACGACGACCCCGAACTGCTCCGGGCGCTGAGCATCAACTTGCGCGCCCGCCACTACGACGTCCACACCGCCGCCGACGGCAGCACTGCCCTGCGACAAGCATCTACTGCTCCACCGGACCTGGTCATCCTCGACCTCGGCCTCCCGGACCTGGACGGCACCCAGGTGATCGCCGGCTTGCGCGGCTGGACCCGCGTCCCGATCGTCGTGCTGTCCGCCCGCGAAGGGCAAACCGACAAGGTCGACGCGCTCGACGCCGGAGCCGACGACTACCTCACCAAGCCCTTCGGCATGGACGAGCTCATGGCACGGATCCGGGCAGCCCTGCGAAGAGTCCAACCCGGCCAAGACACCGCCGTGGTATCCACAGACCACCTCACCATCGACCTATCCGCAAAGCGCATCACCAAGGACAGCGCCGACGTGAGGCTCACCCCCACCGAGTGGCACCTTCTCGAGATCCTGGTCCGCAACCCCGGCAAGATCGTGGGCAGAAAGCAGCTGCTCACCGAGGTCTGGGGACCCGCCTACGTCACCGAGACCAACTACCTACGCGTCTACATCGCCGGACTACGCCGCAAACTCGAGCACAACCCGTCAAACCCACGACACATCCTCACCGAGCCCGGCCTCGGATACCGGTTCCAACCCTGACAGCCAGAGCACGGTGGGGCCGACGTCGCTGACACCAAGCATGAGTCGCCTGCAGCCTGCGTTGGGAAGCTAGCGGTGAGCGCTTCCGACCGAGGCGTGCCCGCCCACTGCCCAGGACGACGATGGAACGTCGCTGCCGCACGTCAACTATCTGGCGAGTCGCGGCGGCAGCAGTTGCGTCATTTCGGCTCCCGCTCTACAGGAACGAGTGCGTCCGGGCCGACTCGCCCTTTCGTCGCGGACCGCTGCGCAACCTCGGCGACATCGAGCTCGTCACCGCCGACTACGTGCCACGGTTCAACCAGCGCCGCCTCATGCATCGCCTGGGCCGGATCCCTCCGGTCGAAGCAGCGGCACGCTACAGGCCCCTGGTTACAAGGCCCGAGAGACTTCGGCGCCGCCGACAGGACTCAACGAGCAGCCAGGACCACTGGTGGTCTCGCGTAGTACACCGACGGGTCCGGGGGCACGGGCACGTCCCACAGTCTGCTCGCGCGCTCGCACGAGCCGGACAGGTCGCAGCGGATGACAGCAGCCTTGCCAGCATCGCTCTGAGCCATGGTCAGGAAGTGGTGGCTGTCCTCCCAGACCGCGTCCCAGTCGAGTCGCCCCGCGACGGTCGCCTGCCGTTCCCCTGTGCGTGCGTCGACGACCCACCACTTGGCCGTTCCCGCCGCGTCGAAGTAGGTGTACGTGGCGATCGCGTGGCGCCCGTCGGGCGACTGAGGTGTTTCTGACTTTGCGATAGAGATCCGCGGCGAATCAAACAACATCGGCGGGTCCCTGGCTGGTCGTATCTTCTCGTTCGGCTCGGTGCCTGGCAAGGCGTCGGAGACGTGCTTGTTCGAGGCCGGCCTGGCGAGCCTTGCGGATGGCCTCGCCGCGTCCTTCGTGCTCGTCGTCGGGGGTCACATAGCCGATGCCCTGGTGCAGCCGGACGGTGTTGTAGTGGACCCGGGTCACGGCGAGCTCGGCGCGCAACGTGGCGGGGTCCTCGATCGCGAGCAGGTGCGGGTACTCGGCCTTGATGTGCCCGTTAAGGGACTCGATCCAGGCCTGGTCGGTCGGGGTGCCGGGGCGTCCGAAGTGCTGGGCGATCGCGCACAACGCCAGGAACTCCCGGGTTGAGCCGGAGGTCATCTGGGGGCCGTTGTCGGAGACCGCGAGCAGCACCGGCCTGGCTTCGTCGTCCACGCTGAGGTCGACCCGGCCGTCGTCGTGGCGGGCATCGATGGTCTCGAAGAGCCCTTCGGCCTCGAGCGCGGCGGTGAAGGCGAGCTCGACCTGGGTGGAGGTCTCCTCGACCGAGACGATCTCGGTGATCCACTTCCTGCTGACCAGGTCTTCGATGATGAGCACCGCCATCCCGGCGCGGGTGAAGTGGGTGGTGTCGTAGATCCAGATCGAGTTCGGGGTGTACTCGGCCCACTCCGGGAACGGCCGCCGCTTCGACTTGCCTGGTCGTGGCAGCGGCCGAAAGTGCTTGTCTGCAAGGAAAAGCACCCTGCGCACGGTCGAGGGTGAGACCCAGACCCGGCCAAGATAGGAGCCTCGGTGGGCGAGTTTACGATGGGACCGGTCCACCTCCCCCCACTGGTCGAACAGGGCCAGGATCTCTTCGGTCTCCTCGGGAAGGATGCCGTGCATCGGCGACCCGCCCGGTGAGCGGTCGGCCAGCTGGCCGCGTGCCCGGCGGGCATACCAACGGTGGGCACGGACCTCACCGAGCTCGAGCACACTGCTGGCACGGCGGATCGTCCAGCCGGCATCGACGGCCTCGTCGACCAGGTCCAGCAGTCCGGCCTTGGTGGCCGCATCGACCCGGCGTGGGACTCGGCCACTCAGCCCCAACCGTCTTTTCCCTCCACCAGCGTGAGCTTGACCGCGAGCTCCTTGCAGGCCTCCGAGAGCCGCGCGATCTCGGCCTTCGCGGCCTCCAGTTCGTAGTCGCGTTCGCGGCCCTTGACTCCCGGCTTGGACGCTGCCAGCGCCGCGAGCGCGCCGTCCTTGGCGACCTGCTTGATCCGCATGATCGTGGACCGGTCGACCTGCTGGGCGGAGGCGGCCTCGGCGATCGTGACCTCCTGGCGCAGCAGTTGCAGCCAGATCTCGTACTTCTGCGACGGGCTCAACATCCGCTTCCCGCGCCGCCTCCTGGACTCGGTCCCAGCGCTCTTCTCCGACATGTACAGATCCTCCTGTTGGGATTGGAGGACCCGTCGGATGTTGCTTGATTGACACGCCGAGTTCTATCGCTAAGTCAGACGCAAACCACGACCACTGGTGCGGGTACATCCGACAGCTTCGCCAGAGCGTTCGTGTCGACCGGGACAGCACGGCGACCCGGTTGCAGAACTCTCCTACCGGGCTCCGGTCGAAGACGACCTTGTCGTGTCGGACGTCGGCGCCCACGGCGGCCTGGTGGTAGATGCGAATCAGCCGGTTGCGCCTGTAGTTCCACCACACGGTGACGGGGTGATGCCAGCGTGCACGGATGCCGATGAGGGCTCGGTGCCTGGTGACCGCGACCAGGCTGGCCTGTCGCAGCTCGCGGTGCGCGATCACCCGCCCAGTCTTCGGGCGGGACACCGTGATGACCGTGCGGAGGCCGGTCGAGCTGGACGGGCGCTGGACCGCCACACGGCTGCCGCTCGCCGACACCGCGACGGCCATCCAGTCCCGGGACCGAGCGACGACGCGCCGCTGGCCGGCCCCGCTGATGAAGACCACACGGGTCAACCCTCGAACTCCGACGTTGATGTCACGCACGAGGTAGCCGCCGGCGACGACCCAGAGGGCCTGGTGCTCGCCGCGTTTCGTCGCGGGGATCCTGAGAGCGCCGTCCCTGATGGTGTCGCGCACCAGGTACGCCACCGCCGGGACGTCTCCGCGGGCCAGGGCGGCTGGGTCGATGTGGGGCTGCGAGCTCGCCGCCGCCGGGAACTGGGGAAGGAACGCGGTGGTAGCGGTGGCCGCCGTGACCGCCGCGAGCCGCAGGATCGTCCGGGTGCGCTTGCCGTGGAAGTCCATCTCTGCTCCTGATGTGGTGCTTGCCCACAGCGTGCGCCCGTCGGGCGACCCGCGACAGGGAACATGGTCTCTGCTGCCAAGGGACCGGTTACTACGGCGAACCGGCGACCGTGCCCAGTCACGGAGGATCAGTTCCGGCGGAAGGGCGGGTCGCACCCGAGCTGCTGTCGCCGCCGCGGCACTCAGCCGTCGGTGGCCTGCCGGGCGCGGTAGGCCGCGACCGCCGCCCGGTTGCCGCACGCGGTGGAGCAGAACTTCCGGGAGCGGTTGCGGGAGAGGTCGAGCACCAGCCCGCCGCAGTCCGGATCGGCGCAAACGCCCAGCCGCGACATCTCATCGGCCCGGATCACGTCCACCATCGCCATCGCGCTCTCCACCAGGATCCGGTCGGCGAGGATGCGTTCGGAGCCGACCGCATGGATGTGCCAGTCGTTCCCGTCGTGGCGCACCAGTTGCGGCAGCGCACCGGTGTCGGACAGCATCGCGTTGACCAGCCGGGCCGCGTCGTCGCGGTCGCTGGTCAGCAGCCGCCGCAACCGCGGCCGCAGCTCCCGCACCCGGTCGAGCTCGGTGCGGTCCCGCCGCCTGCTGCCGGTGTAGCCGTGGGCGGCGAAGAAGGCATCGAGCTGTGCCACCGTCTCCAGCGTGTCGGGAGGTACGGCGGTGTTGACCAGGTCGACGGCCGCCGTCAGAGCCGCCTCGGTGTCATGGGCGAAGATCACATTGACATATTACCGAACCCCGACCTACTGTCATGAGCCATGAGCATTATCGCCGATGACACGCGCACCGCGCGGGTCTCGCCCCGGACGGGCTCCGGGCTCGGTTTCGCAGTGCTCTCCGCGACCTCCTTCGGTCTCTCCGGCCCGCTGGCGCGCGGGCTGCTGGATGTCGGCTGGAGCGCCGGCGCGGCGGTGACCGTGCGCATCGGGCTGGCTGCCGTCGCCCTGCTTCCACCCGCCCTGGTCGCCCTCCGCGGCCGGTGGGGGCTGGTGCGTCGCAACGCGGCCACGATCGTGCTCTACGGAGCGCTGGCGGTCACCGGCGCGCAGTTCTGCTACTTCCAGGCGGTCTCCTCGATGGCGGTCGCGGTGGCGCTGCTCATCGAGTACACCGCGCCGGTCGCGGTGGTTTGCTGGCTGTGGCTGCGGCACGGCCAGCGTCCGGGGCGCCGTACCCTCGCCGGCACGGTGGTGGCCGGCCTCGGGCTGGTCCTCGTGCTCGACGTGCTCTCCGGGGCACCGATCAGCACCGCCGGCGTGCTCTGGGCGCTGGGCGCGATGGCCGGCGCCGCGACGTACTTCGTGATCTCCGCCGACGAGAGCAACGGACTGCCGCCGCTCGTGCTCGCCGCGGGCGGGCTGGTCACCGGCGCGGTGCTGCTCCTCGCGCTCGGTGCCGTCGGCCTGGTGCCGATGCGGGCCACGTCGGCTCCGGTCAGCTACGCCGGCCACAGCGTGCCCTGGTGGCTGCCGCTGGTGGCCCTCGGCCTGGTCACCGCCGTGCTGAGCTACACGACCGGGATCGCCGCGGGACGCCGGCTGGGCTCCCGGTTGGCGTCGTTCGTGGCGCTGCTCGAGGTGCTCGCCGCCCTGGTCTTCGCCTGGCTGCTGCTCGGCCAGCTGCCGGACTGGTTGCAGGTCGTCGGCGGGGTGGTGGTGCTGGTCGGCGTGGTGCTGGTCAAGCTGGGTGAGCCACGCACGGCGGCGGAGTCCCCGGAGCTTCCCTAGGGGCCGAACGGCGGGTGAGCCCTTGGGTTGCTCAGTCGGCGACGGCGCTGCCGGCCTCCCCCGCGCCCTCGTCGAACAGCTGCTCCGTGAGTCGCGCCAGAACCGGAAGGGCCCCGCGGATCGCCTCCCGGTCGGCGTCGCTCAGGTCCCGGATGCGGGCCGCGAGGTCCTCGGCGTTCTCCCGGCGCAGGGTCTCCAGCGCGGCCTTGCCGTGCGCGCTCAGGCTGAGCAGGCAGGCACGCCGGTCGTCCGGGTCGGGGTTGCGTTCGACCCAGCGGCCCTGCTCGAGCGCGTCGGCGAGCCGCGACATGCTGGCCGCGGTGATGTGCAGCCGGGCGGCCAGGTCGCCCGGACGCAGCGGGCCGTAACGCTCGAGGGTGCCGAGCGCGGTCAGGCGGGTGGGCGTGAGGCCGTCCCGGGCGGCCACGGAGCGCAGCGCGTGGGCCAGACGTACGACGACGTTGCGCACGCCCGCCGCGAGCTCCAGGGTCGGATCGGTCATCGCCGGCTCACTCCGCTCCCTCGCCGACCAGCTCGGCCGGCGGCACCGAGCCCGCGTCCACCGGAGCGTCCTGGTCGTCGTGGATGTACTTCCCGCCACGGAACGCCGAGGCGACGGCGGCGATCACACAGGCCGCGATCGCGAAGCTGAACGCCACCCCGAGCCCGTCGGAGAACGACGGGGAGATCAGCGCCGGGAAGAACTGGTGACCGGTCAGGTGCTGCACGGTGGCCGGCGGCAGCGCGCCGAGCACCTGCGGCCCCAGCAGGGACTGGATCGGGTTGTAGCCGAGCAGCGAGGCGAACAGCACGCCGACCGGAGGCAGCTGCGCGACCCGGGCGGCCGCCTCGTGCGGCACG
Organism: Nocardioidaceae bacterium; assembly: GCA_035690905.1. GTDB lineage: Bacteria > Actinomycetota > Actinomycetes > Propionibacteriales > Nocardioidaceae > DASSKA01. The sequence continues at coordinate 18,102 of DASSKA010000106.1, read as the reverse complement.
CCGTTGGAAGTCAGCCCGTGCATCAGGTGGTGCGGCAACGAGGAAGCCAGGCCGGTGATCATCAGCGAGAAGAAGATGCCGATGGACAGCACCATCGCCGAGTTGCTGAACACGGTGGCCATGCCGGCGCCGACGCCGCGCTGGTGGGCGGGCAGGCTGTTCATGATCCCCGTGCGGTTTGGTGCCGCGAACAGCCCCATGCCCAGCCCGTTGATCAGCAGCGCGAGGGCGAACTCCCAGTAGGAGAAGTTCACCGGCAGCGCCCACAGCCACACGAAGCTGCCGGCCGCCACGAGCATGCCCCCGGTGGCGAAGGTCCGGGCCCCGAACCGGTCCGAGAGCCACCCCGAGGTCGGACCGGCCACCAGGAAGCCGGCCGTCATGGGCAGCATGTAGATGCCCGCCCACAGCGGTGTGGACTCGAAGCTGAAGCCGTGCCGCGGCAGCCAGATGCCCTGCAGCCAGATGATCAGGATGAACATCAGGCCACCGCGGCCCAGTGCGCCGAGGAGGCTGGCGAAGTTGCCGAAGGTGAACGCCCGGATCTTGAACAGGTTCAGCCGGAACATCGGCTCGGGGACCCTGGTCTCCACCCAGCAGAACAAGACGAGCACGGCGGAGCCGCCGAGCAGCGCGGTCAGCACCCACGGGTTGGTCCAGCCCATCGTGTGGGTGCCGTAGGGCTGGATGCCGTAGGTGATCCCGACCAGGACGGCGATCAGACCTACCGCGAACGTCAGGTTGCCCCACCAGTCCATCGTGGCGTGCCGTCGTACCCCTGTGTCGTGCAGCCGGAAGTAGGCCCACACGGTGCCGAACAGCCCGAACGGCACCGACACCACGAAGACCATGTGCCACTCCACCGGGGCCAGCAGCCCGCCGACGATCAGGCCGATGAAGGAACCGGCGATGGCCGCGACCATGTTCAGGCCCAGTCCAAGGCCCCGCTCGTTGGCCGGGAACGCGTCGGTGATGATCGCGCTCGAGTTGGCCATCAGCATCGCCCCGCCGATGCCCTGGAAGATGCGCATCGCCACCAGCCACAGGCCGCCGGCGACGCCGTGCATCCAGGTGACCGCAAGCATGACGGAGAAGAAGGTGAAGATCGCGAACCCGGCGTTGTAGATCCTCACCCGGCCGTACATGTCGCCGAGCCTTCCCAGGCCCACCACCAGCACGGCGGTGACGACCATGTAGCCCATGATCAGCCAGAGCAGCAGGCTGGTGTTCCCCGGTGACAGCGGGTTGATCCGGATGCCGCGGAAGATGTCCGGCAGCGCGATCAGCAGGATCGAGGAGTTGATGGTCGCGATCAGCACACCCAGCGTGGTGTTGGAGAGCACCACCCACTTGTAGTGCGGGCTGGAGGTGTCCCGTCGGGCACGGACCTCGGCGCGGCTTCGGCGTTCCTGCTTGCGCTGCTGGGCGACGGACGTGGTCATCGGCTCCCTCGGGGTCGGGACGGGCTGGTGTAGTTAGTTCACGCGTACTAACTAACTCTACCTACCTGGTCCCGGCGCGGGCCCTCCCGGGGCCGCCGACCTGGAGGGCGCCTAGCCGCGGCTGCGCGCCACGGGCAACGGGGTCTCGGGCTAGTCGTTGTGCCGGCGTTGCTGCAACGGCACCGGCCAGTAGTCCGGCCCGGCCGGGAGCGCCTGCTCGACCGGCGGCTCGTACGTCGTACCGGCCGTCTTGCCGGCCGTCACAACGCTGGCCTGTGCGTCCTTCTCGCCCATATCCCCACCTTCGGTTGGCCGTCCGCCGAAAACCTACGGAACAGACAGAGCGCCCCCAAGGGACCAAGGTCCCGCATCTGGGACCGGTATCACCACGGTTGATGTGGTTGGTCCCCATTGCCCCGCGGCCGGATCGGCAAACGTGCCAGGTCGATGTCTGGCAGCATCCGGGGAATGACGACATCGGGTCTGGATCTTCGCGGACGCACGGCGGTGGTGACCGGCGCCGGTAGCCCGACCGGCATCGGCTTCGCGGTCTGCCGGCGCCTGGGCGAGCTCGGCGCGTCCGTCGTACTCACCGCCACCACCGACCGTGCGCACGAGCGGGCCGGCGAGCTGCAGGCCGCCGGCGTCGAGGCGGCGGGGGTGGTGGCGGACCTGACGCATCCCGACGGGGCCGCGGCGGTGGTCGCGGCGGCGACCGACGGGTGGGGCCGGCTGGACATCCTGGTCAACAACGCCGGGATGGTGTCGGTCAGCGACGCGAGCGCGATGTCGGGTGGCGTCGACGGCCTCGCGTACGACGAGTGGCGGCACAGCCTGCGACGCAACCTCGACACCGCGTTCCTGACCACCCGGGCGGCCCTGCCCGCCCTGCGCCGCGGCCGGTGGGGCCGGATCGTGATGGTCGCCAGCGTCACCGGACCGGTGATGGCGATGCGCGAGGACGCGGGCTACGCGGCCGCGAAGGCCGGCATGGTCGGCCTGGTTCGGTCGCTGGCCGTCGACCTGGCCGCGGACGGCATCACCGCCAACGCGGTCGCGCCGGGATGGATCGCCACCGGCTCGCAGACCGCCGACGAGCGCGCCGAGGGCGAGGTGACGCCGACGCGTCGCAGCGGCACCGCCGACGAGATCGCCTGGCCGGTCGCCTGGCTGTGCACGCCAGGCGCGTCCTACCTGACCGGCCAGTGCCTGGTCGTCGACGGCGGCAACTCGGTCGCTGAGCAGCGCGCGCTCTGACCGGGCTCAGCCCAAGCTGGCGGCGAGCGTCTCCACGAGCAGGTCGGCGTGCTCGTCGCCGAAGACCAGCGGCGGCCGGATCTTCAGGGTCGAGCGACCGGGCCCGGTCCGGCCGATCAGCACGCCGCGCTCGCGCAGTCCCTCGACGATGCGGCCGGTGAGCGCTGCGTCGGCAGTGCCGGTGCTCGGGTCCACCACGTCCACGGCGATGGCCAGCCCCCAGCCGCGGACCGCGCCGATGGCCGGCCGGTCGGCGAGGGCTTCCCGTAGTGCCGCGACCAGCCGGGCGCCGACCGCCGCGACCCGCTGCAGGATCCGCTCCTCCTCCAAGGCGCCGAGCACCGCGATCGCCGCCGCGCACGCCGCGGTGCCGCCGCCGAACGTGCTGAAGTAGTCAGTGCCCTCGACGAACGGGTCGACCAGCGCGGCCGGGCCGGCCACGGCAGCCACCGGGTAGCCGTTGCCCATCGGCTTGCCGAGCGTCACCAGGTCGGCGGGCACGTCACCGGCGAGGAAGCTCCACAGGCTCTCCCCGGTCCGGCCGTGGCCGGCCTGCACCTCGTCGGCCACGTAGAGCCCGCCGGCGGCGTGCACCGCCTCGGCCGCGGCCCGGGTCCAGTCGTGGGCCGGGCCGAGGATCCCGTCGCTGGTGAACACCCCGTCGACGATCATCGCCGCCAGCGGGTACCCGGCCGCCGCAAGCTCGGCCGCCGCCTCGTCGATCCGCGGCGGGGCCCCGGTGGGTGGTTCCATCAGACGCATGTGCGCCGGCCGCTCCGTCGTACCCCAGCTCTCCGGGGAGAACGCGAACGTCGCCTCGGTGACGCCGTGGTAGGCCCAGGCGGTGGCGATGCCGCCGGAGCCGCCGGTGGCGTGCTTGGCGATCCGCCAGGCCAGGTCGTTGGCCTCGCTGCCGGAGTTGACCAGGAGCACCCGGTCGAACCGGTCCGGCAGGGTGGCCAGCAGCCGCTCGGCCAGCTCGACCGGCGCCTCCTGCAGGTAGCGGCTGTTGGTGTTCAGGGTGGCCAGCTGAGTGCTGACGGCCTCGACCACCGCTGGGTGCGCGTGCCCGAGCACCGGCACGTTGTTGTAGGCGTCGAGGTAGCGGCGCCCGTCGGCGGCCTCCAGGAACACGCCGTGCCCGCCGACCAGGTGCAGCGGCCGCTGGTAGCTCAGCTCCTGCCCGCCCATCGACCGGCCCCGGGCGCGCAGCAGGTCCTCGGTGGAGCGGCGGGCGTACGGCAGTCCGCCGCGGGGGTACGACGCGGCACCGGTCCGGCCCACGGCGGCCAGCCGCGACCCCAGCTGGTCGAGCCCGGTGTCGAGCATCGCCTCCAGCTGGAGGTATGCCTGGTCGTCGACCGGCGGAGCCCACCCGTGCTCGCGGGCTCGCCACGCCGTGATCAGCACCGCAGCGGCGTACCGGCCCGCCATCAGGTCCGCGACCAACGCCAGCTCCCCCGGCTCGAGCGGCGTCACCGCGTGGTAGCCGGCCACCACCTCGGGCGCGACGTCGAGACCGTCCCGCCGAGCGTCGAGCAGGTCGGCGGCCGCGACCGCCAGGTCGCAGACCAGGGCGGTGTGCGTCATGTCCCCGAAGTCGGTGATCCCGGTGACCGCGAGCGCGTCGTCGACCAGCACGTTGGTCGGTGCCAGGTCGTTGTGCACCACCTGGGCGCGCAGGCCGCGCAGCTCCGGCACCACCCGCCGGTCGAACCGGTCCAGCACCGCCTCGACCGCGGGTCGCCGCGCCGGGTCGACGGCCGGTAGCCAGGCCCGCAGCTGCGGCAGCCGACGGATGTCCCAGGCGATCGGGTAGGCCGCGGCCGGGTGCACGAAGCCGCGCAGCGCCCAGCCCAACCGGGCCGCGGTGCTCCCCCAGTCACGCAGCTGCTGCTCGTCGAGCTCGTGCGGCTCCGGGTGCCTCCCGTCCAGCCAGGTCATCACCCGGGCCAGCGACCGCCGCCCGTCCCGGCCGGCCATCTCCAGCCACGGCCGCCCCTCGACGGTCGGCACCACGGCCGGCACCGGCAGCTCGGGCGCCACCGCCCGGATGTGGGCGAGGGCAGCGGTCTGCAGGTCCAGCGCAGGCTCCCCGTCGGCGGGGTTGTGCACCTTCAGCAGGTACCGGCCTGCGGGGCTGTCCACCCGGAAGTTGAGGTCTCGTTCCCCGTGCACCGGGGTGAGCCGGCCCGTGATCCCCCAGCCGCCGGTCAGCTGGGCAGGCAGCGCCTCTGGGTCGAGGTCCGGCGCGGGAACCGACAGCGGGTCGGTGCTCTGAGCGGTCACCCGCCCATTCTCCCCGGATCACGGCAGACGTGCAGAAGGCCGGGTCTGCGCGGACCCGGCCCTTCGACAGTCCCGGTCAGGGCCTTGGTCCCCTCTGCGCAGGCGCCGTCCGGCGGAGCATGGAGGCGAGTGAGCACGAGCGGCGGCGTGCGCGCCGCCGGAGCATTGCATCGGAGGTCTCCCATGCAGACCATCAAGGAAGCCGCGGCCCAGTTCCTGGCGCACAAGCGCATCGCGGTGACCGGGGTGTCCCGGTCACCCCAGAACCACGGCAGCAACGTCGTCTACCAGCGGCTGAAGGAGCGCGGCTACGAGGTCTTCCCCGTCAACCCGAACGCCGACGAGGTCGAGGGCGACAAGTCGTTCGCGAACCTGCGCTCGATCCCCGGCGGTGTCGAGGCGGTGGTGATCGGAACGAGGCCGGAGCGTGCGCTCGACACCATGCACGAGTGCGAGGAGCTCGGCATCAAGCAGGTCTGGATGCACCGTTCCTTCGGCACTGGCAGCGTCTCCAAGGAGGCCGCCGAGCTCGGCCGGCAGCACGGCCTGACGGTGATCGACGGCGGCTGCCCGCTGATGTTCGACCCAGTTTCCGACCCGGGCCACAAGATGATGAAGTGGGCGTTCAGCATGAACGGCCACGTGCCCCGCACCGTCTGAGCCGACGATCGCCTGGCCCCCGGGCCGTTGCCTCCGGACCAGCGCCTATCCCACGAGAGGCGCGCTCCGCCGACGGGTGGACCAGCAGCGCCGAGATCGACATGGCGGCATCTCCGACTCACCTGTAGCACCGCCCCGCCGGCACGGAAAGGGTCCATGGTCCGGAGATGACTTCGGACTCTGGCAGGGCCGCAGGTCGGCTGCTGCGATGGAGCCAGGACCGTGCGGGTAGGAGGAGCCATGACCGGTTGGATCGGCAACGTCGACAGTGCCGCCTGGGCCAACGAGTACTTCCGCGAGGTGCTGTTCACCGGTGCCCGCATGCAACTGGTCGTGATGGCCCTGCAGCCCGGTGAGGAGATCGGCCTCGAGGTGCACGACGAGCACGACCAGTTCCTGCACCTTGTGTCAGGTCGGGCCACGGTGACCATGGGGCCGTCGATGGACGAGGTCACCGAGGCGCACGACGCCGAGTCGGGGTGGGGCATCCTGGTGCCCGCCGGAACCTGGCACAACGTGATCAACCGCGGGGAGATCGAGCTGAAGCTCTTCACGCTCTACGCCCCACCGCAGCACCCGGAGGCCACCGTGCACCGCACCAAGGCGGACGCCATCGAGGCGGAGCTTGCCTGAGGCGCCGCTGATCCAGCTGGTTCCGTCCGAAATGTGCGCCTAGGGACCTAGGTCCCGTCGGCTCGTGGCGTTGTCCCGCGTTGTCCGACGTGCGCCCCCGGCAGGCTTCTGGACCATGAGCCCACACGTCATCCGGACCAAGCGCCTGAAGCGTGCCCTCGCCCACCAGTGCCCCAGCTGTCGCAGCCACTGGGCGCTCCAGCTCGTGGAGCACCCGTCCGGGAAGGTCGTGCTGTGCCGCTACTGCGGGGCGATCCGGCAAAGCATCCCCACCCAGCTGGACCGTCGCTCGTCGTACGGCTGACGGGAGACCCGCGCTACCCCGCCGACCCCACCGGGGCCGGCGGTGCCGTGTAGTAGAGGATCCGCAGCCGGTCGGCGCGGTGCCCCCAGTCGTACATCCCCACCAGCCTCCAGCCCCGCGCCTCGTACAGCGCGATCGCGTCCCGGCTCGCGGTGACCACCTCGAGCACCGGGAGCAGACCGCGAGCCCGGATCTCGGCGACGGCCACCTCCAGCAACGCCGACCCGATCCCCTCGCCGGCCGCCTTCGGGCGCACGAACAGCCGCGACACCCCGCCGAGCTCCGAGGGACTGCGGCCGGTGATCTCCCGCCACCGCATCGCAGATGCCGGGTCCAGCCCCACCCTCGAGATCGCCACGTGGCCGAGCATCTCGCCGTGCCGTTCGGCGACCCAGGCGGCGATCACCTCGTCGTCGGCCAAGAAGGCACGGGGCGCCTCCGGCCAGTAGACCGGGTACTGCCGCTCCGCGTAGACCAGGCGCAGCAGTCGTGCGCACGCGGGCACGTCCTTGGGACGGCGCCGGCGGATGCCCTTCACCGGCGGCCGGGAGCCGTCCGTGGCCGGGGCTGACAGCCTGGCGCGGTGCCGGACCAGCCGGCGGTACGCCGGGCGGGTCAGCCGCTGGGCCGCGGGCGTCGCGAGCAGCCGGCCGGCGGCGCGCCACGCCCCCGTGCCGGACTGCAGGTAGGCGGCCAGTGCTTCCGGTCCGGAGGCCCGGCGGCCGTTGCCGACCCACTGGACCGCCTCCGCGCACTGCTCGGCGCTCACCCCCAGCTCGGCCAGGTCGCCACGCTGCCACGCCTGCACCCGTGTGGTGCCGCGTGCGTGGCGTTCCAGCCACCGGGCCGACGCCGTGCAGAACCCGCACTCGCCGTCGTAGAGCAGCACCCCACCCATCGCTGCACACCTCCCGCTGGATTCGACGACTCTATCGGTTGCGGCGGCTGGTGTGCGGCTGCTTGCGCGAGACCGCCCGCACGGCGGTACGGCGTAAGTCAGCCGGCCACCAGCCAGCAGCGAGGAAACAGCCCGAGCGAGTCGTGGTGCGGTGGCGCGGGCTGCCTCGGCAGCTAACCGACCAGCACCTGCGCGAGGTAGGACAGCAGGTTCTGCCCGCAGAACGCGATGACGATGACGCCTCCCACGATCGCCGGTCCCCACGGCGACCGCCGGCCGAGCCGAGCGGCCCTGCCGGACAGGAACGCAGCGATCACCGCGGGCACCGAGAAGACCAGAACCGCGGGCACGCCGACCACCAGCGCCACCCAGACCGGTGGGACGGTGCTGCCGTCCGTAGGCGCGCCGAGCAGGGTGGCGAGCCCGTCACCGACCAGGAAGGCGGCCGCCAGGGAGATCGGGAACAGCAGCAGGGACAGCCAGGCGAGCCGATACACCTTCCCGGCCCGTTGCTCAGGGCTCGGCTGCGCCCGGCCGGCCCTGCCGACGGGGACCTGGGACCGTGAGCTCATCGGCACCTCCTGGCTGTCTGTCACCAGGCTGGCCCATCGGTGCCGGTGCGGTCAGGGCCGAAAGGGGCGCCGTGCCGCGGACCATGGTCCCTGTTCGGAGCGGGTGGTCGACTCCACCGCCGATGTGGAAGCGTGTGGGCAGACGACGGAGGTTTGCATGCCGGTGAGCCGGCCGCGCGACGGCCTTCCGGACCTCGTGACGAAGCTCCGGGAGGCCGGCTGCGTGTACGCCGAGGAGGAGGCAGCCCTGCTGCTGGAGACGGCCCGCAGCGGCGCCGAGCTGACCGCCATGGTGGAGCGGCGGGTGGCCGGCCACCCGCTGGAGCAGGTGCTCGGCTGGGCGGCGTTCTGCGGGCTGCGCATCCTGGTGGACCCGGGGGTGTTCGTGCCCCGCCGGCGCACGGAGCGGCTGGTCGCCCGGGCGGTGGCGCTCGCGCCACCACGCCCGCTGATCGTGGACCTGTGCTGCGGGTCCGGGGCGGTCGGGGCGGCGCTGGGGGCCGCGCTCGAGGGTGCCGAGCTGTACGCCGTGGACGTGGACCCGGCGGCGGTGCGGTGCGCTCGGCGGAACCTGCCCCCCGACCGGGTCCTCGAGGGCGACCTCTTCGACCCGCTGCCCGGCACGCTCCGGGGTCGCGTCGACCTGCTGGTCGTCAACGCGCCGTACGTGCCCTCCGGCGAGCTGCGGCTGATGCCGCCCGAAGCGCGCGACCACGAGCCGCGCGTTGCCCTCGACGGAGGCGGTGACGGGCTCGACGTGCACCGGCGGGTGGCCGCGGAGGCGCGAGCGTGGTTGAGGCCCGGAGGTCGTCTCCTCGTGGAGACCAGCGAGCGTCAGGCCGGTACGGCAGCCGCACTGTTCGCCGTTGCCGGGCTGGTCCCGGATGTCGCGGTGTCGGAGGATCTGGAGGTCGCTGTGGTGGCCGGAACCGCAACCGGACCAGTGGACCCGGCGTCTTGCAGCCCCCACCGGCCGGTGGAAGCGTGACTGATGGCCGGTCGCGGCCGTGACCGGTGACAGACCGGTTGGAGGAGCAATGGCTGACATCTTGATCAGCAACCTGGACAACGACGGCGAGGGGCGCCCGTTCGCCGCGCACGGGCACGCACTGCTCACCAACGCGGGCGCGGTCTCGGCCCTCCGCGGTACCTACGAACCCGGCTGGCGGTGGTCGGAGGACATCAAGCCGATCGCCGGCACCGACTCGTGCCGGGTCCACCACCAGGGCGTGGTGCTCTCGGGCGCGATGACCATCCGCCTCGACGGTGGCGCGCAGCGGGAGCTGGTCGCCGGCGACGTGTTCGACATCCCGCCCGGCCACGACGCCTGGGTGGACGGCGACGTGCCCTGCGTGCTGCTGGACTTCTCCCCCCAGGGCACCAGGTACGCCGTAGGCAGGCCGACGAGCATCGAGGAACCCGACGACACCGCGATGAAGCTGGTCCGCAAGGGCTACCAGGCGTTCAACGACCAGGACATCGAGACGCTGCGCTCGCTGTTCGCCGCGGACGTGACCCAGCACGTTCCCGGGCACGGTCCGCTCGCCGGCACCTACAAGGGCGTCGACAACGTGCTCGGCTACTACGGCAAGCTCGGGGAGATGACCGACGGCACCTTCCGGGCCGACCTTGTCGACGTGCACGGGGACGGGCACGGCCACGTCGTCGCCGTCCACCAGCTGTCCTCGGAGCGAAACGGCACCAAGCGGGTGGTGCGCGGCTCGATCGTGTTCACCTTCGTCGGCCAGAAGGTCACCGACCTCCTCGAGCTGCACGGCGACCTGCCGGGAGACGACGCCTACTTCAGCTGACCATCGCCGCCGAGGTGGGGAACCCGGCTGCTGGCGCGGCGACCTAGGGTTGAGGCCGTGCACGGATCCGTTGGTGGCCCTCCATGATGGTGGTCGCGATCTGCGCGGCCTTCGGCGCCGCGGCAACCTTCGCGTTCTCCACCTCGGTGCAGCACCATGCGAACAGCTCGGTGCCCCGCGGCACCGGCACGGTGGGGATGCTGGTCCACCTGGCCCGGCGCCCCACCTGGCTGTTCGGCCAGCTCCTCGCAATCGCCGCCTTCGGGCTGCACGCGCTCGCCCTGCACTCGGGCCCCCTCGCGATCGTGCAGCCGATCATCATCAGCGGCATCGTCTGGGCGGTGCCGGCCCGCGCTGCGCTGAGCAGGCGGCTGCCCACGCGGCCGGAGGTGATGGCGGTGGTGCTCACCGCCGGTGGGCTGGCGGCCTTCCTGGTGGCCTCCAACCCCACCGCCGGTGACCATGTGAACCGTGACCTGACGGCGGCGGCGATCACCGTGGCCGGTGTGCTGGTCGCGGTGGTGGCGAACGCGGCGGCCATCGTCACCCGTGCTCACCCGGCCCGGCGGGCCCTGCTGCTGGGGGTGACCGCCGGCATCCTGTTCGGGCTGGTCGCCGGCCTGCTGAAGATGGCCCTCAACGCGCTGCACGACCACGGAATCGTCGCGATGGTCGCCGGCTGGCCGCTGTGGGCGATGGTGGTGGTCGGTCTGGCCGGGGTCTACACCAACCAGCGGGCCTACCAGGCCGCCGCACTGTCGCAGTCGATGCCGGTGCTCAACATCATCGACGTGCTGGTCGCCCTGACGTTCGGGCTGTTCGTCTTCCACGAGGTGCCGAACCACTCCCCCGGCGCCCTGGCCGTCGAGGCCATCGGGCTGGCGTGCATCGGGCTCGGGCTGCACCAGCTGGTCAACCTGGAGCAGGAGTTCCTCGGCTACGGCGAGCAGGATCCAGCCGAGGGCGAGCACACCCCGTTTCGGTAGGTCGCTCCGGGTCCTGCACCCGGCGCTGTCCGGGACGGAATAGCCCATCTGGTTGAAATGTCACGTACCGTCCGGGCCATTCGGTGGTGACCTTCGGCTCGATGTGGACCGAAGCCATTCCGCGGCCCTCCGTCGTACGGCAGTCTTGGGAACGCGACATGGACCCGGAGGATCTACCCCTGCTAGCGCCGACGGGGCCTGGAGGGAAATGTCGCAAGTCAGTGGATTGGGGGGGTTCCGCCTCGGCGGAACCCCCCGCCCGACTGACCAGACCACCCGACGCCCGTGGTTTCGCGGCGTTTAGGCACGGGTAGCCAACCCTCTGGCGGGGTCCGGCCGGGAGGGGGTTCGCGGCCGGCCCGCTCACCGTCCGGAGCGGTTCCGGGGCGCAGACCTACGCAAGGGCAGCAAAACGTGGCCACCGACACGATCACCGGTGCTTCGCGTGCGGAGCTGACCGCACGACTCCTCCAGCAGGCGGCAGACACCGACAGCGAGGTTGAGCGGCGTCGGCTCCAAGATGAGGTCGTGGTGCTCAACATGGGCATCGCGCGCAGCATCGCGGGGCGCTACCGCGGCAGGGGAATCCTGCAGGAGGACCTCGTGCAGGCGGCGTACGTCGCGCTGGTGCGCGCGGCGCGCGGGTTCGACGCGTCGTACGGCCGGGAGTTCCTGAGCTACGCGATACCCACCATCGACGGCGAGGTCAAGCGCCAGTTCCGGGACCACGGCTGGATGGTCCGGCCGCCGCGCGGCGTCCAGAAGCTGCAGCGCGACGTGTCCCTGGCCCAGGACGAACTCACCCAAGAGCTGGGGCACTCGCCCCGGATCAGCGAGGTGGCCGCGTTCCTCCAGGCGCCGGTCGAAGAGGTGGTCGAGGCGCTGTCCGCGGACGGTTGCTTCACCCCGACCTCGCTCGACCTGGCCGTGGGAGAGGAGGGGGACGGGTCGCTCGGCGACCTGCTGTGGAACGAGGACCGGGAGATGACCGCCGCCGAGGCGCGGGCGATGGTCGCCCCCGAGGTGCGGCGGCTTCCGGAGCGGGACCGGCTGGTGCTTTACCTGCGGTTCTTCAAGCAGCGCACCCAGGCGCAGATCGCCGAGGAGATCGGCGTGACCCAGATGCAGGTGTGCCGGATCCTGGCGCGGGTGATGGCCCAGCTGCGCGGCCGGCTGGCGTAGCGCCTACAGGTAGAGGCCGGTCTGGCTGTCGCCGAGCCGGTCGGCGGCCACCGCATGGATGTCCCGCTCGCGCAGCAGCACGTAGCTCTCGCCGTTGACCTCGACCTCCGCCTTGTCGTCGGGATCGAAGAGCACGCGGTCGTCGGTCTCGACGGTGCGCACGTGCGGACCCACGGCCGCCACCCTGGCCCAGGCCAGCCGCCGGCCGCCCATCGCCGCCGTCGCGGGGATGACGATGCCGGCCGAGGACCGGCGCTCGCCGGCCTCCTTGTCCAGGAGGGCGAGCACCCGGTCGTGCAGCATCCGGATGGGGGTTTTCTCGGGACTCATCTGTCGAGGCTCATCACCGGTCAGCTCGTGACCTTCCGCAGCGTCACCATCACCGCGACCACGCCCACCACTGCCCCCACGACCTTCACGATGTTGTCGACGCGGGCCTTGCCCTGGGCGTCGACGAAGTAGCTCTTCAGGCTCTCCGCCTCCCGGCGGGCGATCGTCTTGGGGCTGGCACGGTAGACGAGCTGGTCGATGGTGTTGGCCAGGCGTTCGCGGGTCGCCTCGATCTCGCTCTCGAGGGTGTCCGGCGCCGCCGCATGGCGTCCGCCCGGGCTGTCGGCCATCGTCTGGGCCATGGTCTCTCCTCGTGTGGCGGTCATCGTCTCGAACTGCCCGCTCGCGGGGCGTCGATCGAAGGGTACCCGGATCCACTGTTTCCAAGGCCCGCCGGTCCGTCCGGGCTCGGGGCGGTATGGGAGTAGATTCGCCCGCGTCCCACCGTCCGCACCTGAGGAGGTCCACCGTGGCCCAGACCCGCCTTGCCCCCGGAGACGTAGCGCCCGACTTCACGCTGCCCACCGACACCGGCGAGCAGCAGTCGCTGGCCGACCACCGCGGCCGCAAGGTGATCGTGTACTTCTACCCCGCGGCGATGACCCCCGGCTGCACGACGCAGGCCTGCGACTTCACCGACTCGCTGTCGGCGTTCCAGCAGGCGGGGTACGACGTCCTGGGCATCTCGCCGGACAAACCGGAGAAGCTGGCGAAGTTCCGGGACAAGGACGGCCTCACCATCACCCTGCTGTCCGACGCGGACCGCTCGGTGATGACCGCCTACGGCGCCTACGGCGAGAAGAAGATGTACGGCAAGACCGTCCAGGGCGTGATCCGCTCCACCTTCGTCGTCGACGAGGAGGGCCGCATCGAGCAGGCGCAGTACAACGTGAAGGCCACCGGCCACGTGGCCAAGCTGCGCCGCGACCTGGCCCTAGGCTGACCGTTGTGGGCCTCCCAGGGCCCGCCCCGCGCCCGTAGCCCAACAGGCAGAGGCACAGGATTTAGGTTCCTGCCAGTGTGAGTTCGACTCTCACCGGGCGCACTCCCGCTCCATCTCGTCCCGCTTTGCGGGGTTTCCTCATGTCAACATGGGAAACCGTCGCCCCACACGGTGTGTGGACCGTGCGACGCGACGGTTTTTCACGGGATGTACGACGAGGCGAGGAGGCCAGGCGATGCGAGCAGCGGTGTACGACCGGTTCGGCGGACCGGAGGTTCTCGAGGTCCGCGAGGTCGACGACCCGCCGGTCGGCCCGGACGTGGTGCTGGTGCGCACCCGCGCGACCAGCGTCAACCCGGTCGACTGGAAGGTCCGCCAGGGCAACCTGCAGGCGGCCTATCCGCACTACCTGCCGATCATCCCCGGCTGGGACGTCGCCGGAGTGGTGGAGAAGGTCGGCCCGGCGGTCGTCACCGGTGCGCAGCCCGGGGACGAGGTGTGGGGCTACGTGCGCCGAGACGGGGTGCAGTTCGGCACCGCCGCCGAGCTGGTGCCGGCGCCGCAGCGCACGCTCGCGCCGAAGCCCACGTCCCTGTCCTTCGAGGAGGCGGCCGCCGTGCCGCTGGCCGGGCTGACCGCCTACCAGTCCCTCGTCGAGGCGCTGAAGGTGCAGCCTGGCGAGCGGGTGCTGGTGCACGCCGCCTCGGGCGGGGTCGGACACCTCGCCGTACAGATCGCCCGGGCGCTCGGCGCTGAGGTGGTCGGCACCGCGAGCCCGGAGCACCACAGCCGGGTCCGCTACCTCGGGGCCACCGAGGTGCTCGACTACCACGACGGACCGATCAGCGAGCAGCTGGACGAGCCGGTGGACGCGGTCCTCGACCTGGCCGGCGGCGAGGCGCTCGCCGACGCACCCAAGCAGGTTCGCGACGGCGGCCGGATCGCCTCGATCATCGACCCCGCCACCGTGCGGGAGCTGGGCGGGAAGTACGTCTTCGTGCGCCCCGACCGGGCCGGGCTGGACGCGTTGGGCGCCCTCGTAGAGGAGGGCAAGCTGCGGGTGCACCTCGCCGAGAAGCTGCCGCTGGAGGAGATCGCCGAGGCGCACCGGCTCTCCGAGGGCGGCCATGCCGGCGGCAAGATCGCGCTGACCGTCTAGAGGTTGTCCTGCAGCCAGCGGCCCAGCACGCGGGCACTGGCTTCCACCTGGGAGGGCCAGTCCACGGCGTCCCCGTCGGCGTTGTCGGAGACGTGCTTCACGAGGCGCACCCCGAACCCGAACGCGCGGCAGGCGTAGGCCACCGCGTACCCCTCCATGTCCACCAGGTGGGCGCGCCGGGCCAGCGTCTCGCGGACCACCGGGTCGGCGACGAACACGTCGCCGGAGGCCAGCACCGTCTCCCCCGGTCCGACCACGATCCGCTCCATCGGGTCGTAGCCGAGCGCGCGGATGGCGTCGGCGTTCATGTCGTGGTTGAGCACCGTGCCCACCTCGTGCAGACCGCTCACCCCGTCGCGAAGCGCCCCGGCGGTGCCCACGTTCACCACGGTCAGGTCCGTCGTCCCGATGTCCGCGAGGGCGCGCGCGGTCGCGGTGGCCGCGGCGGTCTTGCCCAGCCCGGTGAGCACCAGCGGCAGCGACTCGGGGACGTGCGCGGCCTCGCGGGCGGTGGCGGCCACCACCAGGACCCGGGTCACAGACCGACCAGCACGTCGGTGACCAGCGGCGCGATCCGCCGCAGCGCACGGCCGCGGTGGGAGATGGCGTCCTTCTCATCCGCCGGCAGCTGCGCGGACGTGCGGTCGTGCCCGTCGGCGACGAAGAGCACGTCGTACCCGAAGCCGTTGTCCCCGCGCATCTCCCGGATCACGTGGCCATGCATCTCCCCGTGCACCACGTGCTCGACCACGCCGGCGTCCCCGGCGGGGTAGGCGAACGCGATCGCACAGGTGAAGTGCGCCCCGCGACGCTGGTCGGGCACGTCGGCGAGCTGCTCGAGCAGCAGCTGGTTGTTCGAGGTGTCGTCCTTCGCGGTGCCGCTCCAGCGCGCCGACAGCACGCCGGGCATCCCGTTCAGCGCGTCGACGCACAGCCCGCTGTCGTCGGCGAGCGAGGGCAGACCGGTCGCGGCCACGGCGGCCCTGGCCTTGATCAGCGCGTTGCCCTCGAAGGTCGCCTCGGTCTCGGCCGGTTCGTCGTAGTGCGCGACGTCGTCGAGACCGAGCACCTTCACGTCCGGCACCGACTCGCGCAGGATGCGCTCCATCTCGCGCAGCTTCTTGGCGTTGCGGGAGGCCAGGAAGACCTGCGGCTCACCCACCGAGCGCGTCCTGCTGTATCCGGGTCAGGTCGGCGCAGCCCTTCTCGGCCAGGCCGAGCAGGCTGTCCAGCAGCTTCCGGTCGAAGGGCTCGCCCTCCGCGGTCCCCTGCACCTCGACGAACCGGCCGTCGCCGGTCATCACCACGTTCATGTCCGTCTCGGCGCGCACGTCCTCCTCGTAGGGGAGGTCCAGGCGCGGCTCACCGTCGACGATGCCGACCGAGATCGCGGCGACGGAGCCGCGCAGCGGGTCGCCGGCGAGCGCTCCCTTGTCCTTCAGGTGCGTGACCGCGTCGGCCAGTGCGACGTACGCCCCGGTGATGGCCGCCGTCCGGGTGCCGCCGTCGGCCTGCAGCACGTCGCAGTCCAGCACGATGGTGTTCTCGCCGAGCGCCTTGTAGTCGATGACGCCGCGCAGCGATCGGCCGATCAGCCGGGAGATCTCGTGGGTGCGGCCGCCGATGCGGCCCTTGACCGACTCCCGGTCGGAGCGGGTGTGCGTCGAGGAGGGCAGCATCGCGTACTCCGCGGTCACCCAGCCGAGGCCGGAGTCCCTGCGCCACCGGGGCACCCCGACCGAGGCGCTCGCGGCGCACAGCACCCTGGTCCTGCCGAACTCGACCAGCACCGAGCCGGCGGCGTGGTCCAACCAGTGCCGAGTCAGCTTGACCGGGCGGAGCTCGTCGTTGTCTCGTCCGTCTGCACGCGTCATGGCCCCGAGAGTAGTGGGGTCAGAGGGAGTACGACGAACCGGTGGCGGCCAGCTCGACCGGGCCGGTGAACGTGGTGCGCGCATCGCCCAGGATCCGCTGCCGGTCGTGCCACGGCGGCACGTGCGTGAGCACCAGCCGCCCGACCTCCGCCTTGGTGGCCGCCTCCCCCGCCTGCGCCCCCGTCAGGTGCAGGTCGGGCGGGTTGTCGGGGGCCTCGACGAAGGCCGCCTCGCACAGCAGCAGGTCGGCGTGGTCCGCGACCTCGACCAGGGCAGCGCACGGACCGGTGTCCCCGGAGTACACCAGCACCCGCTCCCCGACCTCGACGCGTAGGGCGTAGCCGGGCACCGGGTGGGCCACCGGGACGGCGTGGATCGTGAAGGGGCCCAGCTCGACCGGGCGCCCGTCGTACTCGTGGAAGCCGAACTCAGCGCTCATCCCCGGCTCCTCCGGAAGGCCGTAGGCGCGGGCCACCTGCCCGGCGACGCCGGCCGGTCCCCACACCGGGATCCGGCCGCGCGGGCCGGAGGGGTGGTACTTCCAGACGACGTAGAGCCCGCTGATGTCGAAGTAGTGGTCGGGGTGCAGGTGCGTGAACAGCACCGCGTCCACGCTCAGCGGGTCGATGAACCGCTGCAGCGTGCCGAACGCCCCGCTGCCCAGGTCGAGCAGGACGCGCCAGGTGCGGCCGTCCCGCTCCGCCTCGAGCAGGTAGCAGCTCGCCGGGGAGTCCGGGCCGGCGTAGGAGCCGGAGCAGCCGACCACGGTCAGCCTCATCGCCGGACCCATCAGCGGGACCACACCGAGGCCTGGGCCAGCTGGTGCACGGACTGCAGCTCGGGGCCGAGGAACCGGTGCCCGATCCGGGCGAACTCCTCCGGGCGGCCGGTGGTCAGGAACCGGTGCACCGGCGGCGGCAGTGCGGGATCGCGCTCCAGCCCGTGACGCACCAGCAGCTTGTACACGTCCTTGGCGGTCTCCTCGGCGCTGGACACCAGCGTCACGTCGTCCCCCAGGACCAGGGAGAGCACGCCGGTGAGCAGCGGGTAGTGCGTGCAGCCGAGGACGACGGTGTCGACCCCGGCGACGAGCAGCGGGTCGAGGTAGGACTGCGCCAGCCCGAGCAGCTGCCGCCCGCTGGTGACGCCCCGCTCGACGAAGTCGACGAAGGACGGGCAGGCGGCGCTGGTCACCGACACGTGCGCGGCGGCGGCGAACGCGTCCTCGTAGGCGCCGCTGGTGATCGTGGCCTGGGTGCCGATCACGCCGACCCTGCCGTTGCGGGTGGCCGCGGTCGCCCGGCGGACGGCGGGCAGCACCACCTCGACCACCGGGACGTCGTACCGCTCACGGGCGTCGCGCAGCGAGGCCGCGGACGCCGAGTTGCAGGCCACGACGAGCATCTTGACGCCGTCGGCGACGAGGTCGTCCATGACGGCCAGCGAGTGCCGGCGCACCTCGGCGATCGGCAGCGGCCCGTACGGGCCGTGCGCGGTGTCGCCGATGTAGCGGATCGCCTCGTGCGGCAACTGGTCGAGCACCGCGCGGGCCACCGTCAGCCCGCCCACACCGGAGTCGAAGATGCCGATCGGCATGGATCGATCAGGTATCGCGGTGACCGGTGCAACGCCGTCCGGGGCAGCCCCGGGCCGGCCCGGACTGGCGTGCGGGGTTCCCATGTCGCGGAAAAGGCTAACCCGTCCGTCCCGCCGGTGCGCAGCACGGCGCCGACCGCGCGGTGTGAAACTGTTCCCTGTCACC
>DASSKA010000105.1:0-3628 GCA_035690905.1 Nocardioidaceae bacterium | reverse complement strand
TCCTCGAACTGCTTGACGAACTCGCTCAGCTCGAGGAGGGTCATCTCCTTGAACGCGTCGAGCAGCTCGTCCGTGGTGAGCTTCGCCATGGTGGCGGTTCCTTCCGGGTTGAAGACCCGCACGGGCGCGCGAGTCGGGGTGTGGGTTTCTTCTCAGGCTTTCTGCTCAGGCCTCGGGCGCTTCTGCCGACTCCTGCTCGTTCTTGGCCTGCAGGGCCGCCGCGAGCCGGGCAGCCTTGGACAGCGGCTCGTTGAACAGGGCCGCGGCCTGGCTCAACGACCCGAGCATGGCGCCCGCGAGCTTGGCGAGGAGCACCTCGCGCGACTCGAGGTCGGCGAGCTTGGCGATCTCCGTCGCCTCGATCGTCCGACCCTCGAGGTAGCCGCCCTTGATGACGAGGGCGGGGTTCGCCTTGGCGAAGTCACGCAGCCCCTTGGCCGCCTCCACGACATCGCCGTTGATGAACGCGATGGCGGTGGGGCCGGTGAGCAGGTCGTCGAAGCCCTCGACGCCCGCCTCGCCGGCGGCGATCTTGGTCAGCGTGTTCTTGACCACGGCGTACTGTGCGTTCTCCCCGAGAGCACGCCGCAGGTCCTGCAGCTGCTTGACGGAGAGACCGCGGTACTCGGTCAGCACGGCGCCGGCGGAGTCCTGGAACGACTCCACGAGCTCCGCGACGGCTGCTGCCTTGTCCGGCCGCGCCATGGGTCTCCTTCCGCGTGCGATGCACGTGTTCTGGAGAGACTCCGGTCAGGGCCCGGCCCCGGAACGACAAACGACGCCCTGCGCAGGCACAGGGCGTCCGGGCCGACCTACGTCGACTGGCTCACTGTCCACCTGCGCAGGCCACCCCGTCGCGGGGCCTTCGGCCGGCGGCTGGGGCTCGTTCGCTGAGCCGGAACAGCACGCCGACAACCGGCGGTCTCTGGTTTCGACTGGTCACTGTACGGCAGCCGATCCCCGACGGCCAAATCCCGGTCAGGCGGCCCTTGTGCACCGATTCCGCCGCAGAAGGGCCGCTGTGGTGCTGCAATGACAGGATGGACACATCCTTGCAGTCTCTCGAGGAGGTGCTCGAGCGGGCCGACGGCCGGCTGCGGGCGGGCGACAACGCGGGCCGGAAGGTCTGGCCGACCGGCTTCGACATCCTCGACAAGCACCTGGACGGCGGCTTCCGCTCCGGTGACCTCGTCCTGCTCGGAGGCCCGCAGGGCCTGGGCAAGACCACCTGGGCGCTGCAGACCGCCCGCAACATGGCTCGGTCCGGCCGTTCGGTGGTCTTCTTCAGCTACGAGCACGACCCGGAGTCGCTGCTGGTCAGGCTGGTCGCCCTCGAGGCCGGGCTGGTGGGTGGCGTGGAGGCACCAGGGTTGAACCGGGTCCGGGCCGCGTTCGAGAGCGTGGACGGCGGCGGCGCCTCGCTCGCCGAGCGGCTCCAGGGCACCGTCGGAGGCGCCAAGGCCGTTGGGGTGGTCGCGGAGTACGCCTCCCGGATCGTCCTGCACCGCTCCACGGGCAGCAAGACCACCCTCGAGGTGGTGCGCGACGCGGTCGCCGACGTGCAGGACCAGACCGGTCAACCGCCCCTCGTGGTGGTGGACTACCTGCAGAAGGTGCGCAGCCTGGACCCGCGCCGCTCGGAGGAGGAGCAGATCGCCCTGGTCGTCGAGGGCCTGAAGGACCTCGCGCTGGAGCGGGACGTGCCGATCCTGGCAGTGGTCGCGGCGGACAAGCCGACCCCGGAGTCCGGCAAGCGGGTCCGGGTCGGCAACCTGCGCGGGTCCTCAGCGCTCGCCTACGAGGCCGACACGGTGCTGATCCTCAACAGCAAGTACGACGTGGTGGCCCGGCACCACCTGGTCTACGACCTCGGGAACGCCGAGCGCTTCCGCCGGTGGGCGGTGCTCTCCATCGAGAAGAACCGCAGCGGCCGCGACGGTGTCGAGCTCGAGTTCCAGAAGCGCTTCGAGCACAGCCTGTTCGCCCCGGAGGGCCAGCTGGTCACCGAGCAGCTCGTCGACGAGCGCGTCTTCGTGGAGTAGCCGCTCAGGCCTCGTCGTCGGCCGCGACGTTGCGGGTGCGGTTGGGGTCGACCTGGACGCCGGGACCCATCGTCGTGGAGATGGTGACCTTCTTGAGGTAGCGGCCCTTGGAGCTGGACGGCTTGAGCCGCAGCACCTCCTCGAGGGCAGCGGCGTAGTTCTCCGCGAGCTGGCTCTCGGAGAAGGACGCCTTGCCGATGATGAAGTGCAGGTTGGCGTGCCGGTCGACGCGGAACTCGATCTTGCCGCCCTTGATGTCCGAGACCGCCTTGGCCACGTCGGGGGTGACCGTGCCGGTCTTCGGGTTCGGCATCAGGCCGCGGGGGCCGAGGACCCGGCCGAGGCGGCCGACCTTGCCCATCATGTCCGGGGTGGCGACCACGGCGTCGAAGTCCAGCCAGCCGCCGTTGACCTTCTCGATCAGCTCGTCGCCGCCGACGTGGTCGGCGCCGGCCTCACGGGCGGCCTCCGCCTTGTCGGCACTGGCGAAGACCAGGACCCTTGCGGTCTTGCCGGTGCCGTGCGGGAGGTTGACGGTGCCGCGCACCATCTGGTCCGCCTTGCGGGGGTCCACGCCGAGGCGCATGGCCACGTCGACGGTCTCGTCGAACTTCTTGCGGCTGCCCGTCTTGGCGAGCTTGATCGCCTGGAGCGGGCTGTAGAGCTCGTCGATGTCGAACGACTCGGCGGCCGCCCGGTACGTCTTGCTGCGCTTCATGATGCTTCCTCTCGTCCGCCTCGAGGGCGGGTTGTGGTCGTCGGGCGCGTCAGTGACCCTGCCACGGTGGATGTTTCGGGTTGAGCTGTTACTCGGTGCGCACGCCCATCGAGCGGGCAGTGCCCTCGACGATCTTCATCGCCTGGTCGATGGAGTTGGCGTTCAGGTCGGGCATCTTGGTGGTGGCGATCTCGCGCACCTGGTCCTTGGTCAGCTTGCCGACCTTGTCGCGGTGCGGGACGGCCGAGCCCTTCTGCAATCCGGCCGCCTTCTTGATCAGCTCGGCGGCCGGCGGGGTCTTCGTGACGAAGGTGAACGAGCGGTCCTCGTAGATGGTGATCTCGACGGGGATCACGTTGCCGCGCATGGCCTCGGTCTGGGCGTTGTAGGCCTTGCAGAACTCCATGATGTTCACGCCGTGGGGACCGAGGGCGGTACCCACCGGCGGCGCGGGAGTGGCCGCCCCGGCCTGCAGCTGCACCTTGACGAGCGCTGCGATCTTCTTCTTGGGAGGCATGTTTCCTAGGGTCCTTACTGTGTTGCCATGAGGTGGTGCCTGGGGTGTTGCGGGTTGCCAGCCTGGCTCAGACCTTCTGGATCTGGCTGAAGCTGAGCTCGACCGGGGTCTCCCGGCCGAAGATCTCGACGAGGGCCTTGACCCTCTGGGACTCCGCGTTGATCTCGGTGATCGTCGCGTGCAGCGTGGCGAACGGGCCGTCGACCACCATCACGGAGTCGGACACGTCGAAGTCGGCGACCTCGACCTTCTTCTTCGCCGGCCCGGCGGTGCCCGCCCGCTCCGGAGTCGCGGTCTCCACCTCGGTGACCACGGACGGGGCGAGCATGGTCTCGACCTCGGTCAGGCTCA
>DASSKA010000104.1:0-4541 GCA_035690905.1 Nocardioidaceae bacterium | reverse complement strand
GGCCTCCGGGAGTACGTCGACGGTCAGGCCCGCCGCGGCCACGGAACGCGGCAGCGGCTCACCTGCGTCGGAGCACAGCACCGTCTCCGCGGACGTGAGGGCGTCCCAAGCGTCCCGGGTCAGCAGCCCCGGGGCGACCCGAGGGCTGGTCAGCAGCAGGGTCAGCCGCACTGCTGCGACGCCGGCAGCGAGGCCACCCATGAGGCGTCCGGGTTGGCCGAGTTGCCCTGCCGGGCGGTGTCCGAGGCGGGCACGGACAGCGATCCGTTGTTCGTGGCCGGCTGGTAGGTGCCGCGCCGGAAGCTGCCGAGTGACGGGTTGACCGAGACGGTGATCGTCTTGACGTACTGCTGGCGCAACCGGTTGCCCTCGGCGGTTGCCTGCGCCGGGGTGACGTTGGTCTTGCCCTGCGCCTCCAGGGACTTCCGGCCGATGTCCATCAGCATCATCTGGCCCTCCAGGAAGCGCACCAGCGCGTCCTTGAACGCCGGCCGCTCGTCCTCTGGGAGCGCTGCGATGGCGCGGCTCCTGCTGGCCAGAGCCTGGGAGATCTGCTGCTGGTTCGCGGTGACGCCGCGCTTGTGCCCGAACTGCTGGGACAGCTCGGTGTCCAGCAGCACCTGCAGGGCGCCCTGCCGGGCCTCTCGGGTGGGCAGCGTCTGCCCGCCGGCGCTGTTGGCCGAGCACAGCCCCTGCGCCAGCGCGTCCACCTGGCCCTCGGTGATCGTGTCCTGCCCGACCACCGCGGCCGCGCCCGGGTGCACCGCACCGCAACCGGTCAGGGCCAGGACCCCGGCCGTGGCCAGCACCGTGAACCTGCTCAGACGTCGTGGTCGCGTCACGTTCTGCTCTCCTTGCTCGATGCGTTCGCCGGCACGGTCGCCCCAGCCGCGTCGATCGCTGTGTCTATCACGGCGCGGGCCCAGGCCAGGAGCGCCTCGTCGCGCAGCAGCGAGCCGCCCACCGCCGCGGTCGAGGGACGCGGCACGAGCATGGTACGCACGCCCTCCTTGAGGATGCTCTTCGGGTACAGCCGGGTCAGCCGCACCTTCCCCGAGTCGGGCAGCTCCACCGGCGCGAACCGGACATGCTTGCCGGCCAGCGTCACGTCGGTCAGCCCGGCCCGCCGGGCCCGGGCGCGCAGCCGGGCCACCTCGAGCAGGCTGGCGACCGGGGTCGGCGGCTCGCCGTACCGGTCCTCGAGCTCCTCGCGGATCGCGGCCACGTCGTCGTCGGAGCGGACCTCGGCAAGCCGCTTGTACATCTCCAGTCGGAGCCGCTCGCTCGGCACGTAGTCGTGCGGCAGGTGGGCGTCGATCGGCAGCTCGATCCTGACCTCCTGCTCGTCGGTCGGGGCGGCGCCGCGGAACTCCGAGACCGCCTCGCCGACCAGCCGCACGTAGAGGTCGAAGCCGACGTCGGCGATGTGCCCGGACTGCTCGCCGCCGAGCATGTTGCCGGCGCCGCGGATCTCCAGGTCCTTCAGGGCGATCGCCATCCCGCCGCCGAGGTCGGAGTGCTGGGCCAAGGTGGCCAGCCGCTCGTGCGCGGTCTCGGTCAGCGGCTTGTCGGGCGGGTAGAGGAAGTACGCGTAGGCGCGCTCCCGGCCCCGGCCGACCCGGCCGCGCAGCTGGTGCAGCTGCGACAGCCCGAGCATGTCGGCCCGGTCGATGATCATGGTGTTCGCGTTGGACACGTCCAGGCCGGACTCCACGATCGTCGTGCACACCAGCACGTCGAACCGCTTCTCCCAGAAGTCCACCATCACCTGCTCGAGCTGGTGCTCGCCCATCTGCCCGTGCGCGATGGCCACCCGCGCCTCGGGCACCAGCTCCCGGATGTGCGCGGCCGCCTTCTCGATGGACTGCACTCGGTTGTGGATGAAGAACACCTGGCCCTCGCGGAGCAGCTCACGGCGGATCGCGGCCACCACCTGCCGGTCCTCGTAGGCGCCGACGTAGGTGAGCACCGGGTGCCGCTCCTCCGGCGGCGTCATGATCGTGGACATCTCCCGGATCCCGGTGATGGCCATCTCCAGGGTGCGCGGGATCGGGGTGGCGGACATGGAGAGCACGTCGACGGCGGTGCGCAGCCGCTTGAGCTGCTCCTTGTGCTCGACGCCGAACCGCTGCTCCTCGTCGACGATGATCAGCCCGAGGTTCTTCAGCTTCACCTCCGGGTTGAGCAGCCGGTGCGTGCCGATGACGATGTCCACGCTGCCGTCGCGCAGCCCCTCGATGGTGGCCGCCGCCTCCGCGTCGGTCTGGAACCGCGACAGTCCCTTGAGCACCACGGGGAAGCCGGACATCCGCTCGGCGAAGGTCGAGAAGTGCTGCTGCACCAGCAGCGTGGTCGGCACCAGCACGGCGACCTGCTTGCCGTCCTGGACGGCCTTGAACGCCGCGCGCACCGCGATCTCGGTCTTGCCGTAGCCGACGTCACCGCAGACCAGACGGTCCATCGGGACCTCGCGCTCCATGTCGGCCTTGACCTCGTCGACCGTGGACAGCTGGTCCGGGGTCTCCACGAACGGGAAGGCGTCCTCCAGCTCACGCTGCCAGGGGCTGTCGGGACCGAACGCGTGTCCCTTGGTGGCCTGCCGCGCGGCGTACAGCTTGATCAGCTCGCCGGCGATCTGCCGCACCGCCTTGCGGGCCCGGCCCTTCCGGCGGGCCCAGTCCGAGCCGCCGAGCCGGTCCAGGCTGGGCTGCTCCCCTCCGACGTACCTCGTCACCTGGTCCAGCTGGTCGGTGGGCACGTACAAAAGATCAGGGGACCGGCCGGCTCCCCCACTTCTGGTCTTGGAGGCGCCGTACTCCAGGACGAGGTACTCCCGGACCGCGCCCTGGACGGTGCGCTGCTTCATCTCGACGTACCGGCCGACGCCGTGGTGCTCGTGCACCACGTAGTCGCCGGGCTTCAGCTCCAGCGGGTCGATCTGCCGCTTGCGCCGGGTCGGCATCCGGCGCATGTCCTTGGTCGAGGAACGCTGGCCGGCGATGTCGTCGCCGGTGAGCACCGCCAGGCACAGGGCCTCGTCGACAAAGCCGTGCGCCAACGTGGCGGTGGTGACGTGCACGAGACCCTCGGTGATGTCCTCGGCGGTGTCGACCCGCTCGGCGTACCGGACCGGCACGTCGTGCTCGCCGAGCACCTCCACCATCCGCTGTGCGGGGCCGTGGCCCTCGGTGACCAGCACCACCCGGGAGCCGTTGCGCAGCCAGGTCCGGATGTCACCGACCGCACGCTCCACGTCGCCGCGGTAGGCGTCGACCGGCTTCACGTCGACCGAGCGCGACTCCACCGCGCCGGCCTCGACGTCGAACGGCTGGCCGGTTCGCGGGTCGATCGCGGCCACCACCTCGCCGGTCAGGTCCCGCTGCACCACCCCGGGTGCATCCGGGTCCATCCCGAACGGCGACAGGCTCCACCACGGCTTGCCCTGCTGCAGGCTGATGGCGCGCACGTCGGCGAGCGTCTTGTAGGACGCCTTCCCCAGGTCGATCGGCGACTCTCCGCCGCCAGCGGCCGCGGCCCAGGACGCCTGCAGGAACTCCTCGCTGGTGGCGACCAGGTCGTGCGCCCGGGTGCGGGCCCGCTCGGGGTCCAGCACCAGCACGTGGGTCTGCTCGGGCATCAGGTCGATGAGCAGCTCCATGTCGTCGACCAGGGCGGGCGCGAGCGACTCCATGCCCTCCACGGCGTGCCCCTCGGCGAGCTTCTCGGCCAGCTCGGCGAGCTCAGGGTGCACCTGGCCGAGCTCCTGGGCGCGCTTGCGGACGTCGTCGGTGAGCAGCAGCTCCCGGCACGGGGGCGCCCACAGCCGTCGTACCGGCTCCAGGGACCGCTGGTCGGCGACCGCGAAGGTACGGATCTCGTCGACCTCGTCGCCGAAGAACTCGACCCGCAACGGGTGCTCCTCGGTCGGCGGGAATACGTCGATGATGCCGCCGCGCACAGCGAACTCGCCGCGCTTCTCGACCATGTCCACCCGGGAGTACGCAGCGCCGGCGAGCCGTTGTACGACGTCCTCGAGGTCGTGCTCCTCGCCGACCGAGAGCTCGACCGGTTCCAGGTCGGCCAGCCCGCTGACCTGTGGCTGCAGCACCGACCGGACCGGGGCCACCACCACCTTCACCGGGCCGTTGGCCGGGTCGCTGCCGGGGTGCCGCAGCCGGCGCAGCACCGCCAGCCGGCGGCCCACGGTGTCGCTGCGGGGGGACAGCCGCTCGTGCGGCAACGTCTCCCAGGCCGGGTACTCGGCCACCAGCGCCGGATCCATCAGCCCGCCCAGCGCGGTGACCAGGTCCTCGGCCTCCCGGGCAGTGGCGGCCACCGCGAGCACGGACCGGCCGGCGTCGACCAGGCCCTTGACCACGAACGGCTGCAGCGCGGCAGGCGAGGTCAGGTCCAGAGCCGGTACGACGCCGTGGCGGGCGTCCTCGACCGCTCCGGCGAGGGTCTCGTTGCGCAGCACCAGCTCGGCCAGACCGGTCACGTTCACAGGCATTGCTCCTCGTGCGCAGCACAACCACCCCCTG
>DASSKA010000103.1:0-19683 GCA_035690905.1 Nocardioidaceae bacterium | reverse complement strand
GCTCAACGGCGGCGCCACCCCGGTGTGCGTGGTCTCCAACGAGGAGAAGGCCGAGGTCTGCCGGCGGATGGGGGCGGAGCTGATCATCAACCGCCGCGAGGAGGACTACCGGTTCTGGAAGGACGAGACCACCCAGGACCCCAAGGAGTGGCGCCGGTTCGGCAAGCGGATCCGCGAGCTGACCGGCGGCGAGGACGTGGACATCGTCTTCGAGCACCCGGGGCGAGAGACGTTCGGCGCCTCGGTGTACGCCGCGCGCAAGGGCGGCACCATCGTCACCTGCGCGTCCACCACCGGCTTCGTGCACGAGTACGACAACCGCTACCTCTGGATGAACCTCAAGCGGATCATCGGCTCCCACTTCGCCAACTACCGCGAGGCCTGGGAGGCCAACCGGCTCATCGTCAAGGGCAAGATCCATCCCACCCTGTCCCGGTCCTACCGCATGGACGAGGTCGGGCAGGCGGCGTACGACGTGCACCTGAACCGGCACCAGGGCAAGGTCGGCGTGCTCTGCCTGGCCCCCGAGGAGGGGCTCGGCGTGCGCGACCAGGAGATGCGCACCCGACACCTCGAGGCGATCAACCGGTTTAGGGGCATTTGAACGCGGCGGGCCCTGCGGCGGCCGCGCTGCGTGCCTGCGTTTCCCCTCCGCATCCGTCACACTGGTCGAACCGGTGACGCATCCGCGGCACGCCATTCGGTGGACCTCCCGGACCGGGCGGGTGGCCTAGGCTGCAGGGAACGTGCCCGCGAGCGACAGAGAGGAAGCGCCAGTGAACGACCGTTCGGGACTGCCCTTCTTCGACGACTCGTCGAAGACCTCCGATCAGGAGACCCAGGTGCTCGCGTCGGTCGGCGGGGACCGCCACACCTTCCCCGTCGTACGGCGCGGCTACGACCCCGAGCACGTGGACCGGCACGTGCACACGCTGGCCGGCGAGAAGGCCGGTTTGACGGCCAGCCTCAAGGACGCCAAGGCCCGGATCGCCGCGCTCGAGGAGCAGGTCAGCGGCCTCCAGAAACGGCTCGCGGAGAACGACTCCCCGTCGTACGCCGGTCTCGGCGGCCGCGCGAGCGAGATGCTGCGGCTGGCCGAGGAGCAGTCCGACGAGGTGCTGCAGCAGGCCAAGCGGCACGCCGAGGAGATCCACCGGAAGGCCCTCAAGGAGGCCGAGGCGCTGCGGTCCCAGGCCGCCCGCGACGCCGAGGACATGCGGATCGTGCAGCTCAAGGAGCTCGACGAGGCGCGAAGCCGGGCGCTGGGAGACGCGGAGCAGGAGAAGACCATGGCCCGCGCCGAGGCGGAGGACCTGCTCGCCTCGGCCAACCGGGAGGCCGAGCAGCTGCGGCTCGCCGCCGAGCAGGAGGCCAACGCCCTGCGCACCGGCGCCCGCCGGGAGGCCGAGCAGGTCCGCGCGACCGCCGACCGCGAGGTCCAGGAGGCACGGCGCGCGCTGTCGGTGGAGAAGGAGCGGCTGACCCGCGAAGCCGCCGAGCACCACACGAACGCCACCTCGGAGACCGCGCGGCTGGTGGAGGAGGCCGAGAACCGGGCGAATGCCGCGGAGGAGCGGGCACGCGAAGCGGTGGCACAGGCCACCGCGCACCGCCAGCAGGCCCAGGAGGAGGCCGAGCGGCTCCTGGTGCGCGCCCGGCGCGAGGCGGAGCAGATCGTGTCCAGCGCGCGCACCCAGGCAGACACCCAGGTGGCGGCGGGACAGGCCGACGCCGAGCGGGAGCTCGACGAGCTGCGCGCCGAGGTGGACCGTGTCCAGCGGCGGCGCGACGCGATCGTCGCCCAGCTCGGCGCCCTCCGCGACGTGGTGGCCGGCTTCACCGACGAGCCGTCGAACGCTCAGGAGCAGCAAGAGCAGTGAACCTGCCGACGCCGGAGCCCTCGGACTCCGAGCGGTTCCGCCGCGAGCGGACCGAGGCCGAGGAGGTCGCCGACGAGTTGGTCGACCCTGCGGATCAGGGGCGGCTCGCGGCCGAGGAACAGGCCGAGGAGTTCCTCCGCGACAGCCACCCGGACGACACCGGCGAGGAGAAGTTCGGCCCGCTGGGCCCGCCGTTGAAGCGCCACTCACCCTTCTACATCGGCTTCATCGGCGCGGCCGGCGCGCTCATCGCGTTCTGGATCGCCCAGCAGATCGTCGCCGTCGGCTCGGTGCTGGTGCTGGTGCTGGTCGCCATCTTCCTGGCCGCCGGCCTGAACCCGCTGGTGGAGTTCTTCATGCGCCGTGGGATGCGGCGCGCGTTCGCCGTGGTGCTGGTGATCGTCGTCGTGGTCGCGGCGGTCGCCCTGTTCGCGGTCGCGATCGTCCCGGTGATCAGCGACCAGGTCACGGCGCTCACCAAGCAGGTCCCGCAGTGGTTCGACCAGCTGCAGCACAACTCCACGATCCAGCGGTTCAACGCGAAGTACCACCTGTTAGGCAACCTCCAGAGCGCGCTGCAGAGCAGCAGCCTCGCCAAGAACGTCTTCGGCGGCGTCGTCGGCATCGGGCTGGCGGTGCTGTCCGGCATCGTGAACACGCTGATCGTGATCGTGCTGACGCTGTACTTCCTGGCGTCCCTGCCGACCCTGAAGCGGGCGTTCTACCAGCTGGCCCCGGCGACCCGGCGCGCGCGGGTCACCTTCCTCGGCGACCAGATCCTCGGCAACGTCGGCAGCTACGTCTCCGGCGCCTTCCTCGTCGCCCTGTGCGCCGGGGTCAGCTCGCTGGTGTTCTTGTTCATCGTCGGGCTCGGGCAGTACGCCGTGGCGCTGGCCTTCGTGGTGATGATCCTCGACGTGATCCCGATGATCGGCGCCACGCTCGGCGCGATCATCGTGATCCTCATCGGGTTCGCCACCTCCCCCGCGATCGGGCTGGCCTGCCTGATCTTCTACATCGTCTACCAGCAGTTCGAGAACTACGTCATCTACCCGCGGGTGATGTCCCGCTCGGTCGACATCCCCGGCTCGCTGATCGTGGTCGCCGCGCTGATCGGCGCCGGCCTGCTCGGCGTGATCGGTGCCCTGCTCGCCATCCCGGCCGCGGCCAGCGTCCTGCTCCTGGTCCGGGAGGTGGTCGTCCGCCGTCAGGACGCCCGCTGACGGTGGTTGAGGAGCGAGCGCAGCGTCATACTCCCCATGGAAGAGGGATGCTCCCCATGGTTGATTCACCATGGGGAGCATCCCTTTACCAGGGGGCCCTGGTAAGGGACCTGGCCATGCGGCGTCGAGTGGTCACTGGTGGCCCGTCGAGTGGTCACTCGTGTGCGTTCGAGACAATGGGGCATGGCCGCGATCCGTGCGAACTCCGTCCTGCCCGCCCACCGCGAGGCGATCACCCTGCACACGGCCGACGGGCTGTCGCTGGTCGGCGAGCTGGCCACCCCCACCGACCGGCCGTCGGTGGCGACCCTGGTCTGCCTGCACCCGCTGCCCACCCACGGCGGCATGATGGACAGCCACGTCTACCGCAAGGCTGCCTTCCGGCTGCCGGCATTGGCCGATATCGCGGTGCTGCGCTTCAACACCCGTGGCACCGAGAGCATGCAGGGCAAGAGCGAGGGCAGCTTCGACAACGGCCACGGCGAGAAGTACGACGTGATGGCGGCCCTCGAGTTCGCCGAGTTCCACGACCTGCCGAACGTGTGGCTGGTGGGCTGGTCCTTCGGCACCGACCTCGCGCTGATGTACGGGCTGGACCCCCTGCTCAGCGGCGCCATCCTGCTCTCTCCCCCACTGCGCTCTGCGTCGGAGGAGGACCTCAAGCGGTGGGCCGAGTCCGGGAAGCCGCTGGTCGCGTTGGTCCCCGAGCACGACGACTACCTGCCCCCACCCGAGGCCCGGGAGCGGTTCGCCACCGTGCCCCACGCCGAGGTGCTGGCCTTCGAGGGTGCCAAGCACCTGTGGGTCGGTGACGCGGAGAACGTGCTCGACGAGATCGTCCGCAGGGCCGCCCCATCCGTCGCCGTACCCCTCCCCCGGGAGTGGGACGGCCCGATGGAGACCGCCGACACCAGCGCCTACGCCGACCGCACGACAGCGGCCTTCAAGGACGTCCCGATGCCGGAGTGACCTAGCGCCGGTCCCGCGCCTGCCAGCACGGGGTGTGCCAGTGCCGGCGCACCTCCAGCCCGGACTCGGAGAACATCGGGGCCTCCACCGGCCAGGCCACCGTGTGCGGGGTCGCCGGCCGGATGACCTGGCCGCAGCCGGGGCAGCGGTAGGTCTTGGTCGCCGCCGATCCGGTCACCCGCCGTACGACGTACTCCTCACCGCGGTAGGTCTCCACGCGCTGGTCCATGCCTTCTCCTGCTCGGCCAGGAACCGCTCGACGCTCTCCCGCGACCGGGGCGCTACGCGGCGCTGTAGTCGCGGAACCCGCGCTTGGTCTTGCGGCCCAGGTAGCCCGCGGTGACCAGGTGCTCGAGCAGCGGCGCCGGGGAGAACCCGGGCTCGCGGAACTCGAGGTACAGCTCCCGCTGGATGGCCAGCGACACGTCGTTGCCGACCACGTCGAGCAGCTCGAAGGGCCCCATCGGCAGCGCACAGCCGTGCTTCATCGCGGTGTCGATGTCGTCGGCGGTCGCGTAGTGCGCCTCGAGCATCTTCACCGCGTCGTTGAGGTAGGGGAAGAGCAGCGCGTTCACGATGAACCCGGCCCGGTCGCCGCAGGAGATCGGCACCTTCCCGATCGTCTCGCACAGCGCCCGGGTGGTCTCGGAGACCGCCTCGTCGGTGGAGACCGTGGACACCACCTCCACCAGCTGCATCACCGGGGCAGGGTTGAAGAAGTGCATGCCCACCACGTCCCGCGGGCGCTTGGTGGCGCGGGCCAGCTCGATCACCGGCAGGGACGACGTGGTGGTCGCCAGGATCGCCCCGGGCTTGCAGATCTCGTCGAGGTTCTCGAACAGCGCGGTCTTGACCTGCAGGTCCTCGGCGATCGCCTCCACCACGACGTCGACGTCGGACAGGTCGTCGAGGCGGGTGGTCCCGGTGACGTGGGCGAGCGCGCCGTCCCGGGCCGGCTCGTCGAGCTTGCCGCGCTGGACCGCCTTCTCCAGGGACTTCTCGACAGCGGCGCGGACCTGGTCGACCTTGGACTGGCTCCGTCCGACGTACGCCACGTCGAAGCCGGCCTTGGCGAACACCTCGACGATGCCGGTGGCCATGGTGCCGGTGCCGACCACGCCGACGGTGCGCACCTCGCGGCGCAGCTGAGGTCGGGCGTCCGCGGACGGGGTGAGCGCGTCCGCGACGACGACCGGGCTGTCCGGGGCCTCGTAGGTGTAGAAGCCGCGGCCGGTCTTCCGACCGAGCATCCCGGCGGTCACCATCTGCTTGAGGATCGGCGCGGGCGCGTGCAGCCGGTTGCGGCCCTGCTTGTACATCGTGTCGAGGATCTCGTACGCCGTGTCCAGGCCGATCAGGTCCAGCAGCGCCAGCGGGCCCATCGGGTAGCGGCAGCCCAGCTTCATCCCGGTGTCGATGTCCTCGCGGGTGGCGTACCGGGACTCGTACATGGTCACCGCGTGGTTGAGGTAGCCGAACAGCAGCGCGTTGGCGATGAAGCCCGCCTTGTCCCCGCAGATGACCGGGATCTTGTCCAGGGAGCGGGCCACCTTCGCCACGTCCTCGAGCACGTCAGGCTCGGTGACCACGGTGCGGATCACCTCGACCAGGTGCTGGATCGGGGCCGGGTTGAAGAAGTGCACGCCGACGACCCGGCCGGGGTTGGAGCTCGCCGTGGAGATCTCGGTGACCGACAGCGAGGAGGTGTTGGTAGCCAGGATCGCTTCCGGGGCGACGATCTGGTCCAGCTGTCGGAACACCTCCTGCTTCTTCGGCAGCTGCTCGACGATCGCCTCGACGACCAGCTGGCAGTCCTTGACGTCGGCGAGGTTGGTGCTGAACGCGATGTTGCCGATCAGCTTCTCCTGCTCCTGCTCGCTGAGCTTGCCGCGCTTGACCGCACGGTCGGTGGAGTGCTGCAGGTGGGCCCGACCCCGCTCGAGGGACTCCTCGTTGTGCTCCACGCCGACGACCCGGTAGCCGTTGCGGGCGAACACCTCGGCGATGCCGGCGCCCATCGTGCCCAGGCCGACGACCCCGATGGTGGAGAACTCGCGTGCGCTGCTCGTCATGGCTGGCATCATGCCACGCCCGGCGAGACCCCGCCGTGAGGTGGTTCACCCCCTCCTCGGGGTAGGGTGCCCGCCGTGCGCATCGTGATCGCCAAGTGCCAGGTCGACTACGCGGGCCGGCTGACCGCGCACCTGCCGATGGCCACCCGGCTGATCCTGGTCAAGAACGACGGATCGGTGCTGATCCACTCCGACGGCGGCTCCTACAAGCCGCTGAACTGGATGTCCCCGCCCTGCCGGGTGGTGGAGGCGAGGGCCGAGGACGGTACGGCGGAGTGGACGGTCACCGGCAAGGAGGATGACACGCTGCGCATCCTCATCGACGAAGTGCTGCACGAGTCGATGCACGACCTCGGCATCGACCCGGGCCTGCAGAAGGACGGCGTCGAGAAGCACCTGCAGGAGCTACTGGCCGAGCACCCGGCGCACCTGGCCGAAGGCCTGACCCTGGTACGACGGGAGTACCCGACCGCGATAGGGCCGGTCGACCTGATGTGCCGGGACGCCGAAGGTCGGTCCGTCGCGGTGGAGGTGAAACGGCGGGGTGAGATCGATGGCGTCGAGCAGCTGACCCGCTACCTGGAGCTGCTGAACCGGGACCCCGCCCTGCGCCCGGTGCGCGGGATCTTCGCCGCCCAGGAGATCAGGCCGCAGGCCCGGGTGCTGGCCGCCGACCGCGGCATCGCCTGCGCGGTCGTGGACTACGACGCCCTGCGTGGCCTCGACGACCCGACCCAGCGTCTCTTCTAGACCAGTTCGGCGACGTCGGCGGCGCAGCCCCAGGACAGTGTTACCCCGGCACCGCCGTGCCCGTAGCAGTGCACCACGCGGGTGGAGCCGAGCCGCTGCTCCTCCAGCCGCACCGCCGGCCGGGCCGGCCTCAGCCCGACCTTGTGCCGCAGCACCCGCGCTCCGGCCAGCGCGGGCACCAGCGTCGTGGCCCGCTCGAGGATGCGCGCGGCGACCGCCGGGTCCGGGCTCAGGTTCCAGAGCCCGTCCTCCTCGGTCCCGCCGACCACGATCTCGTTCGCGCGCGGCACCACGTAGGTCAGCCCCGCGCCGTCCAGCCACCACCGGTCCAGGCCGACCTGCTCGACGTACAGCACCTGCCCCCGCACCGGCATCACGCTCCGGTCCTCCGCGAGCAGCCGCGCGCCGAGCCCGCTGGCGTCCACGACCAGGTCGGCGCCGTCCGGGAGCTGCGCCATCGCCAGACGGGTGATCGTGCCGCCGAGCTCCAAGACCCGGTTCGCCAGCCAGCGCAGGTACACCGGCATGTCGACGACCGGGGCGGTGAACGCCCACCCGTCGACGTACGGCTCGGGCGGCGTGGCCACCCGGGTCAGCCCCGGCACCGCGCCGGCCCACCACGGGTCCGCGGTCCTGGACCGCAGCAGCTCGCTGCCGACCATCATCCGCACCCCGGTCGCCTCCATGGCCGCCAGCCGCGCCAGTTCCCGGTAGCCGGCCGCGGACCACCGCGCGACCTTGTCCGGCGGATAGGCCCGGAACGGGTACCACAGCGCGGCGGCCACCACCGAGGTGGTCTCCAGCGGCAGCTCCCTGGCCAGTACGTCGACGCGGTGCCCACGTTCGAGCAGGCGTACGGCGCACGACAGCCCGATCACCCCAGCGCCCACCACGATCACCCTGGCCATGCCCCGAGTCTGCCCGATGCGCCGCTTCCGGAGCCTCAGTATCCCCGGATCTCCACGGCCCCGGACCGGCTGGTGACGGTGGCCAGCACGAACCGCTGGTCGCCGTTCTTGGTCACCGCGCACACCACGTGGCTGCCGACCACCGACGGGTAGGCGGGCGCCTGGCCGCAGTCCACGGCCCGGAACCCGTCGACGCGCAGCTGGCGCTCGAGCTTCGACGTGGCGATCAGCCCACGGCCGAGCCGGGCCTTGAAGCTGACCGCTCCCCCGGTCAGCCGGTGCAGCTTGACGTGGATCCGGGCGGTCACCCCGTCGACGTACCCCCGACAGGTCAGCTGCCGCGGCGCCTGGCCTCGCCAGTGCGGGCAGGCGACGTACTGGAGGTCGAGCTGCTCGCGTGCCACCTGCCGTCCGAGCCGAGCGGCGACCGCCTGCTCCAGGTCGTCCATCGGCGCCGACGGTGGCGTGGCAGGCGGCGGAAGCTTGCCGCCCGGGGTCGGCGACGGCCGAGACGACGAGCCGGAACCGGTGGCCGAGGGGAGGTCGGTCACCTGATGGTCCCCCACGTCCGAGCAGCCGGACACCGCCATCAGGGCGACCAGAACTGCCGAGACAACGCGGACTCTCATCGTTCCAGGCTCCCCCATGGCTCGCGACGCCGCGTCGCGGACGTAGGTCGTCCCTCAGGTTATCCGCCTTACCCAAGCTGTCACGCCGCAAGGGCGTCTCCCACCACCACCGGCGCCGCGTCCGCACCCGCCCGGCGCACCGCGCGAGCCACCGGCACGAAGGCCGCGACCCAGGCAAGCAGACCCACCAACCCGGCAGGCACGCCACCGGTCGTCCCGGCGACGACCTCCACGAGGCACGCGACCACCGCCCACGTCGGTACGACGCCCGCCCTGCGCAGACCCACCATCAGCAACAGCTGGCCAAGCACCAGCCCGGCCACGAACAGCACGATCAGCCCGACCAACGACGGGTACCGCTCGGAGGCGGCGTCGAGCGCCCGAATGGCCGAGTCCGGCGATCCTGCCTGGTCGTAGAGACCGAACAGCCCGAAGAAGCCGACCATGTGCCCCATCGCCGCCACCAGGCCTGCCCCGAACAGGTAGCCCCCCGCGGTGGTGAGCATGCTGCCCCGTCCTCGCACCAGGCCAACGGCGGCAACGACGCCCGGCAGGAACAGGATCGGGCTCACCAGGCTCAGCGATCCCGCCAGCAGCCACAGCGACGGATGCTGGTGCACGGCGGCGACGGTCTGGGCCGGGCCGGCGGCCCCGCCGGGCTCCACGAGCCTGCGGACCAGATCCGAGACGGCGAACGTGAGGGGTCCGAGGACCAGGCCGACGACGGCGATGCGGCGATGCCTGTTCATCTAGATCATTCCTTCCAGAGCTCTGTCGTCCGACCGCTCGCCGGACGCATCGGTGATGGTTCAGCGTGCGGCCGGTCGGGCCCGCGGCGCATCGACCCTGACGAGGAGGGTGAGTGTCCCTGGGGATGAACCTGCCTGCGGAAGGTCAGCCCTACGGTGGACCCCGTTCCTCCCAGAAGCGGACCCGGCCGGCGGGCCGTGCCCCTACGATCAGTCGGTGGCCCTGTCCTGGCCCGCGGTGGGCGGCGTGCATCCTGTCCGGCGAGCGATCGCCGGCTTCCCAGTCCGCGACCTGGCGCTGAGCGGGCTGGTTCTGCTGATCGCGGTCGCCAGCATCGTGGCCGGGAAGCCCTACGAGGGACCCCTGGCCGTCACGCTGCCCCTCGGCGTACTGCTGGCCCTCGCCGTCGCCGGGCGTACCCGCGCCCCGGTGATCGCCGCAGGTGTCGCCACCGCGGCCGGCCTGCTGCAGACCGTGCTCGCCTCCTCCCCCGGCTCGCTGTGGGCGCTGGCGGCGTTCCTGGTGCTCACCTACTCGGTGGCAGCGGAGCGTGACGAGGGGCCCGCCGCGGTGGGCGGGGTGCTGATCGTCGGCGGCGAGTCGCTGCAGGAGTGGTTCGACCACGGCACCGACTACGTGTTCATCGTGCTCGTGTTCGGCGGCGCCTGGCTGCTCGGCCGGGGAATGCGCCAGTGGCGCGAGCGAGCCACTTACGCCGAGACCCACCAGCGCGACCTGGCCCGGCTGGCAGTGGCGGAGGAGCGGGTGCGCATCGCCCGGGAGCTGCACGACGTCGTCGCGCACGCGGTGTCGGTGATCGCGGTCCAGGCTGATGCGGCCGAGGCGGCCCTGGGGCATGACCCGTCCCTGGCCGGCCAGCCTCTGCGCGCGATCCGGACCAGCGCCCGCGAGGCGCTGACGGACATGCGACAGATGCTGTCCGTGCTACGCCCCGCGGACGAGCAGGAGACCAGCCGGGGTCCGGCCCGCGGCGTCGGAGACATCGACCAGCTGGTCGCCGGAATGCGCGGCGCGGGTCTTCCTCTGGAGGTGGTCATCGACAGCGAGGCACTGGATCTGGCCCCGGCCGTGGACCTCGCGGTGTACCGGATCGTGCAGGAGGCGCTCACCAACGTCATGAAGCATGCCGGACGCGTACCCACCAGCCTGAGGATCTCCGCGACGGCCGGTCAGGTCGAGGTCCGAGTGAGCAACCGAACCGGCCGGCC
This sequence comes from Nocardioidaceae bacterium, assembly GCA_035690905.1. Taxonomy (GTDB): domain Bacteria; phylum Actinomycetota; class Actinomycetes; order Propionibacteriales; family Nocardioidaceae; genus DASSKA01. The sequence continues at coordinate 9,273 of DASSKA010000103.1, read as the reverse complement.
GGGCCGCCAGCCTGGAGGGGGACACGGGTTGGTCGGCATTCGGGAGCGCGTCGCCTCGGTGCACGGCAACCTCGTCGCCGGGCCGGACCGAGGCGGCGGTTTCGTGGTCGCCGCGACCCTGCCGCGGGACGGCATGACCCCGGTGGTTGCGGCCCCGTGACCCAGGTCCTGCTGTGCGACGACCAGGAGCTGGTGCGCACCGGTTTCCGGCTGATCCTCGACCTCGAGCCCGACATCGAGGTCGTCGGCGAGGCCGCCGACGGCAAGCACTGCCTGCGGATGGTGGCGCAGGAACGTCCCGACGTGGTCCTCATGGACGTCCGGATGCCGGAGATGGACGGCATCGAGGCGACCCGGCGGCTCTGCGAGGCATCCTCCACCACGAAGGTGCTGATGCTCACCACCTTCGACTTGGACGAGTACGTGTACGACGCGATGCGCGCAGGCGCCAGCGGCTTCCTGCTCAAGGACGCGCCGCGCGCACAGCTGGTGAACGCCGTGCGCGTCATCGCCCGGGGCGAGTCGCTGCTCGCGCCGACGGTGACCCGGCGGCTGGTCGAGCGGTTCGTGGCACTGCCACCGCCCGGCTCGGGCCCGCCCGCGGCGATGGCGTCCCTGAGTGATCGGGAGCGCGAGGTGCTCAGGCTGGTCGCTCGCGGGATGTCCAACGCCGAGATCGCCGAGGAGCTGACCCTCGGGGAGGCGACGGTCAAGACCCACGTCGGGCGGCTGCTCGCCAAGCTGGGGCTGCGCGACCGGGTCCAAGCGGTGGTGCTGGCCTACGAGTCGGGCTTCGTGCAGCCCGGCGGCGATCCTCGCTAGCGCAGGGGTTCGAGCCGGACCCCGTCGGCGTCGACGTTCAACCTGAACGGCTCGGTGGTGTCGACCAGCACCACCACGGTCTCCCCGCGGTGCAGGTCCACCACCTCCCCGAGGACGCGCATCGCCTCGGGCCGCTGGCTGCGCACCTCGTGGGCCGTGACGGGCTCCCCGAGCGATGCCGCGCGCACGCGCAACGCCGCCGCGAGGTCCACAGCCCGCTTCGAAGCCGCGGCGTGCTGCCCGTCGTACACCGTCGCCACCCGGGCGGCGGCGAGCTCGGCCACCGTCTCCTCGTCATCCGGGGACAAGAACAGCAGCGTTGCGGCGCACTGCAGGTCAGACATGCAACCAACTTAGTCCAAGGAGTGCGCGCGCCGGATCTGCTCGACGATGCCGGCGATGATCTCGGTCAGGCCGAAGTCCTTGGGCGTGAACACCGCCGCCACCCCCATCTCCCGCAGCCGGGCCGCGTCGCCGGCGGGAATGATCCCGCCGACCACCACCGGCACGTCACCGATGCCGTGGGCGCGGAGCCCGTCCAGCACCGCCGGGACCAGCTCCATGTGCGACCCGGACAGGATCGACAGCCCCACGCAGTGCACGTCCTCGGCCACCGCCGCGGCCACGATCTGCTCCGGCGTGAGCCGGATGCCCTGGTAGACGACCTCGAAGCCGGCGTCGCGGGCCCGCACCGCGATCTGCTCGGCGCCGTTGGAGTGGCCGTCGAGCCCGGGCTTGCCGACCAGCAGCCGCAGCCGGCCGCCGAGCTGCTCCCCGGTGCTGCGCACCAGCTCGCGCAGCCGGGCGAGCTCGTTGCCGGCGGGAGCCGACCCCTCCGAGCCGGAGACCCCGGTGGGAGCGCGGAACTCCCCGAACACCTCGCGCAGCGCACCCGCCCACTCCCCCGTGGTCACGCCGGCCCGGGCGGCCGCCAGGGTGGCCTCCATCAGGTTCGCCCCGGACTTGGCGTCCTCGACCAGCCGGGCCAGCGCGTCGGCGACCTCGACCCGGTCGCGCTGGGCGCGCCAGGCGCGCACGCTCTCCACGGCGGCCCGCTCCGCCTCGGGGTCGGCGGCCTGGATGGCCGTCTCCAGGTCCGCGGTGAGCGGGGACGGCTCGGTTGCCTCGAAGCAGTTCACCCCGACCACCTTGTCCTCGCCGGACTCGATGCGCGCCCGCCGGGCGGCGTGCGAGGCGACCAGCTGCTGCTTCATGTAGCCGGACTCGACGGCGGCCACCGTGCCGCCCATCGCCAGCACCCGGTCCATCTCCGCGCGAGCTCCGGCGACGAGCTCTTCGACCTTGGCCTCGATGACCCTCGAGCCGTCGAGGATGTCGTCGTACTCCAGGAGGTCGGACTCGAACGCCAGCACCTGCTGCATCCGCAGCGACCACTGCTGGTCCCACGGCCGCGGCAGGCCGAGCGCCTCGTTCCAGGCGGGCAGCTGGACGGCGCGGGCCCGGGCACTCCTGGACAGCGTGACGCCGAGCATCTCGAGCACGATCCGCTGCACGTTGTTCTCCGGCTGCGCCTCGGTCAACCCGAGCGAGTTCACCTGCACGCCGTACCTGAACCGCCGGTGCTTCTCCTCCTGCACGCCGTACCGGTCCCTGGTGAGCTCGTCCCACAGCCGCACGAACGCCCTCACCTTGCAGGTTTCCTCGACGAACCGGACGCCGGCGTTGACGAAGAACGACACCCGGCCGACCACCTTGCCGAAATCCTCGGGGGCCACCTGGCCCGAGTCACGGACCGTGTCGAGCACGGCGATCGCGGTGCAGAGTGCGTAGGCAAGCTCCTGCACCGGAGTGGCTCCCGCCTCCTGGAGGTGGTAGCTGCAGATGTTGATCGGGTTCCACTTGGGGATGTGGTTGACCGTGTAGGCGATCAGGTCGCTGGTCAGCCGCAGGGAGTGCTCCGGACCGAACACGTAGGTGCCTCGGGAGAGGTACTCCTTGATGATGTCGTTCTGGGTGGTGCCGGCGAGCAGCCCGTGCACCTTCTCGAGGTCCGCGTCCTGCCCCGCCTGCTCCTCGGCGACCACCTGGTACAGCGCGAGCAGCCACATCGCCGTCGCGTTGATCGTCATCGAGGTGTTCATCTCCGCGAGGGGGATCCCGTCGAACAGCCGGCGCATCTCACCGAGGTGCGAGACGGGCACCCCCACCTTCCCGACCTCCCCGCGGGCGAGCGGGTGGTCGGGGTCGTAGCCGGTCTGGGTGGGCAGGTCGAAGGCCACGGACAGCCCGGTCTGGCCCTTGGCGAGGTTGCGGCGGTAGAGCGCGTTGGACTCGCGGGCGGAGCTGTGTCCGGCGTAGGTGCGCATCACCCAGGGCCGGTCCTTGGGATGGGCCGTGGCGCCGGCATCCTCGTGCGTCATACCTACCGACAGTACGGCGAACGCGGCCGTCTGGTCACCGGGATGTGAACTGCGCCACGTGCGGAACAGGTCACAGCGGGCCCCGCCCCACCGGCCAGCCGCGCCTTCCCGCAGTCAGGCGGAGATCGGGCGCGGCTCCCGCTCGACCTGGACCAGGCGCCGCATCCTGGTGAACAAGATGACCCGGCGCAGGGCGGGACTGCAGCCGCGCAGCACCAGTTGCCGGCCCTCGCGCTCCATCACCATGGTCGCGGCGGCGAGCAGCTTGAGTGCGGTGGCGTCGACCGACTCCACCCGGGAGAGGTCGACGACGACGTCGCCGGAGCAGGAGCCGATACGGTCGTAGAGCGCGGCGCGTACCTCGGCGCTCGAACGCCCGTCGAAGCGTCCGTCGAGGACCAGTGTGGCGCCGTCGGCGAAGAGTTCCATGCCACTCCCAGGTGTACGACGGGGGCGGCCCCCGTCCGCCGCCCTTTACCCACTATGACGCAGGTGAACCCCCGCACGGTTGTCCGCTCAGATAACAGGATGGTCTCGATGTGCCGGCCTCAGCGAGTCGATCCACGCGTCCAGGTCCCGGGCTCGTCTGAACCGGAGCACGCGAGGTCCGGCAGGGTCCGCCATCCAGGCCCGCACCCGCTCCCGCTTGCGACGGAAGCTCTTGAAGTGCCAGACGATGATCGCGTCCGGGCCGAACAGTCCGCGCACGGTCTCCACGTTGCCGTTGCAGATGGGCCGCTTGTCGACGAGCCGCCCGAAGGTGCGTCGTACCAGCCTCAGCAGCGAGAACCAGCGCGGGTAGTCCAGCGCCACCACCAGCTCGACCCGGGCCAGCGGGACATCCAGCCATGCGCCGTACGCCGTGTCCAGCAGCCAGGTGTCACCGGCGCAGATCTCCTCGAACCGCCGGCGCTGCTCCTCCTCCGGCACCGCCACCCAGCCGGGCTCCCAGGTCAGGTCGTCGACGCTGGTCCAGGGGATGCCGATGATGGCCGACAGCCGGGCGGCGGCCGTGCTCTTCCCGGACCCGGTGGCGCCGTACAGCATGATCCGCCGCACCCCGTCGAGCGCGGCGGACGGTGGCGGTCCGGCGTCGTGCACCCCAGAACGATAGAGCACCTAGGCTGGCCTCATGGTCAACCTCACCCGCATCTACACCCGCACCGGCGACGCCGGCCGCACTCGCCTCGGCGACAACAGCGTCGCCTCGAAGAACGACCTGCGGCTGCACGCCTACGCCGACGTGGACGAGGCCAACGCGCACATCGGAGTGGCCATCGCCCAGGGCGGCCTCGAAGCCGACGTCGTGCAGGTGCTCACCACGATCCAGAACGACCTGTTCGACGTGGGCGCGGACTTCTGCACGCCGGTGGTGGAGAACCCGGAGTTCCCGCCGCTGCGCATCGAGCAGGAGTACGTCGACCGGCTCGAGGGGTGGTGCGACCGCTACAACGAGGGGCTGACCAAGCTGCGCTCGTTCATCCTCAGCGGCGGTACGACGGGGGCGGCGCTGCTGCACGTGGCCAGGACGGTGACCCGCCGCGCGGAGCGCTCGGCCTGGGCCGCGTTCGACGAGCACGGCGAGACGATGAACGTGACCGCGATCAAGTACCTCAACCGGCTCTCGGACCTGCTGTTCATCCTGGCCCGCTACGCCAACCGGGAGCACGGCGACGTCTTGTGGAAGCCCGGCGGCGAGCGCTAGCCGGCGGGCCGATCCGGCACCGCGGCGACCGCCAGCAAGCCCAAGGACAGGAGATTCCCTCCATTCAGCCGGCCAGCGGGCCAGGTTTCGGGACAATCACCTGTCCTTGCGCACCGGGACCTCGCCGACGGGCCGGGGAGGTCAGCTCCTCGACCAAGATCCGGAGGGTTTCGGCGACGTACTCGGGGGCGAGCATCACGTCCTCCCAGCAGAAGCGGACCACGGTCCAGCCCAGCAGTACCAGCGCGGTGTATCGCCGGCAGTCACGGCGCAGAGCGCCGCGGTTCCCGTGGAACTCGTACGACTCGGCCTCGACGACCAGTCGCAGCCCCTCGTCAACGAGATCCGGCCGGCCACTCCAGCCACCTTCTCGGATCATCACCTGCGGCCGGAGGTGCAACCGTGGGACGTCAAGCCCGATCCCCCGCAGCGTGGACTCGAGCGGGTTTGCTGCCCGACCCGTCGCCTCCCGCGCCACCCTCAGCGCCTGGCTTCGCCCGCGGGTGAGCACCTGACCGGCCAACCGGAGAAGCAGCGGTTTCGTCACGTCGTCGTGCCGTAGAGCGGAGTCGGCGATGCTGAGCGCCTCGTCGAAGGGCAACGTCCGAGCGCAGTCGATCACGGTGGGTCCTGGCAGCAGGACTCCTCGCTGCACGTCCTCCGGCGGGATGTCCCGCCAGTGCAAGTCGGCGCCGTCACGCCGAGCCTTGTCCACGTTCCGCTTGAGCGGCACGGTGACACTCGGCAGCGGCGGCGGCGTCTTCAGCTCCCAGCCGTGGACCGCCGCCGCGCTGGCCCCGGTGATGACCCCGGACAGCCGGGCGGCCTCTCGGTACGCCTCGTACGCGGTGGGCAAGGCGTACTTCCCGCGCCCGATGTGCAACACCGAGCCGTCTCGCACCGCGGCCTCCAGCGCGGCGCGCGAGGTGGCTTCGACCAGGACCCGAGCGTCCCCCACACCGCCCAGGCGGTTCAGCAGATCGACAACGTCCATGCGTCACAGAGTGTCGGACCTGCGACCGTGCCGCGAATGGTTGTCCACAGGTGCCCATTCCGGCCCGCGGGCGTGCCTCCCGTCGCCACGCATGAGGACGATCGAGGTCGAGCTCCCCAGGGACAGGAGATTCGCACGGAGGAGGCCGAAGTGGGCGAGTCAGGCGGAGAATCTCCTGTCGTTGCGTCGGACCGGCGACGTCTTGTGGAAGCCCGGCGGCGAGCGCTAGCGGCGGCGAAGCCGCTGACCCGGCGGCGCGGCCTCCAGCCAGGCCAGGAAGCCGGTCAGCGCCTCGGGGCTCATTGCCACGTCCAAGGTGCCCACCGGAGTCTTGCAGGTGACGATAACGTGCCCGGCGTAGAGCGAGTACGCCTCCACCCCCGCCGGGTCCCGGCGGCCGACGTACTCCAGCTCCGAACGCTTGAAGGTCAGCCGGGGCCGGGGCGCGAGGGAGAACACCCGGAACCACTCGAGCAGGCTGCCGGAGTAGCGGCCGACCCCGAGAACCCAGCCGCGCCCGGCCCTACCGGACCGGACGCGGACACTGAACTCGAAGGTGCCGCCGTTGCGGGAGATCCAACGGCGACGGACGACGAGGGCAAGGCCGTAGACCAGCACAAGAAGCAGCAACGAACCGGCGGAGTCCGCCAGCCACTCCCATACCGGCATCTACCGCCTCCCCATGAGGACACGCCGAGCGGCAGACCGACGGACCGGCCGGACGTACGCCCGGCCGGTCCAGCGAAGCGCCGAGCCACCGGCCTCAGGTCTGTTCGTGGGACTCCCGCTCCTTCGCGGCCTCGAGCCGGCTGCGCGCCTCCTCCAGGTCGCTCTCGTGGGAGATCTCCGCGCGCTCGCAGAGGATGCTCACCCGGTTGTTCGCCACCGAGATGAAGCCGCCGTCGATGGCGGCCACCCAGTGACCCTCGTCGGCGGTACGGACGTCGACCTTGCCTGGGGCGAGCACCGACAGCAGTGGCGTGTGGTGCGCCATGATGCCGATCTCGCCCGCCAGGGTGCGAGTGTTGACCACCGTCGCCTCCCCCGACCACAGCTTGCGGTCGGCCGAGACGAACTCCACGTGCATGTTCGCGGGCATCAGAGGCTCTTCTGGATCTCTGCCCACTTGCGCTCGACGTCGTCGAGGCCACCACACATGAAGAACGCCTGCTCGGCGACGTGGTCGTAGTCTCCGTCGCAGATCTTGGTGAACGCCTCGACGGTGTCCTCGAGCGGGACGGTCGAGCCCTCGATGCCGGTGAACTGCTTGGCCACGTAGGTGTTCTGGGACAGGAACCGCTGGATGCGCCGGGCCCGGGACACCACGACCTTGTCCTCTTCCGACAGCTCGTCGACACCGAGGATGGCGATGATGTCCTGCAGCTCCTTGTTGCGCTGCAGGATCGACTTCACCCGGGTCGCGGTGTCGTAGTGGTCCCTGCCGATGTAGCGCGGGTCCAGGATCCGCGACGTCGACGTCAGCGGGTCCACCGCCGGGTAGATGCCCAGCGAGGCGATCTCGCGGGACAGCTCGGTGGTGGCGTCCAGGTGCGCGAACGTGGTCGCCGGGGCCGGGTCGGTGTAGTCGTCGGCGGGCACGTAGATCGCCTGCATCGAGGTGATCGAGTGGCCGCGCGTCGAGGTGATCCGCTCCTGCAGCGTGCCCATCTCGTCAGCGAGGTTGGGCTGGTAACCCACCGCAGACGGCATCCGGCCCAGCAGCGTGGAGACCTCGGAGCCGGCCTGGGTGAACCGGAAGATGTTGTCGATGAACAGCAGCACGTCCTGGTTCTGCACGTCGCGGAAGTACTCCGCCATGGTCAGCGCCGACAGCGCCACGCGCAGGCGGGTGCCCGGCGGCTCGTCCATCTGGCCGAAGACGAGCGCGGTCTGCCCGATGACGCCGGCCTCGTCCATCTCGACGATCAGGTCGTTGCCCTCGCGGGTGCGCTCGCCGACGCCGGCGAACACGGACACACCACCGTGGTCCTTGGCCACACGCGCGATCATCTCCTGGATCAGCACGGTCTTGCCGACACCGGCACCACCGAACAGACCGATCTTGCCGCCCTGCACGTACGGCGTGAGCAGGTCGATGACCTTGATGCCGGTCTCGAACATCTGGGTCTTGGACTCGAGCTGGTCGAACGCCGGGGCCTTGCGGTGGATCCCCCACCGCTCCTCGACCTCGAACTTCTCGCCCTCCTCGAGGTTGAGCACCTCGCCGGTCGCGTTGAACACGTGGCCCAGGGTGGCGTCGCCCACCGGCACCATGATCGGTTCTCCGGTGTCGGTGACCTGGGCGCCGCGGACCAGGCCGTCGGTCGGCTTCAAGGAGATGGCACGGACCATCCCGTCACCGATGTGCTGGGCGACCTCGAGCGGCAGGGTCCGCGTCTCCCCGCCCAAGGTCAGCTCGACGGTGAGCTTGTTGTAGATCTCGGGCATCGAGTCCACGGGGAACTCGATGTCCACGACAGGGCCGATCACTCGTGCGATGCGACCCACGCCGCCCTGAGACTCAGTGGCCTCCGCGGTCTCGTTGATGGTGGCAGTCATTGTTCTCACTCACTCCCGGCAGTCGCATCGGCGAGCGCGTTGACGCCACCGACGATCTCGCTGATTTCCTGGGTAATTCCGGCCTGGCGGGCCTGGTTGGCCAACCGGGTGTACTTCTTGATGAGCTCTTCGGCGTTGTCGGTCGCCGCCTTCATCGCCTTCTGCCGTGCCGCGAGCTCCGAGGCTGCCGCCTGCAGCAGCGCGAAGTAGATCCGGCTCTGCACGTAGCGCGGCAGCAGCGCGTCGAGCACCTCGGCCGCGTTCGGCTCGAACTCGTAGAGCGGGAGCACCTCGTCGGTCTCCGGCGAGTCGGTCCCCTCGACGACCTCGAGCGGCAGCAGCCGGGTCGCGGTCGGTTCCTGGACCAGCATGGAGCGGAACCGGGTGTACACCACGTGCACCTCGTCCACCGGCCCGGCACCCTCGCGCAGGTCGACGTCGTCGTCCTCTCCGGCACCGGCCAGAAACGCCGCGATGAGCGCCTCGCCGATGTCGTGCGCCGCGTCGTAGTGCGGCTGGTCGGAGAACCCGGTCCACGACGCCACGATCGGCCGGTTGCGGAAGTTGAAGTACGCCTCGCCCTTCCGGCCGGTGACATATGTGTCGACCTCCTTGCCCTCCCCGCGGAGCTTCTCCGCGAGGCGCTCGCCCTCCTTGAGGACGCTGGAGGAGTACGCGCCGGCGAGGCCCCGGTCGCTCGTCACGATCAGGATCGCCGCGCGCTTCGGGTCCTCCGGCTCGGTGGTGAGCGCGTGCTCCACGTTGGAGTACGTCGCCACCGCCGACACCGCGCGGGTCAGCTCCCGGGCGTA
>DASSKA010000102.1:0-15594 GCA_035690905.1 Nocardioidaceae bacterium | reverse complement strand
CGGAGGGGCCGCCGCGCTGACGCCCCCCTCCAGATCGAAAGCCCACCGACCCCATGACGGGAGTGTAGGGAGCCCACCCGTCCCGAGGTTCCCGTTTGGCGAGGATGCCCCGCCGCCGAGACGGGATCTTGACAGGGCTCCTCTAACCCCCCACCCCCCCATTTGCGGCTCTTCTGACTGATCCGTGGGTCATTTCCGGCCGGGGAGGGCGGGGCGGTGGCCGCCGAGGTTGAGCATGGCCAGGGCGATCAGGGCTTCGGGTGAGCGGAATCCGAATGCGACGCGGGTGAGCAGCCTGATCTTGGTGTTGACCGATTCGATGCGGCCGTTGGACATGCCGTGCTCGATCGCGGCGAGGATGGCGGCGCGGTGCTTGACGATGCGGCGCTGGAGGTCGACGAAGGCCGGGATGCGGCAGCGCCGGGCCCACCCGATCCAGCTCTCGAGGGCTGTGGGGGCTTCGGCGGCGGGGAGCTGGAAGACCAGCCGGAGGCCCTCCTTGAGCAGGTAGGCCCGGTGCAGCCGGGGGTCGTTCTTGGCGATCCAGTCCAGCTTCGCGGCCTGGCGGGTGGTCAGGTTCTCCGGGTTCTTCCACAGCGCCCAGCGGGCACGCTTGAGGCTCTTGGCGTGGCCGGCCGCGACGCGTTGCGGCCGGCCGTGTGAGCGGCCGCGTCCGGTGGTGCCGCCCGGTGCCCGGCGGGCGGTGTTCCAGGCCTCGCGGCGGACCGCGTCGAGGGCGTCGGTGGCCCAGCGCACGATGTGAAACGGGTCGGCGCAGCGCACCGCGTTGACGCACCGGGCGGCGACCACGTCCTCGATCCAGTCCGCACCATCAGCAGACACGTGCGTGATGGCCGTGCACCGGTCGGGACCCAGAGCGTCGAAGAACCTCGCAAGGGTCGCGCGGTCCCGGCCGGGTGCGGCCCACACCAACCGGCCGGTGTCGTGGTCGACCACCACGGTCAGGAACTTGTGACCGCGCTTGTAGGAGATCTCGTCGATCCCGATCCGGCGCAGCCCGGCGAACCGGTCGTGCAGGGCCTCGACGTCGGCCCAGACCCGGGTGATGATCGCGCCCACGGTCCGCCACGCGATCCGCATCAGCTCGGTCACCGCGCTCTTGGAGCACTGGGTGGCCAGCCAAGCGACCTGCTCATCGAAGGCGTGGGTGTGCCCGGCCGCGTGCCGTGCCCACGGCACCCTCGCGACCGTCGGCCCGTGATCGGGGCAGCGGACCCGGGGCGCGTCGGCCTCGAGCACGGCCTGGATGGTGCCCAGGTCCAGGGCCCGCCACCGCCGCCGGCCCTCCCCGCCGTCATAGCCCGGCGAGGGTCGTCCGCACCGACCGCACCGCCCACGGGCCCGCTTGCGAGGGCGAACATGCGCGACCAGCAGCCCGGCGTCCTCCTCGAACTCGACGGCTTCGATGACCGTCTTCTCGACCCCAAGCAGGGCGCGCCATAAGGTGGCGTTCTGCACGCCGTTCTCCGCTCTCTGGTTCCTGTTCTTCGACAGCTCAGAAACCTAGACAGGGAACGGCGTGCTCACGTTTCAGACGCGCTCAACCACCCACGGAAGCATCAGAAGAGCCAGTAAAGAGCGCCTGGGTCGAGCAGAATCTCCGCAAGGACAGTCGCGCAACGAGCTGCGCACCGAGGCGGGGTTGAGGCAACGGGAGCTTGCCCAGGGGGCAACAAGTCAGCAGGAAGTCAGCGGAAAGTCAGTCCGAGAAGGCTCGAAGTCCGCCTTGCTGAACAGGTAACGTTCGTGCCATCAGGTGATGCGATCCGTTGCAGGCTTGAAGATTGAGCGAGTTGGCCGCGAGATCGGCCGAGGGAAGCTGAGCAGTTCCAGCGGCGTCTCCATTGGAGAAGGTCAGGGGTTCGAATCCCCTCAGCTCCACACAACCTGCAGGTCAGGCCGAGGTCCGTCATCCTTTCGACGGAGGACGGCATGGCAGCTCCGCACTTATTCCGCACTTATGGCTCCCGTCGCGGGGGGACCCGCAGGCAGTTCGCAGTCTCTCGGCACCACCCGGACCCGCTGGCGCACCTGCCGGGCATGGACACCGCAACCCACGGACCCAGCGGCCGTGAGCACGCTGGCGCGCGGTGTCGGACCTGCCTGGGCTGCCCGATACCGCGGCGAAACCGGCCCCGCCCCGGTCGACGTGGACGTCATCGCCAGCGGTGGAGCCGACCCAAATCAGGCTCTCACAGCCACTTGGGACTACCTTTCGAGCATGGCAACCATCGTCCTCCGCGTCCGGTTGGTTGGCGGCGACCACACGGACTTGACCTACGAGGATCCTGACTGCGCCGACGAGGTCGAGCTGATCGATCAGGTCATCGAGGTGCTCAAGGATGACTCCGGCGTACTCCGCTGCCGGCACGGCGAACGGCTGATCGCCGTCTACGCGCGTGGAGTGGCAAGCATTGAGGTCTCACCGAGAGGGGCGATTCTCTAGAAGTCAGCGATTGCGGTCGATAGGGCACCCGGCAGCACCCGAGGCGCATGATTCGCGAGCGCGGTCCGGCTGCCTGTGGTTCCGCGGCGGGGACGCCGTCCCTGCTTGATCCCTCATCGCCACCGACCCCGGGGCCGCGCACGGTGACAGCAGCGGCACGATTTTGGGGATGCCGGTGTCGCCGGGCATCAGAAGCCCGAATGTCAGTGCTCCTGGCCCGCTTCAGTCTGGGCCGCAAAGATAGTGGCGAAGGTGCCCGCGCGAGTGGAGGTGAGGTCGCCCGGGTCGCGGAACTCCAACTGCCATCCGGTGACGGCCCGGGTGATTCGCCACTGGCGGCCGGTTTGCCCAGTCGCCGTGTAGGTTCCTTCATGGAAGGTGAACTCGATCACCATGCACCGGCCGGTTGGTCATCGCTCTCGAACTGGTGGCCCAGCGTGTGTGGCTGCAGCATGGCGCTCGCTCCTAAACACCGCTTGGCCCGCTCCTGGAGACCGCATCCCGGACTGGAAGTCGCCCGTGATACGCGCTGAGCGACCGCGATCAAGCGATGCCGCTAAGAAGACGTCGAACCGGACCACTACGCCCGCGTCAGTGCCGGCGAACACCTCCTGAGCCGGCGGGCACGGGGAGCGTCCATCGAGCGTCTGACCGGGAGCGTCACGCTCACGAGGTCGCGCCGCCACGCGACGATGATGGGACCCACGACTCCGTCGTTGGAGCGGCGTCACTCTCGGTTCAACCATTGCTTCTCGTCTCGCATTGACTGGATCGTTCTGCGGGGCATGAACACCAGTTGCGGTTCTCACTGTCGATGGCACGGTCACCGGACCAATCGTGAGCTCGGTGGTCAGAGTCAGCGGGCGGGTCATGAGTAGTCTGAGGTTGGGAGCGCTCAATGTGCGGCCGCGTTCGGTGTGGAGGCCGGGTCGTGTGCGACTCTCGTCGTCGGGGTGCGCGCACCGGGACCGTGGTCGAACCATGCGCCGCCGTCGTCGCTCCACTGGGCGGCCGGGTCGACGCCGTCTGCTCGTTCGAGATCATGGAGGAGCGCAGTCGCGGAGTCCATGTTGGTCGGGTCGGCCGCGGCCCGCATGGCAGTCTTTGCCGGAATCGCTGACGTGGCAAAGGGAACCACCATCAGCTGCAGCATCTGTTGGTCGTACGTCCTGAGCGATATGACGTGGGTGTCGTCGTGGGGAAAGTAGCCGGTCTTGACGAATCCTCTCGCGACCTTGACGCGACGAGGGGGAGATAGCCAGTCAGGCGGAGAGTACACCGCCCGGACGATCCGCCCGGCCGAGGCGGGGAAGTGGTCCACCAGCTCGGCCAGCTCGACTTCCAGATCCCGAGACTGCGGCCACCAGGCCCCGTCCAACGGCCCGTGTCCGAAGCAGGGGGACAGCAGAAGCCGGAGCGGCTCTCGCGCAGCATCCGTGCCCGGCTCAGAGTGCTGATGTCCGGCAGCCGCCTGTCTGGATGCTGGGGGAACAGAAGGTGCGGATCTTGTCGACGTCGTCATGACGTCCGCCTCTCAACCGGTTCACAAGACTCCGGCTGGAGTGCTGGACCGAGTGATTTCACAGTACTCCTGCGCCGGTAGGACGGCGATACGCATGTGCGTACCCGACCTGGCGGGCGTGGTCACAAGCGTGGCACTGATGCTTGGTCGAGGTTGGGGTTGTGCCAGCTGCCAGGCGGGGTGATGAGCGTCTCCGCCTGTGGGGGCCCCCAGCTGCCCGGCGAGTAGGTGTGGGCAGGGTGGTGGTTCTCGAGGATGGGGTCGACGACGGCCCAGGCTGCCTCGACGCTGTCTTCCCGGGTGAACAGCGCCCCGTCGCCGGCGAGGGCGTCGCCGAGCAGGCGCTCGTAGGGCTGCTCCTCGCCCGGCTGCGCGTGGAGGAGCGTGAGTTCTCGCTGGTCGCCGGCGAACTCCTCACCCACCCGCTTGACCCGGGCGGCGATCGCGATCACGGGATCAGGAGAGAGCCGGAAACGCAGATAGTTAGCCCTCCCGTCGGTAGGGGCCGAGTCGGTGAAGAGCGGCTGCGGCGGCGGCTTCAGCTCGACGACCACTTCTGCGGCGCTCTCGGCCAGGCACTTGCCGGAGCGCAGGTACCATGGCACGCCGGCCCAGCGCCACGAGTCGATGGACAACCGGAGGGCGCAGAACGTCTCCACGTCAGAATCTTTCGCCACGCCGACCTCGTCACGGTAGCCCGTGTACTGGCCACGCACGACGTCCTTGGCCGCAAGCGGCCGCATCGCTTTGAACACCTTGAACTTCTCGGTCTGCACGGCCCCGAAACCCTGGTAAGCCGGCGGTTCCATCGCAAGCAGGGCGACGATCTGGAACAGGTGGTTCTCGACCACGTCCCGCAGGCAACCGGCTGTCTCATAGAAGGCCCCGCGACCATGCACCCCGAAGTTCTCGGCCAAGGTGATCTGCACGCTCGCGACGTAGTTGCGGTTCCAGATCGGCTCCAGGAAAGAGTTGGCGAACCGAAAGTAGAGCAGGTTCATGATCTCCTCCCTGCCCAGGAAGTGATCAATGCGGAAGATCGCCGACTCCGCGAACGCCGATCGTGCGATCTTGTTGAGCTCTCGCGCCGAGGCAAGATCCCGCCCGAATGGCTTCTCGACAATGACCCGCGCGTTCTCGGCCAGACCCGCGGCCTGGAGCCCCTTGATCACCGTCGCGAACAACGCCGGCGGTGTGGCCAGGTAGTGCGCCGGGTGGTGCGCAGCACCGAGCCTCTCGCGTAGCGCAGCGAACGTGCCCGGGTCGTCGTAGTCGCCGTCCACGTAGGCCAGCATCGACAGCAGCCGGTCCAGGGCGGCGCTGTCGTCGACCCCTCCGGAAGCCTTGGCGATGCTGTCCCGCGCGTGATCGCGCAGCTCAGCCAGCCCCCACTGGGAGTGCGCGACCCCGATCACCGGCACCGTAAGCCTGCCGCGCTGCACCATGCGGTAGAGCGCGGGAAAGATCATCTTGTGGGCCAGATCACCGGTTGCGCCGAAGAACACGAGTGCGTCGGCTGATGGCCCCCGGGCCTGGTCGCCCATCAGCACCACCTTGAGTCGCCCGGTTGCGAGGAACAGATCGTCGCACGCGTCTCCCGGATCTGCCCGCAACGTACCGCCGTCCGCGGGGGTACACCGTGACGCTACCCCTCGAGCGCCTTCGACGGCGGACTTTGAGTGACCCGCCACCGAGCCCGCCGCCGGGTGCACGATGGGTACGTGAACACATTGCTGCCGGAGGGCCCGGCCGACGGCATTGTGCAGGCAGCTTGTCACAGTGCGCCGGATGTGCTCCGGGCGCTCGGCGTTGACGACCGGCTGGGCCTGTCGAGCAAGGAGGTGTCGCGCCGGCAGGCACGCTACGGGCCGAACGCTGTCGCTTCGCACCATGCGCGTCCGCTGCTCGTGCTGTGGCACCAGCTGCGCTCGCCGCTGCTGGGGCTGCTGCTGGTCGCCGCCGCCGCGTCATACTTCGTGGGCGAGCGAAGCGACGCGGTCATCATCGCAGTGATCGTCTTGGTGTCGGTGGGTCTGGGCTTCGTCAACGAGTATCGCGCCGAGAAGGCCGCTGCGGCTCTGCACTCGCAGATCAGCCACCAGGTGGTCGGGCGGCGAGATGGCCGGTTCGCCTCGGTGGACGTCATCGCTCTGGTGCCCGGGGACGTCGTGGAGCTAGGGCTCGGCGAGGTCGTGCCCGCCGATGTGCGGCTCACGGCGGTCACCGGACTCGAGTGCGACGAGTCGGTGCTCACCGGCGAGTCCCAGCCGGTCGAAAAGACCACCATGACTGGGTCTGAGGGCGCCGCCCTGGCCGAGCTGTCCGGCTGCGCGTTGATGGGCACCGTCGTCCATGCGGGCAGCGGTCGCGGGGTAGTGGTCGCGACCGGGTCGCGCACGCAGTTCGGCGCCATCGCGACCGGCCTGAGCACCCACCAGCTCGACACCGAGTTCCAGGTAGGGCTGCGCAGGTTCTCGATGCTGCTCGTGTATGTCGCCGGCGGCTTAACCGCATCCATCTTCGTGATCAACGTGCTGCTCCACAAACCGATCCTGGACGCACTGCTTTTCTCACTCGCGATCGCCGTCGGCATCACCCCTCAGCTGCTGCCCGCGGTCGTCTCCACTAGCCTCGCGGCCGGTTCCCGTCAGCTGAGCCGTCACAAGGTCCTGGTCAAGCGGCTGGTCTGTATCGAGGACCTCGGGGACGTCGACCTGCTGTTCACCGACAAGACCGGGACCCTGACCGTGGGCCGGATCGACTACGCCCGCGCTGTGCCCAGCGGCGACGACCGCTCCGAGACCGTGCTGCGCTGGGGACTGCTCTGCACGGAAACCGTCACCGACGGCAGCGCCGCGGTCGGTGGCAACCCGCTAGACCAGGCGTTGTGGGACTCTGCGGCCACCGCCACGGCACGGGCGGCGTTGGCCGGCTACGCCCGTCTCGACGTCTTGCCGTTCGACCACGAGCGCCGGATGGTGTCGGCCGTCGTCCGTGAACCGTCTGGTGCCTTCACGCTGGTGACCAAGGGCGCGCCAGAGACCGTCCTGGACCGGTGTGTGGACGTGCCCGCGAGCGCCCGTCACGCGTTGGATGCCGAGTTCGCCGCCGGCAACCGCGTGGTTGCGGTCGCGACCCGCCCTCTCGACACGGACGCCGCACCCTGTCCCCAGGACGAGAAGGACCTGCACCTACGCGGCCTGCTGGTGTTCCTCGACCCGCCCAAGCCGGACGCAGCCGCGGCCCTGGGCCGGCTCGCGGAGCTGGGGATCACCGTCAAGGTCGTCACTGGTGACAACTCGGCGGTGGCGGTCAAGGTTTGCCGGGACCTCGGGCTGGCCGGCGAGGCGGTGCTCACCGGCTCCGAGCTCGACGCCCTCGACGACGCCGCTCTGACCGACGCCGTGGCGGTCACCACCGTGTTCGCGCGGGTGAGCCCCGAACACAAGGCGCGGATCGTGCGCGCGCACCGACACGGGGGAGGAGGCGTCGCGTTCCTGGGCGACGGGGTGAACGACGCCCTGGCCCTGCACGCCGCGGACGTCGGCATCTCGGTCGACTCAGGCACCGACGTCGCCAAGGACGCTGCGGACGTGATCCTGCTGGAGAAGGACCTGGACGTGCTGGCCGGGGGTGTCGCCGAGGGGCGGCGGATCTTCGCCAACACGTTGAAGTACGTGCTGATGGGGACCTCGAGCAACTTCGGCAATATGGCCTCCGCCGCAGGCGCGTCGCTGTTTCTGCCCTTCCTCCCAATGCTGCCCTCCCAGATCCTGCTCAACAACCTGCTCTACGACAGCAGCCAGCTGGCGATTCCCACTGACAACGTCGATCCGGAGCAGCTGCTCCGGCCCTCGCGTTGGGACATCGGGTTCATCCGCCGGTTCATGGTCCTGTTTGGCCCGCTCAGCTCGTTGTTCGACTTCCTCACCTTCGCCGTGATGCTGTGGGCCTTCCATTCCGGGCCGGCGCAGTTCCGCTCTGGTTGGTTCGTAGAGTCTCTGGCAACCCAGACTCTCGTGATCTTCGCGATCCGCACCCGCCACATCCCGTTCTTCCGCAGCCACGCCAGTCTGCCGCTGACCCTGGCCGCGCTCGCCGTCGTTGCCGTAGGCGCGGTCCTGCCGGCCACCCCGCTCGCGCGCACCCTCGGATTCCATCCACTTCCCGCCGGCTTCTTCGCCACGCTCGCCGCCATGGTGCTCGGCTACCTAGCGCTCGTCGAGGCCGGGAAGCGTTGGTTCTACCGCGCGACTCCGGCACCCGCAGGTCTGCCAACCGATCTCGGCCACCGCTACCTGCGGCGCCGCGCGGCCCGCTTCAGCGTGGCGGCTCCCTTAGGTGTGCCCGAAACGCCGAAAGGCGCAGCTGCCCGACTCCGGGCGACGGCAACGTTGCGTCCACGACCGCGTTGACCTCTGTTGTAACCGGCCGGTCAGCGCGAGTCTGGCCACGTCGCCGCACCACCAGCCCGGCAAGCTCATCGAACGACCCGACGGATCAGGAGGCGAGACTCAAGCCGCGATCAGGACCGTGCCGTCGGATCCGCCACGTTCCCGCTCAGAGCCAGTCCTTGCGCTTGAAGGCCAGGTAAAGGGCCGTGGAAAGCGCGACGATGAGGACCGTCGAAGTGATGAAGCCCGAACCGTGGCTGAAGCCCGGGTACGGCACGTTCTGGCCATAGAAGCCGGTGATCGCGGTGGGAACGGCGATGATCGCCGCCCAACTCGTCACCTTCTTGGTGATTATGTTGAGGCGGTTTCCCTGGATGGTCAGGTTTGTCTCCAAGATGGTGGTGACGAGGTCGCGGAGGCTCTCGGTCCACTCAGTAGCTCTGAGGACATGGTCGTAGACGTCTTGGTAGTAAGGCGTCAGCTCCTGGGCTACCAGTCCGACGTCGCGTCGCAGCAGTGCGTTGACTACCTCGCGCATCGGCAGCACCACCCGGCGGAGGTGGACAAGGCTCTTGCGTAACTCGAAGCTGCGCCGCTGCAGGTCCCGTTCGTGTGGGCGGTCGTCGAAGAGCAGGTCCTCCAGCTTCTCGATCTCATCGTCGAGGGACTGCACGGCGTCGAAGTGGCCGTCGACGACGAAGTCCAGGAGACCATGGACTAGGGCGCCGACGCCGTACTTGGTCAGGTCAGGGTTTTCGTCCCACTGGGT
The DNA here is from genome assembly GCA_035690905.1 of Nocardioidaceae bacterium. GTDB lineage: Bacteria > Actinomycetota > Actinomycetes > Propionibacteriales > Nocardioidaceae > DASSKA01. The sequence goes on along the minus strand of DASSKA010000102.1, from coordinate 6,442 downwards.
GAGCAGTCCGTCGATGGGGAACTCGTCGTCCTTCCGGACCGTGACCAGGGCCGAGGGGGTTATGAAGGCCGCGATCTCGCCGGAGACCAGCACTCCGGTCGCGACGTCCAAGTGGACCGCATATGCGGTGAGGAAGTCATGCCCGGCGTAGCGGTCGAACTTGGGTCGCTGGCGGCCACTGGTCGCGTCCTCGACGGCGAGCGTGTGCAGCCCGAGCTCGTCAGCCACGAGTTGTAGATCCTCCAGCTCTGGGGCGCATAGATCGACCCATACCACAGAGGACTCGTCCCGCAGGTGGTCGGACACGTCGTCCAACGAGAACCCCTCGTCGGTAAGGACTCCCAGGCGATAACAGCGCGTGCGCGGCATCTGGCCAGTATTCAGCATCGCGGCGTAGGGTCGGTCCTTGTGCTGACGCTTTCACTGCCGGGCAACTGGAGCCTGGCTGAGTCGCCCGGGTCTGATGGAGGCTCTCAAGCCGCCGGCATGAGAGCCATGGCAGCACCGAGGGAGGTATCCCGGCGTACGCGTCGTGCCTTGCGTCGTACCGCTCCGATGCCGCGCGGGCGAGCTCCATCCCGACAGGCACGCGAGGGCACCGAGGGCCTGTTCCAGGGGCGACATCGAGGAGTTCAAGCGGCTGCGCGCGGAAGTTGCGCGCCATGAGGACGCTCTCGACTTCGGCCGGGGGACGCCGCTCATGGTGACCACGGAGTTGGCTGACCCATTGGCCCTCTGTCCGCCTGACCGCGGAGCGGTACGCGTTCACAAACCACAGCGCATCGAGGGCGGCCCGTCCTCGGGACGCGACCACCAGACGTCTCCCTCGTCGAACCAGTACTCGTTCCCCTCCGCGACAGAATCGCAGTCCTCCCCGTCGGCCAGCGCAGCATTCGCGAGGATCTGCGCCGGCGAGAAACTCACGGTCGGCTCGGTTGCGGCCGCCATCGCCTGCTCGCCCGAGGGGTGGTCAGACGGTACGACCAGCAACTGCATCTGGACACCAGTCGACATGCTCAGCACAACCAGGTGCGTGCTGTCGCCCGGTACCTATGCGGTCTTGAGCCTGCCGCGTGCCAGCGCCTACAAGGCTGCGTATCCCACTCGGGCCGTGAGGAGGGCGCTGATGCGTCGTGCGACCTCATGGCCATGTCGCCCTTCCGCCGACGATGAGAGCGGCCCGAAGGAGCGGCCCAACTGTCCGGCGCGTTCGACACTACTCCTGCCGTGGGCACCGGTGACTTCGCCGGACCGGGGTTGACCTCCGGCAGCGGGTCATCCCAGGTATCGGGCCCGATGCTCTGGTTGCGTACCGCTCGAGGGCGATCGCCTCATCGACGTCGAGGCCGGCAGCAAGGGTGTCAAGGACGCCGGGCACCTCCGTAGCGGTCATCGCTGCGGCGCGGGCAACGGGCATGCCGCCGACGCCGACCTCGTCAGCCGCCCGCGGAGGAGCGCCAGGACGCAATGGACGCTGCTGGAGCCGCTGTTGAGCGGTGCGGGCAAGCGTGGACCGAAGCACAGCGACCTGCGTTCGGTGGTGGACGGCATGCTCTACGTCACCCGAGCAGGCTGCCCGTGGCGTTACCTGCCGTCCGAGTACGGGCCGTGGACGCGGGTGTGGTCGCAGTTTCGACGCTGGTCGCGCAACGGCACTTGGGAGACAGTGCTAGCCGCGCTGCACGAGCCGGCGCGGTTGGCCGCGGACCGGGAGGCATAGCCGTCGATGTTGGTCGTCGACTCCGCGCTTGCACGTGGTGCGGCGCAGGGCGGGGTGTCGTTCCACGACCGGGGCGGCCCGTACGGTGCGACGTTGGGGGCGAAGCGCGTTGTCGCCGTCGACGTCACCGGACTGCCCGCCGTGCGGTGGTGGTGCCGGCGTCGACGACCGAGTCCCGCGCCACAGAGCTGCTCCTCGAACACCTCGAGGAAGTGGGCGTAACCGCTCGCTTGGAGCTGGTGCTGGTCGACCGGGGCACCACTGCCCGGGCAGCGAGGTCGATGAGTCGCCGGTTCGGCCTGGAGGTGCGGCGGGTGTTCTGGCCGGACAAGGCCCAGGAGTTCCGGCCGCTGCCGCACGCGTGGCGAGTCGAGGTAGCACACGGGCGCATTGGCCGGTCGCGACGTTTGGCGAAGTCGTTTGAGAACACGCCGCGCTCCTCGTCGGCGTGGCTGCGCATCGCATGCGTGAACCTGCTGCTACAGCAGCTCGCACCCGCCCAGTAGGCGGAGCGGCCCAGGTCCGCTGCAGTGTCGGTGCCGTCCGGCACCATCAGCCCTGTGCCGCAGCGCGAGCTCGACGACGTGCTGGTGTCGCACACCGGTGTGCCGCTGACGCGCGCGGTCACGTTCCGGTTCACCCTCGACCCGACCCGCGCCCAGCACCAGCAGCTGCTCGCGCACGCGGGGGCGTTCCGGCTCGCGTTCAACCACCAGATCGCGCGGGTGAAGGCCAACCTGGACCAGCGGGCCGCGGAGAGGTCGTACGGCATCGCCGAGGTCGCGCTAACGCCGGCGCTGTCGTGGTCGAAGGTCTCGCTCGTCAACCACATGAACGCGTGGAAGGACGGCCGCGACCCGTCCTCGCGGGTCAACAGCGACGGCACCCGGGGCCTCGCGTGGCGCGGCGAGGTGTCCGCGGACGTGTTCGAGACCGCGAGCGTGAACGCCGCGCAGGCGTTCAAGAACTGGTCCGACTCTCGCAAGGGCGCCCGTGCCGGCAAGGCCGCCGGCTTCCCGCGGTTCAAGTCGCGCCACAGGACTGCGCCGACGTTCCGGCTGCGCGCCAAGTACCGAGAAGGCGACGCACCAGCCGTCCGGCCGGTTGGCCCTGGCGCGATGCGGTTTCCGAAGCTCGGCGAGCTCCGCGTCCACGAGCACACCGGGAAGCTCGCGAAGATGCTCGCGCGTGGCCGGTTCCACGTGTACGCGGCTGCGTTCCGGTTCCAGCGCGGCCGCTGGGTCGTGTCCGTCACCGGGGTCGCCGCCCAGTTCCACCACCAGCGCCGGTCCACCAAGGACCGGAGCCAGGCCCGGGTGGGTGTCGACCTCGGCGTGAAGACACTCGCGGTCGTCGCCGACTCCAACGGCGGCCAGCTGCAGGCGTTCGAGGGGGTGAAAGCACTGCAGCACGCCCAGGCACGCCTCAAGCTCGCCAACCAAGCTCTCGCGAGAACCAAGCGAGACTCGAACGGCCGAGCCAAGGCAGCACACCGCCTGGGCAGGATGCACGCCCGCGTCGCCGCCGTACGACGGCACCTGCTCCACAACATCACCACCGAGCTCGCCCGGTCCTACGCCAGCATCACGATCGAGGACCTCAACGCGTCCGGCATGCTGCAGCTGCGGTCCCTGGCCCGGCACGTGTCTGATGCTTCGTTCGGTGAGTTCCGCCGGCAGTTGGAGTACAAGGCCGCCTGGTACGGCACCGAGCTCACCGTCGCCGACCGCTGGTACCCGTCCAGCAAGACCTGCTCGGGCTGCGGCAGCATCGACCCGGACCTCGCGCTCTCGGACCGGACCTACACGTGCACCGGTTGCGGGCTGGTTATCGATCGGGACCTGAACGCCGCCATCAACCTCGCCCGCTACACAGCCGGCGAGCCCACGACTTCACCGCCGCTACCTGCGGCCGCCTGACGGAGCACATCCGTCCGCGCCTGGATGAGCCGGGCCGTAGAGCCGACCGTCACCCCGCAACACGAAGGGGCCCTGGGTCGGAACCAGCATCAGACCACCCGCAAGGCCGGGCGGCGGCTGGAAGGCAACCAAGAGCCCGCCGCACCATTAGGCGCGGCGGGTCAAGGGAAGCCGGTGAGTCCCGAAATGGGACACACTCAGTCAGGCGTATTGTCCTGTGGCTCCAGCGTGCGGGGGCGCCGAGTCAGAGTCCACGATAACTGCGGTGGCGACCGCGGCCCACGCAACCATGAGCGTGACGGTGGCGCCGGTTTGGGAGTCCACCACCGAGAGCCGTCCGGTCTCGTCTCGTCCGATACGAGCGATCTCCGACAGGACCGTTGCCTCCTCGCCGCTCGGAATCTGCCACCGCTGCGTCCAGCCGCTCCCATAAAGCATCAGGTACGCCACTGCTCCCACCTCCCGGCCGCTGAAGGTCGCGCATATCCCGGCCGCGGTGCCCCGCTTCCGCCGTCGCTGTGCGCGAAGGCCACCCCCTGAACGAGCCAAACGTACGACGAAGACATGACTCCCGCCTCTCAACTCGACTCAGCGAGGAATGCTTTCGAGCGTCTCCGCGAGCCAGGTGTCGACCAGCCTACTCGCGCGTGGACCATCGAGTGCCTGGTCGACCACCGCTGCTGCGCCCGACTGGCTGTAGCCGGCGCCGGGCCGGCGTAGGCTGTATCCGGTCGGCTGCTCAAGCCCTCGGCGGCGCCACTTCCAGTGTTGGGTCGTGTCCATGTCCGTCGTTGAGAGTCCCCATGTCCCGGCCCCCACCGGGGGATACGCTGACCTGGCCGCTGAGGTCCGCCGACTCGGCCTGCTCCGTCCCCGGCCGGGGTTCTACGCCGCTCTGCTGGCGGTCTCGCTGTTCGCCTTGGCCGCAACAGTGACCGGACTGCTGGCGCTCCGCGAGTCCTGGTGGGCGATACTGCTCGCTCCGGTCCTCGCCGTGGTGTCGACGCAGATCGCCTTCTTCGGCCACGACGCCGGCCATCGCCAGATCACCCGCCGGCGCGGCGTCAGCCAGGTGCTGGGCCTCGTGAGCGGCAACCTGCTCAACGGCCTGAGCTACACATGGTGGATTGCCAAGCACAACGCCCACCACGCCCACCCGAACGACCTGACCTCGGACCCCGACGTGTACCCCGGCGCCCTGGTGTTCGACGCAGACCACGCTCTGGGCAGAAGGCGGCTGGCAAGCTGGCTGACCCGGCACCAGGCCTGGTTGTTCTTCCCGCTGCTGACTCTCGAGGCGATGAACCTCCACGTGTCCAGCGCGCGAGCGCTCATGCGACCCGGGGCGCGCCACCGTGGGCTGGAGTCGGCGCTCCTCGTGATGCATGTTGCCGCTTACCTAGCGCTCCTTCTCAGCGCACTGAGCTGGCAGCAGGTAATCGTGTTCGCCGTTGTGCATCAGGCCGTATTCGGCATCTACCTAGGGTGCTCGTTCGCGCCTGGGCACAAGGGCATGCCTGTTCTCAAGCCCGACCAGGCCGAAGACCCGCTGCTGCGGCAGGTGCTCACCTCCCGCAACGTGCGAGGCGGGATGTTCGTTGACTACGCGCTCGGCGGTCTGAACTATCAGATCGAGCACCACCTGTTCCCGAGCATGCCGCGACCGAACCTCCGACACGCACAGGTCGTCGTCCGTCGATTCTGCGAGACCCGGTCCGTCAGGTACGAGGAGGTCACCGCCCGCGCGTCGTACGCCTCAGCGGTCCGCCATCTGCACGCGGTGGGTGCCGAGCTCCGCAACGCACGGCGACGGTGCCGGCACTAGTGGCAACAGCGCGCCCGCTGAAGCCGCGTCTTTAGCCGCGAACCGACGCGTCGGGGCACGGCAAGACCGTTGGGCGTGACCTCGACGTCACGCGAGACGTGCGCCAGTGTGCGCGTCACCTACCTGCAGAGATCGTCTGCACCAGCCAGCAGCAGGTGCCGCGCAGACCGGGTACGGGTGGCCGACCAATGCGACGGCGCATCCCGCACCACGCGCGAAGGGCCCCGGCCGCCAATTGGCCGGGGCCCTTCGTCGTGAAGTCAGGAGATGCGGACGTTCTCAGCCTGCGGACCCTTGGGGCCCTGGGTCATGTCGAACTCGACCTTCTGATTCTCGTCGAGCGACTTGAAACCGCTGGACTGGATGGCGGAGAAGTGAACGAACACGTCCTCGCCGCCACCATCTTGCGCGATGAAGCCGAAGCCCTTGTCAGCGTTGAACCACTTGACGGTGCCCTGAGCCATGATCTGTTCCTTTGTTCGATGCCGAGAGCACTGTGCCCTCGAGCCGTGCTGAAGACATCCACCTGTACTGATGTCCAGCGAACCGAAAACCAGGAGTACGAGATACAAGCCGCACCTTCGTGTGCGGCCAGGACGGCCCAAGGGCCATCCCTTCAACAGGGTCCACTCTAGTGCATCGGCTGCGAAGTCGGGGTGTCGACGACGCTGGCGCAGCCAGCCGGAGGGACGAACGACTCAAGTTGAGCGGAATGGACTCAACTTCATCCACGTTATGTCTGGTGACCCGCCCGACCCGGACGGCCGACTGACAGGACGGGGTCGGGCGCGCCATCATCGGATCCAGACGTCAGGAGGAGCCAAGCGCATGAGCCAGTTCTCGGCCGAGAAGTTCACCACCCGCAGTCGTGAGGCGATCGAGGCCGCCCAGCTGGCCGCCACCACGGGCGGCCACTCCGCGACCGAGCCCGTCCACCTGTTGGCCACCCTGCTCGGAGAGGCCGAGGGGACGGCCCGG
>DASSKA010000101.1:0-5320 GCA_035690905.1 Nocardioidaceae bacterium | reverse complement strand
GCGGCGTCCTGCGCCTTCGGGTTGATGGTCAGCGTGACGCTGCCGCCCTTCGGCGCGTTGTTGCCGAGCAGGTCGCCGAGCCGGTTCACGAACAGCCGGGGGTCGCTGCCGGACAGGATCGCGTTCTGGGTCAGCTCGAGTGCGTTGCGTCCGTAGATGTAGGAGTAGTAGCCGGTCAGGTGGGCGTACTTGCGGGCCTCCGGGTAGTAGCGCAGGTACTTGTACTGGTCCTTGACCGGCTTGCTCTCGGCGATGGACTTCCCGGCGACCAGGATCGCGCCGCGCTTGCGGGAGTACTCCGCGTTCCGGACCCGCGTGTTGTCGTTGTGCGAGTTCAGCGCGCTGGCCTGGAAGTACTGCAGGTACGTCGAGTTGGCGAGCAGCGCCAGGAACAGCAGCATGCAGAAGATCGCCATGGTCCGGATCGGTCGGTTCATCGCATGTTCACCACCTGGGTGGCGTCGCTGTCGGAGGGGCCGGACGAGAGCTCCGGCGTGGGCCGGCGGGCGTGGTCGGAGATGCGCAGCAGCAGGCCGATGATCACCCAGTTGGCGACCAGGGAGGAGCCGCCGTAGGAAAGGAACGGGGTGGTCAGCCCGGTGAGCGGGATCAGCCGGGTCACGCCGCCGATCACCACGAACACCTGCAGCGCGAAGACGATGGCCAGGCCGGTCGAGACCAGCTTCCCGAACGGGTCGCGACAGATCAGCGCGGTGCGCAGGCCGCGCTCGACGATCAGGCCGTAGAGCACCAGCAGCGCCATCACCCCGGTCAGCCCGAGCTCTTCACCGAGCGAGGCCATGATGAAGTCCGAGTAGCCCAGCGGCGTCAGCCCGGGGTCCCCGAGGCCGAGGCCCCGGCCGACCAGGCCGCCCCAGGCCATCCCGTAGAGCCCCTGGACGAGCTGGTAGGAGTCCACGGCGGACGAGAACGGGTGCAGCCAGGCGACCACGCGCACCTGGACGTGGGCCACGACGAGGTAGGCCAGGTAGGAGCCGATGCCGAACAGCACCGCGCCGAGCACCAGCCAGCCCGGCCGCTCGGTGGAGACGTAGAGCATCACCACGAACAGCCCGAAGAACAGCAGCGACGAGCCGAGGTCGCTCTGGAACACCAGCACGCCCATGCTGACCAGCCACATCAGCAGGATCGGGCCCAGATCCCGGCCGCGCGGGAAGTCGATGCCGCCGAACCGGCGGCCGGCCAGGGCCAGCGCGTCGCGGTGCACCACCAGGTAGCCGGCGAAGAACAGCACCAGCGCGATCTTGGCCACCTCGCCCGGCTGGAAGCTCAGCGGGCCGAGCCGGATCCAGATCCGGGCGCCGTTGATGCTCTCGCCGATCACCGGCAGCATCGGCAGCAGCAGCAGCACGATGGCAGCCAGCCCGAAAGAGTAGGTGAACGCCTGCAGCCGCCGGTGGTCGCGCAGGCCGAGCAGCACTCCGGCGAACAGCACCACCCCGATCGTCATCCAGACCAGCTGCTTGGAGGCCAGGTGTCCGGTGCCGGCGGTCCCGCTCAGGTCCAGCCGGTGGATCTCGGCCAGGCCGATCCCGTTCAGCGCCGCCACCACGGGCAGCAGGACCGGGTCGGCGTACGGCGCGGCGTACCGGACCACGACATGGGCGACGACGAGCAGCAGCACCAGCCACCCGCCGTACGTGTAGATGTCCGCGGGCACGCGACCCTTCACGCCGAGGCCGACGGCGGCGTAGGCACCGATGCCGACCACCAGGCTGATGATGAGCAGGAACAGCTCGGCACCGCGGCGACGCCGGTGCACGAACCCCTGCGGGAGGGCGGCGCTCATGGAGTCGCCCTGATGCAGTCGGGTGGTGCCAGCGCGGGGCTGGGCACCGGAGCGGCCACCCCGCTGGACGTTCCACGGGGGGATGCGCCGGAGGACGGGTTGGACGACGGGCTCGGCGACGAGGATGCCGTGGGTGACGGCCCGGCACTGGCCCTGGGCCCGGCTGCCTGGCCAGCCTTCTTGTGGTGGTGCCGGGTGGCCGTGCCGCTCGGGGACGGCGAGGGGGTCGGGGTGGGCGTGGGGCAGACCCGGGCCAGCCCGGTGAGCCGGGAGACGATGTTGTGCGCCTCGGTCAGGCCCGCCGCGCTGATCCCGCTGCGCACCTGGTCGGCCCGGTAGTCCGGCAGCGACGCCAGCGTCACCCGGGTCTCCTCGTAGAGCTGGTTGAGCCGCATCCCCGGGAGATCGGCCTGCACGCCCTTGAAGATGGCCACGTTCGGGCCGTCGGCGGCCACGTAGTACTGGTCCTGGGTCCACCGGTAGGCGAGGGTGCCGAGCACCCAGACCAGGATGGCCAGCACGACCAGCGCGGCGGCGCGGCGCAGCCACAGGAACCGGCGCGGCGGCCGGGGGGCGTAGCGCAGCTCCTCCGGGTCGACGGCGCCGGAGTCCTCGTCGCGCACCGGCTCGAGCTCACCGGTGTCGCCGCTGCGGTGTCCGCGGAAGAAGCTCTTGGAGATCGCGCCACCCCGGCGCGGGTGCTCGGCGGCGGCCCCGACCAGCATCGACCGCTGGCCGGGCGGAGGCGGTGCGGCCGGCTCGTCTCCGTCGGCGGTCACCACGTCGGCGACGACGCAGGTGATGTTGTCGGTGGAGCCCGCCTCCAGGCTGGCACGCACCAGTTCCACGGCCGCGAAGTCGACCGATCCGGTGCCCAGGATGTCGCCGATCCGGTCGTCGTCGAGCACCCCCGAGCAGCCGTCGCTGCACAGCAGGATCCGGTCCCCGGGCTCGAGGTCGACCAGAGACAGGTCGGGGTCTGCGTCGTGCACCCCGTCCACGGCGCGGAGGATGAGGTTCTTGTGGGGATGGACCCGGGACTCCGCCTCGGTGATCCGGCCCTCGTCGATGAGGGTCTGCACGAAGGTGTGGTCCTTGGTCAACCGGCGAAGCTCGCCACCGCGGTACAGGTAGCCGCGGCTGTCACCGACGTGGCCGACGGCCAGCCGGCCGCCGTCGAACAGCGCGGCGGTCACCGTGGTGCTGGTGCCGTCCAGCTCCGGGTCGGCCTCCACGAGCTCGGCGATCCGGTCGTGGGCCCGGTGGATGGCGCCGGCCAGCGCCTCCACCATGTCCTCGGGAGGGGGCCCGTCGAGACGGCGGATGCTCTGCACCGCCGTACTGCTGGCCAGGTCGCCGCGCACCGCGCCGCCGACGCCGTCCGCCACCACCAGCAGGTGCTGGCTGGCGAATCCGGAGTCCTGGTTGTCCTTGCGCACCCGGCCCACGTCAGAGAGCGCGGCATACCGGAGGCTCAGAGTTGGCGCGGTCATCGGCACGGGCTACTTCTTCAGCTCGAGCGTGGTCTTGCCGATGCGGATCTGGCTGCCCGCCTGGACGACCGCCGGCTGGGTGAGCCGACGGGTGCCGAGGTAGGTCCCGTTGGTGGACCCGAGGTCCTCCACGTACCACTGGTCACCGGACGCCGCGATGCGGGCGTGCCGGGTGGAGACGTAGTCGTCGTCCAGCCGGATCGCCGCGTCGGGGCCGCGGCCGATGAGCAGCGGCGCGCCGTCCAGAGCCACGCTCTCGCCCGCGTTGCCGCCGTCGAGGATGACCACCCGGGTGGGGGCCCCGCGGGCGCGCTTCGGCTGGCGGGCCCGCTTCTGAGCCTGGCGCTGGGCCTGCTTCTGAGCGCGCCGCTCGGCCCGCGGGCTCTGCTCGACGCGGGCTCCGAACATGTCCGAGCGGACCACCGAGATGGCGGCCAGCACGAAGATCCACAGAATCGCGAGGTAGGCGAAGCGGATCAGCGTGAGCGTCAGCTCAGACATCCTCGTCCTCTCGCCGGGCGACGTGCCGGACGGTCATCGTGGTGTTGCCGACCCGGACCTGCGAGCCGTCCTCGAGGGTCGCCTGCTGGACGCGCTGGCCGTTGACGAACAGACCGTTGGTGGAGCCGAGGTCGACGACGCTGACCTGCGGCACCAGTCCGCCGGGGACCACCCGGATCTCGGCGTGCCTCCGGGACACCCCGGGGTCGTTCACGCGCAGGTCGGCGGCCGTGCCCCGGCCGATCACCAGGCCCGGCGGCTCCAGGGTGTGCCGCATGCCGTTGACCTCGAGCACCACCTGCGCCCGTCGTACCGCAGTGTCACGGACGTTGCGCTCGTCGGCCGGGGTGACCCGCGCCATCGCGGCGCTGCGCACGTGGAACCGGCCGGTGCTCAGGTCCTCTGCCCGGTCGAAGTTGATCGAGACCGGGCCGGTGAACACGTAGCTCTGCTCGTGGGCGTGCTCGCGCAGCATGTCGGTGAGCTCCTCGGCGAGCGTGGTGCCGTACGGCGAGAGCCGCTCGTAGTCGGCCGGGGACAGCTCGACGTGGAAGCTGTTGGGCACCAGCCGCCGGTCGCGCGACAGGATCTGTGCGGAGTTGTCCACCTCGCGTTGGAGGGCGGCGGCGAGCTCGACCGGTTGCACGGCACTCCGGAAGGCGCGCGCGAAGGCACCCGAGACCAGCTGCTCGAGGCGGTTCTCGAAGCGGTTCAGCACACCCACGCAACCCTCCTTCCGTGCACGCCAACGAGGCCGGGCTGAATCGGCCTGCAGTGAATCGTAACGGGCTGCCCCAGACGGCCGAGGCACCGGTTTGGGCCATTGCGGAGAGGTGGGATAACCTGAGCGCGCTTCTCGCGCGAGTGGCGGAATAGGCAGACGCGCACGGTTCAGGTCCGTGTGCCCGAAAGGGCGTGGGGGTTCAACTCCCCCCTCGCGCACCGCGGCCCCAGGTCTCTGACCTGGGGCTTCTTGCGTCCCCGGCGGCAGCCGCCCACCTGGTGGTAGCACGGTGGTAGCACCGGCCTCACTGGAGAGGTGTGGTCATGGAGTGGATCGACAGGCGCACGAAGACCGACGGGGGCGTCTCCGCAAGGGTGGTCTGGCGCGACGGCGGCGGCCGGCACGGCGCCTACCAGGCGGAGACCTTCAGCATCGGCAGCGACGCGCAGAACCTGGCGCGGGCCGACGGGTTCAAGAAGATGGTCGAGGCGGCCGGCCAGCACTGGCCGGCCGGCTGGGTGCCGGGCGAGGGCTTCGTGCGGCCCTCCTGGGAGGCCGACCCGCTCAAGCCGCCGCCCCGGTTCGACGAGATCGGCGAGGAGTACGTGCGCCAGATCGTCGACCTGTCCCCCGGGCAGCGCAAGCGCTACCTCGGCCACCTGAAGGTGCTGGCGGCCACCCGGGTGCGCGGGCAGCTGCTGTTCGCCCAGCGGGTCACCGAGATGACCGAGGCGGATCTGAAGGCTTGGCGCGACGGCGGCGGCCGGAACGGCGCCTACCAGGCGGAGACCT
>DASSKA010000100.1:0-6368 GCA_035690905.1 Nocardioidaceae bacterium | reverse complement strand
GGGATCGTGACCGGTGAGGTGGCGGTGACGATCGGCGCGGAGGCGCAGGGGATGGTGGCCGGGGATGCGGTGAACACCGCTTCGCGGGTGCAGTCGGTGGCGGCGCCGGGGCAGGTGTGGGTCGATGAGACGACCCGGTTGCTGACCTCCTCGGCGATCACCTACGTCGACGTGGGCAGCCACCAGCTGAAGGGCAAGGTGGAGCCGGTGCCGCTGTGGGCGGTGCGCGCCGTGGTCGCCGCCCGGGGCGGCGCGCAGCGGGCCGACGGTCTGGAGGCGCCGCTGGTGGGCCGGGACCGGGAGCTGCGGCTGGTCAAGGAGCTGTTCCACTCCGTGGAGGAGGGCGGCCGGCCCGGCCTGGTGGTCGTCGATGGCGACCCGGGGGTGGGCAAGTCCCGGCTGGCCTGGGAGTTCGAGAAGTACGTCGACGGGCTGACCACCGAGTTCCGCTGGCACAGCGGCCGATGCCTTGCCTACGGCGAAGGCGTCGCGTTCTACGCCCTCGCCGACGCGATCCGGGGCAGGCTGAGCACCGCGCTTCCCGAGGCCGACGACGACCGGGACGTGGATCCGGAGCGGCTCCTGGACGACGGTCTCGACCACTACGTCACCGACCCGGACGAGCGGGTCTGGATCAGGCCGAGGCTGAGCGCGCTGCTCGGTTCGGGAGCCGTCGGAACCTTCGACCGCGAGGACCTGTTCGCGGCGTGGGCGACCTTCCTGGAGCGGGTCGGGTCCGGCGAGGAGACCGTGGTGCTGGTCATCGACGATGCCCAGCACGCCGACGAGGGTCTGCTCGCCTTCATCGACTACCTGCTCGCCGTCGGGTCGTTCCCGTGCTTCGTGCTGCTGCTGAGCCGTCCGGGGCTGCTCGAGGCGCACCCGTCGCTGGCCACGAACCGCCAGTGCACCGTCGTACACCTGCCGACGCTGTCCGACGCCGACATGTCCCGGCTGCTCGGCGGGCTGGTGGCCGGGCTGCCCGACGACGCCCGCGCGGACCTGGTGCGGCGAGCGGATGGGGTGCCGCTGTTCGCCGTCGAGACGGTGCGCTCGCTGATCGACCGGGACCTCGTGGTTCCGCGGGGCGGACAGTACGTGCTGGCCGACGCGGAACGGCTGGACCTGGACGCCGTCGGCGCCCCCGCGTCGCTGCACGCGCTGATCAGCGCCCGGCTGGACACCCTGACCTCCGAGCAGCGTCGGGTCGTCGACGCGGGGTCGGTGCTCGGGGAGTCCTTCCACCGGGAGGAGATCGCGGCGCTCTGCCCGCAGGTCGTCGACCTGGACCGGGTGCTCGCCGAGCTGGTGCGGCTGCAGATCCTCAGCCGGCAGTCCAGCCGGCTGAGCGCGGAGTTCGGGCAGTACCGGTTCGTGCAGTCCGCGGTCCGGCAGGTCGCCTACGGGACGCTCTCGCGCCGCGACCGCAAGGCCATGCACCTGGCCGCGGTGAAGCTGCTGCTGGCCGACGAGGACACCGGCGAGGACCTCGCGCCGATGATCGCCCAGCACTACCTGGACGCGCTCGAGGCGATCCCCACGGATCCCGACGCCGCGCAGCTGCAGGAGCTGGCGATCGGGCAGCTCGAGCGGGCCGCCCGGCGGGCCGAGGCGCTGGGTGCCCCCGCCGAGGCGGCCGGGCACCTGACCACCGCCCTCGCGCACGTAGGCGAGGTGGCGACCCGCGCCCGGCTGCGCAGCGACCTGGCCTGGGCCCTCATGCAGGCCGGAAGGTACGAGCCCGCCTTGCAGCACGCCCGGCAGGCGACCGCGGAGTTCGAGGATCTCGGCGACCCGGTGCGTGCCGGGATCGCCGCGGCAGCACACGCGCGGGTGCTGTGTGATCAGGGCGACAACGACGGCGGTCTGGCCGTCGCCGAACCCTGGTGGGACCGGCTCCAGGGGCATCCGGACGCCGACCAGGCGCTGCTCGTGCTCTCGGACGCGATGATCACCTGCAAGCTGCGGTTGAGCCATGACATCCGCGACCTCAACGAGGCCCGCGTGCGGCTGGCCGAGCGGCTCGGCAAGGTGGACGCGATCGCGGGGGCCTTCAGCTCGCTGGGGCTGCACTACGCGACGCAAGGGCTGATGTCCTTCGCGCAGGCGCTGCTGGAGGCGTCGGCCAACATGGCGCGCGACCAGCACCGGCCGGCCGCGCTGGCCCGGGCGCTGCTGAACCTGAGCGCCTTCATGAACTCTGACGACGTTCCGGGGGCCCTCGACAAGGGACGCGAGGCCTTGGCAGCGGCATCGACTGCCGGCGCGTCGATCTGGATCTCCTTCGCCCGGGTCAACCTCGCCATCGCACTCTTCGAGCGGGGACTGTGGGAAGAGCTGGAAGAGGTCCTCGCGGGCGAGTATGCGGCGGTCGAGACGAACGAGGGCAGCTTCGTCTCCCTTCAGGCGGAGCTCGCGGACGCCCGCGGGGAACCCTGGACGCTCCCGTGGTCCCCGGACTCCCGCCCGGTGATCGACGACGACGCGGCCGAGGCCTGGGTGGACTTCACCGAAGCGCTGGCGGCCCGCGCGGGCGGGCGTACGACGGACGCGCTCGCGGCCGTGCTCTCCGCACTGGAGCGGATCTTCCGGTTCAGCGGGACCTGGGACGACCTCCCGCACTTCTGGAGCGCTGCGGTCGACCTGGTGGTGACCACGGGCGACCGCGCCGCCTACGACCGGCTGCTGGAGTTCACCGACGACTCGCAGACCCGCATCCCGAACTCGCTGAAGGGCCACCGGCAGCGATTGGAAGCGCTCTGGGCTGACCGCCACGACGGCGACCCCGAGGCGGTGGAGCGTGGTCTGTCTGCGGCCATCTCGGCCTACGACGCGTGGGGCTCGGTCGTGCACCTGGCCATGGCGCGCGCCGACCTCGGCGTGTGGCTGACCGGGCAGGGCCGCGCCGCCGAGGCCGAACCGCTGCTCGACCAGGCCCGGGCCACCCTCTCCGGGATCGGTGCCACCGCCTGGCTGGCCGGCCTGGAGGACCGGCTCGGCGCCCTGGTGACATCCGGCGCCGCGTCAGCCGAGCTTCCCGGGCGGTGACCTGCCCGTGACAGCATGGACGCATGCCGTCCACGCTGCCCGAGGGTGAGCCCGCGCCCACCGACGGGTCGCTTCCGTCGTCGGCGCTCGACGGGCTGGGCGAGCGGCCGTTCGGGTTCTACGTGCACGTGCCGTTCTGCACCGTGCGGTGCGGCTACTGCGACTTCAACACCTACACCGCCGCCGACCTCGGCGACGCGCCAGGTGCATCGCGCGCGTCGTACGCCCAGGCCGCGATCGACGAGGTCCGGCTGGCCCGCAAGGTGCTCGGCCCGGTCGGCGTACCCGTGTCCACGGTGTTCTTCGGTGGCGGCACCCCGACCCTGCTCCCGCCTGGTCACCTGTCCGGGGTGCTGGCCGCGATCGACGACGAGTTCGGCCTGGCGCCCGGCGCCGAGGTGACCACCGAGTCCAACCCGGACAGTGTCTCCGCGGCCGACCTGGCCGCGCTGCGCGACGGCGGGATCAACCGGATCTCCTTCGGCATGCAGTCGGCGGTGCCGCGCGTGCTGGCCGTGCTGGACCGTACCCACGACCCGGAGCGGGTCCCGAAGGTGGTGCACTGGGCGCGCGAGGCGGGCTTCGGCAGCGTCAGCCTGGACCTGATCTACGGCACCCCGGGGGAGTCGCTCCCGGACTGGGAGAGCTCGCTGCGTGCGGCTCTGGACAGCAACCCGGACCACGTGTCGGCGTACTCGCTGATCGTCGAGGAGGGCACCGCGCTGGCCCGGCGGGTGCGGCGCGGGGAGATCCCCGCGCCCGACGATGACGACCTTGCCGACAAGTACCTGCTCGCCGACGAGGTCCTCGGCGCGGCCGGACTGGGCTGGTACGAGGTGTCCAACTGGGCGCGGTCACCAGCCGACCGGTGCCGGCACAACCTGACCTACTGGACCGGCGGCGACTGGTGGGGGATCGGCCCGGGGGCGCACTCGCACGTGAACGGGGTGCGGTGGTGGAACGTGAAGCACCCCGCGGCGTACGCCGACCGGCTGCACGCCGGGGTCTCGCCCGCGCACGCACGAGAGCTTCTCGACGCTGAGACGCGGCGGGTGGAGCGGGTTTTGCTGGAGCTCCGGTTGTACGACGGGCTGCCCGTCGACGTGCTGGACCAGGCCGGCCGGGACCGGCTGCCCGAGCTGGTGGAGCGCGGGCTCGTCTCGGCGCCGGCAGGCGCCCGCGTCGTACTCACCAGGGAAGGAAGGCTGCTCGCCGACGCCGTGGTGCGCGACCTGCTGCCCTAGTCAGTGAACCAGCCGGATGCACAGCGGGTAGCGGAACTCCTCGCCGTTGGCCGCCTTCACGGTGGCCAGGATGATCGCGACCAGCGCAAAGACGCCCAGCGCGATGAACAGGAAGAACCCGACCAGCACGAACACCAGCACGAAGCAGACCAGCGCGTAGATGTAGAGCGAGATCTGGAAGTTCAGCGACTCCACGGCGTGCCGGCGGACGAACGGCGACTCGTTGCCCTTGGTCAGCATGATGACCAGCGGGCAGATGAAGGCCAACGCAACCATGGCGGCCACCAGGGACCCGGCGTGCGAGACCCAGGCCCAGGTCCGCTCCTCCGACGAGGGCACCAGCCCGCCGGGCTGTCCGTAGGAGAAGGGCGGCTGGCCCATGACGTCCCCCTCAGGCCGTGACGAAGTCGATCAGCTCCTCGACTCTACCGAGCAGGGCGGGCTCCAGGTCGGCGTACGACGAAACCTTGGACAGGATGTGCTTCCAGGCGCGCGCGGTGTCCGCGGTGTCCCGGTGCGGCCAGCCCAGGTGCTGGCAGATGCCCTTCTTCCACTCCACGTTGCGGGGCACCTGCGGCCACCGCTCCAGACCGAGCCGCTCGGGCTTGACCGCCTGCCAGATGTCGATGAACGGATGACCGACGATGAGCACGTGCTTGCCCACCGGGCTCTTGGCGACCGCCTGCGCGATCCGGCTCTCCTTGGAGCCGGGCACGAGGTGATCGACCAGCACGCCGGCCCGCCGCTCGGGACCCGGGCGGAAGTCCTGGAGCTGGGCGCTCAGGTCGTCGACGCCTTCGAGGTACTCCACCACCACCCCTTCGACCCGCAGGTCGTCGCCCCAGACCTTCTCCACCAGCTCGGCGTCGTGGCGGCCCTCCACGAAGATCCGGCTGGCCCGGGCCACCCGGGCCTTGGTGCCCGGCACCGCCACCGAGCCGGACGCGGTGCGGGTCTGCTGCGCGGGTCCCTTGCGTGCCGGGGGCGTCAGGATCACCGGGACGCCCTCGAGCAGGAAGCCGGGGCCGAGGGGGAAGGTACGACGCTTGCCGCGCCGGTCCTCGAGGGTGACCGTCATCAGGTCCCGCTCGACGGTCACGATCTCCCCGCACCAGTCGGTGGTCACCTCCTCCACGACGAGGCCGCGGTCGGCCTCGATCTCCACCGCGCGGCCACGCTTGGGCGCGCGCCAGTCGGTGCTCAGCACGTCGGGGCCGTAGCGGTCGAAGGAGCTCTCGGGGGACACAGCCCCTCACCGTAGGTGCCGCCGCGCCGGATCGCGCGCTGCCGCGCCGGGTCGCTCCCGGGTGGACGAACCGCCACGCCCGCGCAGGGTCCTGTCGCGGAGTGTCCGGATCAGACCGGCGCGAGAAAGTCGTTGCTCGCCGAACGGTCGCGATATATCGTAAGAGTGTTGCGAACAGTCGCGAGAAGTGTTGGGAGTCTGCACCTTCTCGCGAGAAGCAACAGGGAGGACACCATCATGGGTCGCAGTCCGTGGGACAGCCCTTGGGACCAGCCGCGCAGCTGGCACGGGCACCGGGGCGGCACGTCGTGGACCGGCGGTCCGCCGCCGTGGGTGCAGGGCCTGCTCGGCCTGGCCGGCGCCAAGACCGGGGCGCCGAAGGTACGCCGCGGCGACGTGCGCGCGGCCATCTTGGACGTGCTCGCCGTCGAGCCGATGAACGGCTACCAGATCATCCAGCAGATCGCCGAGCGCAGCCGCGGGGCGTGGAAGCCGAGCCCCGGCTCGGTGTACCCGACCGTCCAGCAGCTCGAGGACGAAGGCCTCGTCGAGGGCCGCGACGCCGACGGGCGGCGGCTGCTGCAGCTCAGCGACGCCGGTCGCCGCTACGTCGAGGAGCACCCCGACGAGCTGGCCGCCACCTGGCGGCCGTTCGACGACGACACGGAGGCGGAGCCTGAGTCGCACGACCTCAAGCCGGTGATCGGGCAGGTGATGTCCGCGGTCTGGCAGGTCGTGGTCTCCGGCACCGCCCAGCAGCGCGCCGAGGCGGCCGAGATCCTCGCCGACACCCGGCGCAAGCTCTACGGCCTGCTCGCGGACGGAGACCC
>DASSKA010000099.1:0-5915 GCA_035690905.1 Nocardioidaceae bacterium | reverse complement strand
GATTCACGCGACCAGTGTGGCTCACCGCCCAGCGACAACGACAACGAACTCAGGTCCGGTCGTACCGGACTATCCCCGAGCTCGGGATTGAAGCGATGGACGACTGACCGCGGCACCCCAAGGGGTGCGCCTTTCCGCCGCCAGTCGCGCTGCTGCACCGATGAGCGTCAGGCAAGGTGCCTCATCGTGTGTGTCGGTCCGCCGCTCGGCCGGGACGCGACGGCCGCCTGGGCCCACGTCTCCCAGTCCATCCCTTTGATCAGTGCCTGGGGACCGGGCAGGACCGACCCGCCGTCCATGCTCGCCGGTGCCGGGACGGGTTCGACCTCGAGTTCGTCGCCGCGCAGCGCCACCAACCGGCGCACGAGATCGACCACGTTCTCCTGCCGCGGTCCGGCGAGCTCGGCGTCGCCCTGCCCGGGACCGGTGGCCATCTCGAACAAGAGCTGCGCCACCTCGGCCGAGGCGACGGGCTGCGTGGGCATGGCCATGATCTGTGCCCGGCTTCCGCGCCTGGCCCGCTCGAGCACCTGGCCGGGGAACTCGTGGAACTGGGTGGCGCGCAGCACCCGCGTGCCGGGCGCGTGCTCGCGCGTCGCGCGCTCGTGCGCCAAGGTCGCGACGTACCACCCGAAGTCCTGGCTCTCCTCGATCCCGACGATGGAGAGCACGACGGTGCGCCGCACGCTGGCCGACCGCGCCGCCGCACCGAGGTTCGACGCCACCGTGGTAAAGAAGTCCACCGCCTCCTGCTCGACCATCGACGGGGACCGCGTGACGTCGATGACCGCGTCCACGCCGTCGAGCCGGTCACCGATGGCGTCCGGATCGGTGAGGTCGACGCCGGCGCTTCGGCTGAGGGCGACCACCTCGTATCCGGCCGCCGAGGCGATCTGCACCACCTGCGCGCCGAGCAGCCCGGTCGCACCGGCCACGGCAAGCCGCTTCACCCTTCCTGCTTGTGCCACCCAAGCAACGCTACGCGGTCCACGAGCCGGAGCGTGTCAGGGGCAGGATTGGACCCTGCGCAGGCGCAGATCGGCTCGACCCCCACCTGCGAGTGGCCGCCCCAGCGGGCAGCCCCGGAACCACGCCTTGATTGACATAGTGGGGCCATGAGTGAGGAGCGACCCGCGTCTGCTGAGAGTGTCATCGACAGCCCGATTCAGCTTCAGTTCGAGACCTTCATCGATCAGCACCGTGCGGCGCTCAACGAGTGCCTATCGGGGCTGACCGAGGAACAGGCGCGCCGGCGACTGGTTCCCTCGCGCACGACGTTGCTCGGCCTGGTCAAGCACGCCACTTTCGTGGAAAGGGTCTGGTTCGACCAGGCCGTGACCGGTCGTTCGCGCGCCGAGATCGGAATCGCCGAGACGCCCGACCAGTCCTTCATGCTCACAGACGTGGACTCGATCGAGAGCGTACGACGTGCACACCAGGAAGCCTGCGAAGCGTCCGGACGTGCCACCGCAGGTCTGGGGCTGGACGACGTCGTGACCGGCAACCGTCGGGGGCTGCTGCCTTTGCGGTGGATCTACATGCATGTCCTGCGCGAGCTGGCCCAGCACTGCGGTCACGCCGACATCCTGCGCGAGCAGATTCGGGGCGCCGTTCCTGTCGAGCCGACCTGACGAACAGGCGGTGCCGACCTCCACGACGTTCCTCCGGCCACGCGCGTCCCAGCGCGGAAACCAGTTTGCCGAGCGGCGCGCACAGCGGTTTGATCGGGATCAAGGCTGCGCCCGGTTCAGGCAACCGATCGGTGGCCCAGAGGAGTGATCGAAGGTGCCGACACCATCCGACCGGCAATGGCTCGCCGACGTGCGAAGCGGTCATCCCCGTGGCCCGTTCGGTCATCGCGAGCATCTGCGGCTCGCGTGGCTGCTGCTCGACGACACGGGGTTCACCACCCAAGCGGAGGAGGAGTTGTCCCGGATCGTTGAAGGCATCGCGGTTGCCCACGGGAAGCCGCAGCGCTACAACCGGACTCTCACCGGCGCCTGGGTCAAGATCGTGGCGCACTGCCGCAACGTCGGTGGCGGCGCGAGCTTTGAAGAGCTGCTGAGGCGGCATCCCTGGTTGCTCGACAAGCGGATCATCACGCGGCACTACACCTCGCGCCGGCTCGCCAGCGCCCAAGCGAGGAAGACCTGGGTGGCACCCGATCTCCGACCGCTGCCATCGGCGTAGGACAGCGCTCGAACACACGCGCCGACGTGATCAGCACGCGAGGTGCCCGGGCGACCGCGCTGCCGGCGCGCCAGCCGCGCGGCGCTTGTTTCCGCCGCGAGCCGGCGCGTCCGGGTTGACGATCTGATCCGTGCCGACAAACTTGCGTTCGCGGGGGGTCGCCGCCTTGCATTGTCAGGGGTTAGCAGGGGTGTGCGGCCAGGGCGTCCGTGGTCATGGAGTTGTCGCGTGGCACCTGCGTTACAACTCACCGTCGATGCCTGGCGGAGTGAACCGGGGCCCAGGCCTGAGCCCGGACGCCAACCAGGAGAACCTCTATGGCACCGTCCGGCACACCGTCGTGACCACTCGGGTGATCGACGGCCGAGCCGGCGTCGAGGAGAAGCCGAACCGCGGCGCGGGCAGCACCGGGCGGAGCTCCCCAAGGTCCACGCCATCGAAGGAGCCGGACATGGCGGTGACGGCGTGGTGGTCGGTCGCCCCGTACCGCTCTCGGCGGCCCTCGCCGGCGCTGCCGCGGGTGCGCACGCCGCGTAGGAGGATGCGGGCCACCGGGTCGGTCACCGTGCACCACGCCGGACTCGCGGCCAACCGGACGGGCACCAGGCGCAGCAGCCGCCCGAGGAGCGTCCTGCGGCCAGAGGTCAGATCGAGGGCCAGCGAGGCCGACCGCACCGACCATCCCTCGGTGGCGACCTCCTCGATGCGGACCTCGTCGAAGGAGTACGTCGCTCGCACAAACTGCGCGACCTCCGGACTGGGCGCCACCAGCAACCGGTGCCCGAGCGCAGTCTCGACCATCGCGTCCGTGAACGACCCCAGCGGCGAGGCCACCCAGCGGCCCACCACGACCCGCGTACCGCTGCTGCTGCCAACCCCCGCGATCTCGCCGCGGAACCGGGTGCGGGTCATCCCAACTCCTCCAACAGTCCGATCATGACCCCCGGCTGGCGTCGCCCTGCCGAGGTCTAGCATCGCCGTCCGTGCCCACCGTCCCACGACTGGTCGCGGCACTACAGCTGTGGCGGCGGTCCGACCATCTCGATGCCGAAGCGTGCCATGCCCTCCATCAGTGCGGCCATGTCGGGCGGGGTCGCTGGCGGCAGCGTGAGAGCTGTCGCCGGGTGGCCGGTGGCGTGGAAGAACTCCTCGCAGGCCCCGGGCAGCAACAGCGTAGCCATCCGGGCGGTCTGCGAGCGGACCAAGAAGGTGTGCTCATGTCCACGGGGTCCGAACACGTAGGTGCCGGCGCCGGCGAGGTGCTCTCCTCCGTTGAGGAAGAACGAGACTTCCCCGTCTAGGACGATCCACGCCTCGTCCTCACGGGTGTGCCGGTGCGCCGGCGGAGCGGAGCCTTGTGGGAGCAGCTGCTCGGCGAGGGAGAATGCGCCCCCGGTGGTCGCCGCGGGAATCTTCCAGTTCCACAAGACGTCGAGGTGCCAGGTGCCCTCGCCGTGGCCGGGCGGGACGACGAGGCCGGGGTCCTGGAGAGCGGTCATGGCCGGTTCCTTCCGTTGGGACGGTCGGCCTTGATGCCGACCCGTCGCAGGTGGTCCGAGACGAGGTCGAACAGCAGATCCGGGAGGCGGTCGACGGGCACGCCTCCGCGGCGCAGTGAGTCCCAAAACGGGAAATCCACCAGCGCAACGACCACCGAGCGTGTCACCGCGTCGGCGCCGACCGGCTCGAGCAGCCCCGTGACGATCGCCTCCAGGGCGGCCTCCTCCCGGCTCACCGTACGGTCGAATGCGGGTAGGTGTCGCTCCCGCCGCTCGGCGGCCAACCAGGTGCGGGCGCGTTCGAAGCAGTGGCAGTCGATCTCGATGAACCGCATCAACTTCTCGCCCAGCGACGGCAAGTCCGCGAAGGGGATCACGGCGACCTCTGGCGTCGGAATCTCGACGATGTTGAACGCCGTTTCGGCGCACGCCTGCGCCAGCGCCTCGAAGTTCCGGAAATGCCGGTACACCGTGGCGGGCGCGACGCAGGCGGCCTGTGCGATGTCCTCCATGGTGGTCGTCGCCGCGGTCCGCTTCGCGAAGAGCTCGATGGCACGCGAAACGATCTCCGCCCGTCGCGCCTCGGTGGCTGCGGCCCGGGAGGCCATCGAGTACCGCCGTGGCGACATGCTCCACCTTTCGCAAGAGTTGCTCTCTCACGAATATGGCACACGGGGCCGCTGTTGTCACCAACTCCGGGCTGGGCGTGCGCCGCCGCATATCGGATCAACCCTGTTTGGGGAGTGCCGATGCCCCCTCAGCTCGAACGCCCTGTCGCTCGGCAGCCGAGCGGCGCCCTAAGCGTGCGTCACTTCGCCGCTTGGAGTCCCGCCGGCGCCACGAATCTCCAGCTGGGTCGGTGTTCACCCGGTGCCGTTCCCGACGACGTCCGAATCTCGCTATGGGGAACGTTCCCGCCAGACCGTCGTACCCGATTCGTCGCGGGCTACAACGGGTACTGTCGACACTTTCCTCTACTGGTTCACTCGCTCGCCACATCTCCTGACCCCGGGGCATGACGGCCTGGGCGGGGATGAATACTCGCAAGATGAACCGTGTGACCAAGCGACGACTGCGGTTGGGGATTGCCGCCCTCCTGGCCGCGCCGTTCGGCTGGCTCTCCAGCCAATACAACTGGGTGCCGACTTCGCCATGAGCAAAGTAGTGCGCGAAACCTACTCTCGTTGGTGACCGAAGCACGATGCTCTGCTTGGCGGCGGGGCGCCGCCGGGACACGGCGTCAGGCAGCGGCAGGTCAACCCCGGCAGGAGTCCCGCGAACTCGCGACGGCGATAGGCGCGCCTGCGTCTGTCTTTCCGCCGCCTGTCGGCGCTCTCGGCTATTCACCCGATGAGCGGCAACACCGTCGTGGAGGTCGGCCGCGAGCTTGAGGAGCCGCCACGGGTATTAGGTAGCGCTCCGTACCGCGTAGCGCACGTGAACCACGCCGTTGCCGAACCGTCGATGGTCCAGCAGCTCGAAATCGAGCCGAACGCCTTGGGGCAGCGCCGGCTTACCGCCACCCACCAGCACCGGGCACAGGAGCAGCACGCACTCGTCGACCAGCCCGTGCCGAAACGCCTCAGCCCCGATGGCTGCGCCGCCAATGCTCAGGTCCGAGCTGGACGTCTCCTTGAGCCGTCGTACCGCGTCAGGCTCGAACCGCCTCTCGATTCTCGTTCGCGCCGTCGACACCGCTTCCAGCGTCGTGGAGTACACGATCTTGTCGGCGTCGCGCCAGATCCCCGCGTATTCGCCGACGACAGCCGGTGCGCTCGTCAACCAGTCGTCGCTCTCCCAGACGCGCATCGTCTCGTACATGCGGCGGCCGTAGAGCGACGTACCGATGTGCCTCTCATGCTCATTCCAGAACGCGTGCACCTCCTCGTCAGGCACCGACCAGTCGAAGGAGCCGGACTCGTCCTCGAGGTAGCCGTCGAGCGAGGTGTTAGCCGCATAGATCAACTTGCCCAATGAATGCCTCCGACCGGACGAGACTACAGATTGCAGCGTCAGGTCGGCACCGGCAAGGGCATGGAGGTGAATCACCGCCCTTGCCACCGTAGGGGCGAGCTCAAGGTCGACGCTGATCACAGCCGGCTCAAGCGCACGCCACGTGCCATTGGCGGACGCGCCCGCTGAGAGCGGACAGCCCCAGATCCCTCATACCGCGATCCGCGCATGGATGTGAGTCTTTCCGCCGTGAGTGACTGTCAAGGCGAGTCG
>DASSKA010000098.1:0-6485 GCA_035690905.1 Nocardioidaceae bacterium | reverse complement strand
GTCGTAGGTCTGCCCCGCCGGGCTGTAGATCTTCGCCGTCGGGAACATCGAGTCCATGCCGAAGGTGCGGAACTCGTCCGGGGCGATGGGCACGAACCGCTTGCCGATCTCCGGGTCCTTCATCAGGTCCTTGAGCTGGCGGACCAGGGCCATCGTGGTGGCCACCGCCTGCTTCCCCGATCCCTGCCGCAGCTCGGCGTAGGCGTCGTCGCCGGGCAGCTTCAGCGGCCTCGCGCGGATCACCCGCTTGGGCAGCGAGCCGCCGAGCTGGCGGCGCCGCTCCATCATGTACTCGATCTCCGGGGCGTTGGACCCGGGGTGGAAGAACGGTGCGACATCGGCACCGTCGATGTCCTTGTCGGGGATCGGCAGGTTCAGCCGGTCCCGGAACTTCTTCAGGTCGTCCTTGGTCAGCTTCTTCATCTGGTGGGTGGCGTTGCGGCCCTCGAGGGCGTCGATGGTCCAGCCCTTGATGGTCTTGGCCAGGATCACCGTCGGCTGGCCGACGTGCTCGGTGGCTGCCTTGAACGCGGCGTACACCTTGCGGTAGTCGTGGCCGCCGCGCGGCAGCTTGCGCAGCTGGTCGTCGGAGAGGTGCTCGACCATCTTGCGCAGCCGCGGGTCGGTGCCGAAGAAGTGCTCGCGGATGTACTCGCCGGTCTCCACCGAGTAGGTCTGGAACTGGCCGTCGGGGGTGGTGTTCATCTGGTTGACGAGCGCACCGTCTACGTCACGGGCGAGCAGGTCGTCCCACTCGCGGCCCCACACCACCTTGATCACGTTCCAGCCGGCGCCGCGGAAGTAGGACTCCAGCTCCTGGATGATCTTGCCGTTGCCGCGGACCGGGCCGTCGAGCTGCTGCAGGTTGCAGTTGATGACGAAGGTGAGGTTGTCCAGCTCCTCGCGGGCGGCGACCCCGATCGCGCCCAGCGACTCCGGCTCGCCCATCTCGCCGTCACCGAGGAAGGCCCACACCCGCTGCTGGCTGGTGTCCTTGATGCCGCGGTTCTGGAGGTACTTGTTGAACCTGGCCTGGTAGATGGAGTTCATCGCGGTCAGGCCCATCGAGACCGTCGGGAACTCCCAGAAGTCCGGCATCAGCCGCGGGTGCGGGTAGGACGGCAGCCCCTTGTGCGGGCCGTGCTGCACCTCCTGCCGGAAGTTGGACAGCTGCTCGGAGGTCAGCCGGCCCTCGAGGAACGCGCGGGCGTAGAAGCCGGGGGAGGCGTGCCCCTGGAAGAACACCTGGTCCCCGCCGCCCGGGTGGTCCTTGCCCCGGAAGAAGTGGTTGAAGCCGACCTCGTACAGCGACGCGGCCGACTGGTAGGTGGCGATGTGCCCGCCGACCTCGAGCCCCTTGCGGTTCGCCGCGGACACCATGACCGCCGCGTTCCAGCGGATGAACGCGCGGATGCGCCGCTCGACGTCCTCGTCGCCGGGGAACCACGGCTCCCGCTCCGGCGGGATGGTGTTGATGTAGTCGGTGCTGCGCAGCGCGGGCACGCCGACCTGCTTCTCGCGGGCGCGCTCGAGGAGCTTGAGCATGACGTACCTGGCCCGCGAGCGTCCCCGCTCGTCGAGCAGTGCGTCGAGCGACTCGAGCCATTCGCGGGTCTCGTCCGGGTCGATGTCGGGGAGCTGGGTGGGCAGCCCCTCGTGGATCACCGAAGGCGCCATTGGGCGTTCGTTTGTGTTCGCCACGATTCCTCTGTTCCGTTCCAGGGTGTTCGCCGGGGGGCTCGGATCGCGAGCCGCTCCCCTTCCATCGTGTCACGCTCCCGCGAAGGACGTTATCCGCACCCGCCCATCCGTCGTACCGATATCGGTCAGACGACGGTGAGGGGCAGGTGCGGGGGAGGAGGGAGTACGACGCGGATCGGGTCGCCCGGGCGCACCTCCCCGGAACGTACGACGACCGCCATCACCCCCGCCTTGCGGAGAACCCGGCCCCGGTCGTCGCGGGGCACCATGAGCGGGAGCAGTCCGTCGGAGAACCGGTCGATCTGCCAGCACGGGTTCCGCAGCCCGGTGATCCGGACCTGCGCGTCGTCTCCCAGCCCGAGAAGGGTGCCGACCGGCAGGCCGAGCAGGTCCACCCCCGTCGTGCTCACGTTCTCGCCCAGGTCGCCGGGAGCCAGCCGGTGGCCGTGCGCGGCCACCTCGGCGAACAGCTCGGTCTGGATCAGGTGCACCTGGCGCAGGTTCGGCTGCGAGGGGTCCCGGGCCACCCGGGACCGGTGCTGCACCGTGGTGCCGGAGTGCGCGTCACCGTCCACGCCGAGGCCCTCGACCAGTCGGATGGATGCACGTGGCGGCTTGGAGAACCGGTGCTCGGTGTCCGCACCCACCGAGAGCACCCGCGGCTCGGGGTGCGGCGGATGCGTCATGGGCTCCAGCGTGGCACACCGCCGCCGGCGTTCCCCAGGGACACTGGCAGGGTTGCGCCGACGAGGCGTTTCCGGTGGACTACACGCGAGACTCGGAAGACCCGGTGCGCACGGCACGGGGCCGACACCGTTTGGAGGAGAGCTTTGAGCGCGACCGCGGGTGGCCCCGACGGCACCGCCACCCAGAATGCCGGGAGCCGGCTGGGCTTGAAGTCGGGGATGGTCGTTCAAGAGCTGGGGTGGGACGAGGACGTCGACGACGGACTCAGGATGGCCATCGAGGACGCCATCGACGCCGACATGGTCGACGGGGACTACGGCAACGTGGTGGACTCCGTGGTGCTGTGGTGGCGCGACGAGGACGGGGACCTCGTCGACGCGCTGGTGGACTCCCTGACCGACCTCGTGAGCGGCGGCGTGATCTGGCTGCTGTGCCCGAAGGTGGGCCGGCCCGGTGCGGTGGATCCCGCCGACATCGCCGAGGCCGCGCCGGTCGCGGGGCTGGCCACCACGACCACGGCAGCCGTCAGCAAGGACTGGAGCGCGACCCGGCTGGTCGCCCCCAAGACCCCGCACTGAGACCCCGCGCCAAGGCCCATTCCGGGCATGTGAGACTGGACCCGTGATGCTGGGCAGCGCCGGCGTACGGGTCGCCAAGGAACTGACCACGCTCAAGGTGCTGACCACGGCGGGCGTGATCCGGCCGTACCCGCCTCGCGTGCTGGCCGGCATGGCCAAGGCGCTGCTCGACTGGGGCCTGGGCCCCGCGGGCGGGTTCACCACCCTCGCGCAGCGCGCCCCGACCCAGGTGGGACTGATCGACGAGCGCGGCGCGCTGACCTTCGCCGAGATCCACCGGCGCAGCAACGGGCTGGCCCGGTCGTTGCGCGGCCTCGGGGTCGGCGAGGGCGACGGGGTGGCCGTGCTGTGCCGCAACCACCGGGGCTTCATCGACGCCACCCTGGCGGCCACCAAGCTCGGCGCCGACGTGCTGTACCTGAACACCGCGTTCGCCGCGCCGCAGGTGGCCGACGTCTTCCGCACCGAGCGGCCCGCGGCGTTCGTGTACGACGAGGAGTTCACCGCGGTCGCCGGCGCCGCAGTAGCGGAGCTCGACGACCCACCGCGGAGGATCCTGGCCTGGCAGGACGGCGACGAGTCGAACCTGCCGACCCTGGACGGGTTGATCTCCGCGGCCCCGGAAGACAACCTGGCGCCGCCGCGGCGCCGGGCCCGGTCGGTCATCCTCACCTCCGGCACCACCGGCCGGCCCAAGGGCGCGGCCCGCGGTGAGGCGTCCATCGACGCCGCCGTCTCCCTGCTGTCCCGGCTGCCGCTGCGCCGTGGGTGGACCTCCTACGTCGCCGCCCCGCTGTTCCACACCTGGGGCTGGGCACACCTCGCGCTGGCCATGCTGATGGGCTCCACGCTGGTGCTGCGCCGCCGGTTCGACCCGGAGGAGTGCCTCCGCGCGGTCACCGAGCACGGCTGCGACTCGCTGGTGGTCATCCCGGTGATGCTGCAGCGGATCCTGCAGCTGCCCGACGACGTGCTCGCCGGCTACGACCTCTCCCCGGTCAAGGTGGTCGCCGCCTCTGGCTCCGCGCTCCCCGGAGACCTGGCCACCAGCTGGATGGACCGGTTCGGGGACACCCTCTACAACATCTACGGCTCCACCGAGTGCGCGTGGGCCACCGTTGCCCAGCCGGCCGACCTTCGGGCCGCTCCCGGAACCGCCGGACGTCCGCCGTACGCCACCGTCGTCCGGTTGTACGACGACCAGGGCGGGCCGGTCCCGGACGGGGAAGCGGGCCGGATCTTCGTCGGCAACTCCATGCTGTTCGAGGGGTACACCGGCGGCGGCTCGAAGCAGATGATCGACGGCCTGATGGCCACCGGCGACGTGGGCCGGTTCGACCCGGCCGGCCGGCTGTTCGTCGAGGGCCGCGACGACGAGATGATCGTCTCCGGCGGGGAGAACGTGTTCCCGCGGGAGGTCGAGGACTGTCTCGTCACCCATGACGACGTCGTGGAGGCCGCTGCGGTCGGCGTCGACGACGAGGAGTTCGGGCAGCGGCTGCGCGCGTTCGTCGTACCCACCGTTCCCGGCGCCGTCGACGAGGAGCAGCTCAAGGAGCACGTCCGGCACAGGCTGGCGGTGTTCAAGGTGCCGCGCGAGATCGTCTTCCTCGACGCGCTGCCCCGCAACGAGACCGGCAAGGTCGTCAAACGCGACCTGCACGACATCAAGGAGGCCTGAATGGCACTGGAGATCGGGCAGCGCGTCCCGGACTTCGAGCTCAACGACCAGCACGGGCAGGCGGTGAGGCTCAGCGCGTTCGCCGGCGACAAGGCGGTGGTGCTGGTCTTCTACCCGTACGCCTTCAGCCGGGTCTGCACCGGCGAGCTGAGCGACCTGCGGGACCGGCTGCCGGACTTCGTCTCCGACGACGTGCAGCTGCTGGCCCTGTCCTGCGACCCGCTGTTCACGCTCCGCGCGTTCGCCGACGCCGACGACCTGAAGTTCCCGCTGCTCTCGGACTTCTGGCCGCACGGCGAGGCGTCCCGCGCCTTCGGCGTCTTCGACGAGGAGAAGGGCTGCTCGACCCGCTCGACGTTCATCGTCGACAAGGACGGCGTGCTGCGCTGGAGCGTGCACAACCCGATGGGCGAGGCTCGCGACCTCGAGGAGTACGCCCGGGTGCTGCGGGAGCTCTGAGCAGTCGCCCGGCCCCGTGCGCATCCGGCCGTGAGCCCGGAAAGGTAAAGATTCGGTAGCGACCGCGGATTTTCGCCCGATTTCGGTGACACCGCTGCCCCCGGCGGGCTTGAATAGTGACTGCTACGACCGCCGGTGACCCGAGACGCCGGCGGTCGTAGGCTTTTCCGGGCGCGTTCTCCTGCCCCTCAATGCTCGCGTAGGCTGTGCGTCCGGCGCCGGGCTCCCGGCCCCAGGGGCGTATAGCTCAGCGGTAGAGCTCTTGCCTTACAAGCAAGCGGTCGCAGGTTCGATCCCTGCTGCGCCCACCGACGTCTGCCGGTAAAAACTCCTAAAACGGACAAATGACTCGGCGTTTTGGGTTCAGAAGACGAGCCCAGGACCCGATACTGGTCTCAGCACAACTTCACATCTCTCGGGACTGAGCATGTCGCCTGGGAGGAGCGAAGATGCTTGAGGAGATCGGGCCGGATCTGTTCGATCTGGCTGTAGAGGCCGACTGTCTGGCCGCCAAGGTACGCAACGCCCGGTGCTGCGACGCGCTGCGCCCGTGCCGGAGCTGCCAGTTCCTGAGGACGAGCGTGCTCGCCCGGCGCATCGTGATCCGGGTGCCCCGGGTGCTGCGGACTCGCCCGGTGCTCGCGCTCCCGGCCCGCGCCGAGACGCCCGCGGTCCCCGCGCTGCTCGCCTGCTGACCGGCGCCGAGCCCTGCTGACCGGCGCCGAGCCCAGCCGAGCCCAGCTGTCCGGCGGCCGCTGCTCAGAGCCGGACGTCCAGCCCGAGCCGGGCGAGGGCGGCCTCGAGGGTGGCCGGGTCCAGCTCACCGGCGTGCCGGTAGACCACGTGCCCGCTGGCATCGACGACCACCGTGTCCGGGACACCGGCGAACCGGAAGGCCCGCGCGACGGCGCCCGCCTCGTCGTACACCTGCGGGTAGCTGACCTCGTGGTCGCCGAGGAACGCCAGCGCCCTTGACCGGGAGTCGCGAACGTCGACGCCGAGGAACAGCACCCGGTCACCGACCGCTCGGTGCGCCTCCTCCAGCAGCGGCAGCTCGCGCCGGCAGGGACCGCACCACGACGCCCACAGGTTGATGACCGCCGGGCGGCCGTGGGTGGCCGAGACGGTCACCGTGCGCCCCGGCCGGGCCAGGCACGGCAGAGCCAGGTGGGGAAGGCCCTCGATGGGGTGGCCCGAGCCGGTCGGACAGGCGACAGGCGCGGTGGGAGCGGGAGGGTCGCCGCACCCGGCCACCAGCACGGCGACCACGCAGAGACCCAGCAGACGTGTGATCCAGATCACCATCCGGGCCACCTCGCTGCTAGTATCCCGGCCAAGGGGGACCAGCGTATCGCCGCGCTTGCCGCCTCGGGGCCGGT
>DASSKA010000097.1:0-8446 GCA_035690905.1 Nocardioidaceae bacterium | reverse complement strand
CGTAGCCGGACCCGCGTAGCAGCCGGGTGCTGGCCAGCACCATCGCGGCGTGGTTGGGCTTCGAGGGGTCCAGGGAGCGGATGAAGTCGGGGTAGAGCTGCTCGGCCGGCCACTCGATGTCCAGCGCCTTCGCGGTCCGGTGCAGCCGCTGCACGTCGCGCGGGTCCGGCGGCGGGAGCGTGCGGAGCAGCCCGACGCGGGCGTAGACCATCAGCGACGCCGCGGCCATCCCGGTCAGCAGCGAGATCTGCGCGTTCCACTCCTCCACCGGGAGCATCTCGCGGAACTGCAGCGAGTAGTTGTCGCCGTCGACGTCGACCTCCTGCTCGGGCAGCGGCAGGGAGACTCCTCCCCTGGCGGCCTCGCGCTGGAGCCGCAGCTCCCCCACCTCGCGCAGCAGCCCGATCATCGGGTCGGCGGTGCCGGCCTCGACCTGGGCCTGGAGGCCCGCGTAGTCCAGCTTCGCGCGGCTCCGGACGCGCGCACGTCGTACGTCGACGTCGGTCCCCTCGCCGGTCGCGTCGACCTTGATCGTCCACAGCAGTGCCGGGACGACCTGGTCCGGCAGCAGCGACGCGGCGCCCTCCGAGAGCACCGGCGGGTGCAGCGGCACCTTCGAGCCGGCGCCGTAGAGCGTCTCTCCGCGCCGGTGGGCCTCGAGGTCGATCGGGTCGCCGGGCTGCACCCAGGCCGCCACGTCCGCGATCGCGTAGTGCACGACGTACCCGTCCCCGTCGCGCTCGAGGTGCAGCGCCTGGTCGAGGTCCATCGCGCCCTCGGGGTCGATCGTCACGAAGTCGATGTCGGTGCGGTCGAGCTCGGGCAGCCGCGGGCTCTTCGCCGCCTCCTCGGCCGCTGCCTGCACCTGCGCGGGGAACTCGGGGCTCACGCCGAGCTCCTTCTGGATCGTCTCGATCCCGCGGCGCAGCGAGTCGCCGTCGGCGTGCAGCAGCCGCACGCGTTGTCTGGGCTGGCTCGGCACCGGCTGTCATCCCCTCGCAAGGTCGTCGACTCGGGGCCCAGCATAGGGTGACCGCCGTGATGAAGCCGTGCTGATCCTGCTGCCTCCGTCGGAGGGCAAGACCGTGCCGCGGCGCGGTGGTCCGCTGGACCCGGACACGCTGAGCTTCCCCGCGTTGCACGAGCCGCGCCAGGCGGTCCTCGCTGCCTTGGTTGACCTATGTACGTCGGGTCGCGACCGTGCCGCGGAGGTGCTCGGGCTCGGTCCGACCCAGGCCGAGGCGGTCGACCGCAACGCCCTGCTGCGTTCCGCCCCGACCGCGCGGACCGACCGGGTCTACAGCGGCGTGCTCTTCGAGGCTCTCGAGCTGGCGACGCTGGCCGGGCCGGCGAGGCGACGGGCCACCCAGTGGGTGGCGATCACCTCGGGGCTGTTCGGCCTGGTGCGGCCGGCGGACCGGATCCCGGCCTACCGGCTCTCCGGCGACGTGGCCCTGCCCGACGTGGGTCCCGTCTCGACGTACTGGGGGCGGCGTCTCGACCCGGCCGTGCAGGAGGCCGCCGGGCGCGGGCTGGTCGTCGACCTCCGCTCCTCGACGTACGCCTCGTTCTGGCGGCCCAGTCCCGTCACTGCGCCCCGCGTCGTGACGATGCGGGTGCTGCACGAGGTGGACGGCACGCGCAAGGTGGTCTCGCACTTCAACAAGGCCACCAAGGGCCGGCTGGTGCGCGACCTGCTGGTCTCCGGCGAGGCGCCCAAGGACACTGTTCGGTTCGCCGACCACCTGCTCGACCTGGGCTGGAAGGTGGAGTCCGACGGCACCCGCCTCGACGTGGTGGTCACCCAGCTCTGAGCTGTCAGCCGAGGACGGGACCGGTCACGGCGCGCCCAGCCTTCCGATGAACGCCGCCTCCAAGGGGCGGGCGTTGAACATCCGCAGTGACGCCTGCCCGTCCTCGAACCAGGAGATGACGGTGACCGACGCGGGAGCGAGCTCCATCCGGTACACCGCCTCCAGCGGCGCGT
Source organism: Nocardioidaceae bacterium (assembly GCA_035690905.1). Classification (GTDB taxonomy): domain Bacteria; phylum Actinomycetota; class Actinomycetes; order Propionibacteriales; family Nocardioidaceae; genus DASSKA01. The sequence continues at coordinate 6,459 of DASSKA010000097.1, read as the reverse complement.
CCAGCGCCATCCGCACCATCAGCTTGATCGGCGTGACGTGCGTCACCGCCAGCACCGTCTGGCCCGGATGCGCGGTGATCAGCCGGTCCCGGGCCCGCCGAACCAGCCGGTCCATGTCCGCGAACGAGTCCCCTCCCCCGGGCCGCACGTCCATGGAGCCGAGCCAGGCGGTGATGTCGTCGGGGTACTTCTCCTGTACCTCCCCGAAGGTCATCCCGTCCCAGGTGCCGAACGCCGCTTCGGCCAGTCCGTCCTCGATGTCCACCTTCTGGTCGAGCCGGTCGGCGATGATCTCGGCGGTCTCTCGAGTACGTCGCAGCGGCGAGCTGACCAGGGCATCGATCTCGTCGCCGACGGGCATCAGCCAGTCCGCGACCGCGCTGGCCTGGGCCTGACCGTTCTCGTTCAACGGCGGGTCCTCGCCGCCGCGGCCACTGAACCGCTTGTCCCGGGTGTGCGAGGTCTCGCCGTGCCGGACCAGGATCAGCGTGGTGGGCGTGCCCTGCGGTGGGGACCAGCCTCGGGGTGCCGCCGGCTGCTCTGCCGCGCCGGGCGCGGTCTTGCGGGCCGGCTTGCCTGCCTGTTGGTCCAGCGCCTCGTTGAGCAGCCGGTCGGCGTGCTTGTTCTGCTCGCGCGGCACCCAGGTGAACCGGGTGCCGAACGGGGCGAGCCGGTTCGCCGCGGTGGCCAGCGGCCGCATGTCGGGGTGCTTGATCTTCCACCGCCCGGACATCTGCTCGACCACCAGCTTGGAGTCCATCCGGACCTCCAGGTCGGCGTCCGGCGTCTGTTCGACGTACATCTCCAGCCCGGCGATCAGACCGCGGTACTCCGCCACGTTGTTGGTGGCGACCCCGATGCACTCTGCCCGCTCGGCGATCACCTCGCCTGTGTCCGCGTCGCGCAGCACCGCGCCGTACGCCGCGGGGCCGGGGTTGCCGCGCGACCCGCCGTCGGCCTCGATCACCACCGCCGCGTGGCGCCCGGCCTCGGTCACAGCCCCGACTCGGAGGTGCGCACCAGGATCCGCGAGCACTCCTCGCAGCGCAGCACCTGGTCGGCCGGTGCCTTCGCGATCTCGCCGAGGTCGGCGGCGTTCAGCTCCAGGCTGCACCCGCCGCAGCGGCGGGCCCGCAGCGCCGCCGCACCGACCCCGCCCTTCTGGGCGCGCAGCTTGTCGTAGAGGGCGAGCAGCTCGTCCGGGAGCCCTGCGGCGAGCTCGTCGCGGCGGCCGCGCATCTGTGCACGCTCCGACTCCACGTTCTCCGACTTCGTTGCGCGGGAGCCCTCGGCTTCGGCGATCTGCCGCTGCAGGTCGCCGAGACCGGTCTCGAGGTCGGCCAGCTCATTCTGGGCGCCCTCCAGCTGCTCCATCACCTCGAGCTCGGCGTCCTCGAGCTCAGCGATGCGCCGCTCGAGGGAGACCATCTCGTGCTGCATCCGCTCGAGGTCCTTGGGACTGTTGACCAGTCCTTGGTCGAGGCGCTGCCGGTCGCGAGTACGACGGGCCTTGACCTGCTCCACGTCGGCATCGGCCTTCCGCTGCGCTCGGCTCAGGTCCTCCACCCGTGTCCGGGTCTCGCGGATCCGGGTCTCGAACCCGTCGCGTGCGCCGGTGAGCTCGGCGAGCCGCGCGGTCTCCGGAAGGTGCTCGAGCTGGTGGCGGAGCTGGTCGAGCCGGGTGTCCAGCTCCTGCAAGTCCAGCAGCTGCAGCTGGTCGGCGGGGTCGGCTTTCAGCGTGTGCTCCTCTTCAGATGTGGGGTCAGTGCACGCGGAACGACCACGGGTCGGTGACCGTCGTGCTCACCCGGGTCTCCACCGTATCCTCCCCGTCGCCGAGCGCGGCGCGCACGCGCGCCTCGACGACCGGGAGCCAGGTCCACTCCGCAGCCCAGTGCGCCACGTCGACGAGCGCGGCGCGGCCGTGCTCGCGGAACTCCGCCGCCGGGTGGTGCCGCAGGTCGGAGGTGACGAACACGTCCGCGTCCGTGCCCAGCACCGTGTCCAGCAGGTAGTCCCCCGCGCCGCTGGCCACCGCGACGGTGCGCACCGGCCGGTCCGGGTCGCCGGAGACCCGGACACCATGCGCTGTGTTCGGCAGCGCGCGGCCCACCTGCTCGGCGAGCTCGCGCAGCTGGATCGGCCGCGGCAGCGTGCCGATCCGACCGTGGCCGCGGGGGCCGGGCGGGTCGGCGAGCTCGACCAGGTCGAAGGCCGGCTCCTCGTAGGGGTGGGCGGCGCGCAGCGCCGCGACCACGGCGGCCCGCCTGCTGCGCGGCACCACCGACTCGACTCGCACCTCCTGGACCACCTCGACCTCGCCGACCCGGCCGATCGCCGGACTCGCACCGTCGAGCGGCCGGAAGCGTCCCTCGCCGAAGCTGGTGAACGTGCAGCTGTCGTAGTCGCCGATCGAGCCGGCGCCGGCCTCCACGATCGCCGCGCGCAGCCGGTCGGCGTCCTCCTGCGGGACGAACACCACCAGCTTGTCCAGCTCCGGTGCGGCGGTGGGGGTGATCACCTGGGGGTCTTGCACGCCGAGCGCGAGTGCCAGCGACTCGTTGACCCCGCCTGGGGGGAGATCGGCGTTGGTGTGCGCGGTGAACAGCGCGCAGCCCGCGCGGATCAGCGTGTGCACCGTCCGACCCTTGGGCCTGGTTGTGGCCACGGCGTGCACCGGGCGAAGCAGCAGCGGGTGGTGGGTGACCAGCAGGTCGGCCCGCCAATCGACAGCCTCGTCGACGACCGCGGGAGTCGGGTCGACCGCGAACAGCACCCGGCGTACCTCCTGGTCGGGGTCGCCGCAGGTGAGCCCGACGGCGTCCCAGTCCTCGGCCGTGGACGGGTCGTACCACTCGTCCAGCAGGCCGGTGATCCGGCTCAGTCGCACCATGGGCCGACCCTACCGACCCGGGACGGACCACCCGACGCACCGGGACTGACCACTCGACGCTCGGTTCCTGTCCCCCGTCGTACGACGGACAGCGGAGCGCCCGCCGTACTCCCCATGGAGAAGGGAACCCGTCCATGGTGAATTCACCATGGGGGGCATCCCTTTACCAGGGTCCCCTGGTAAAGGGCCCGGGCCATCACCCAGAACGGCCGAGCGCCGGCTGAACACCGCGCGAGCGCCGGTTCAACCGGTCAGGTGCCGGCGGGTGAGGTGCGCTGCTCGCGCCGCTCCTGACGCCGGTTCTCCTCGTCCAGCCAGCGCATCAGCAGGTACCCGGCCGCCGGGACGAAGGTGAACATGCCGGCCTCCCACATCAGCGTCCCCGCGACGTGCTGGTCGTGCAGCGCCGACCAGCCCCAGGGCGGCAGGTCGTGCAGGTAGTGCGGGTACATCACCGTGCCGGCGCCGGCGATCGCGACGCCGAGGAACGCGGCCGGCGGCATCGCCAGGAACAGGTAGAGCAGCCGGGCCGGGGAGGTCAGCCGCCGCGGTGCCGGGTCCGGGCCGATCGCGGTCCACCACAGCAGCAGCGCGACCAGCAGGTAGGCGATGTGCTCGGCCTGGTGCACCTGCTCGTTCTCCAGGGCCAGCTCGTAGAGCGGCGTCAGGTGGCTCGCGACCAGGACCACCACGAACGCCGCCATGGTCAGCACCGGGTTGGTCAGCACCCGCAGGATCCGGCTGCGCAGCAGGCTGCTCAGCCGCCGGCGCGGCAGCCAGGGCGGGTCGGCGCGCAGCAGCACGGTGATCGGGGCCCCGAGCACCAGCAGCGGCGCCACTACCATCTGGAGCAGCAGGTGCTGCACCATGTGCAGCGAGAACGACGACTCGGCGAACGCGTCGGGTGGGCCGTCGACGGCGACCAGCACGACCAGCAGGCCGGCGCAGAACAGCACCGCGCGCCCGCGCGGGAACCCGAGCCCCGCGGCGGCGCTCCGCCGGCAGGCACTCAGGTAGAGCGTGCCGATGACGAGCGTGATGATGGTGGGCACCGGGTCGAGGACCCAGGCGGTGAGCATGTCCCGCACCGTGAACACCGCTGCCACCTTCCAGCCGAGCACGTCCGCCCGGCGATCCACCCGAGGACGACTCAGCCTCGCACGGCCTTGACCTCAGGCACAGACTTCAAACCCCGTTCCTGACAGACCTGTCAGCCGGCGTTGCCTGCGGTCCATTACGAAACGTTCATGTTCACGATCCAAGGGGCGGAGCAGAGTACGACTCCTAGTTGTCGGCCCGCGCACCCCGGAGACCGCCGACGGATCGCCCTGACGAAGGCGCGGCCCCGAACGGACCGCGGCCGGAGAACACAGACGGGAGTGGTCATGAGCAGGTCTCGCACCGGTCACCGGGCCCACACGGGAACTCTGCGGCCCAGCACCGCGCACCACCGGCACCCCTGGGTGCTGCTGGTCGTTGCTGCCGTGCTGGCGCTGGTGGCCAGCGCGTGCTCGAAAGGCGCAGCGCCCTCAGCAGGGCCGAACAACCACTCGCCGTCGCCCGCAGCGGCCACCGAGTCGGGGTCGCCCAGCAGCGGCAGCACCGGCGTCAGCACGGCAGGCGGGGTGCCGACGTACGACGTGTCGGTGAAGAACTTCACCTACCATGGGATGCCCAGCACCGTGCCCGCGAACACCCCGTTCCTGGTCAACTTCAGCAACGACGAGTCCTTCGAGATCACCCACGAGTTCGTCGTCCTCAAGCTCCCCGACGGCAAGACCGCCGACGACGTGGTGGCCGACGCCAAGACGAAGGGCGACAAGGGCGAGGACGACTGGATCCACGTCGGTGACAGCGGCGACGTCACCACCGGTGGCTCCACCGTGCTCACCCTCGACCTGCCACCGGGCAACTACGTCGCCACCTGCTGGCAGACCGGCAAGGCCGGCGGCGGCGAAGGCCCGCCCCACGTGGCCATCGGCATGCACACCGAGTTCACCGCGAAGTGAGGCAGCCGTGCGGAACCTGACCACGAAGTCCCGTGCCGGGCGCCGCGAGGCGCCCGGCACCGGGTCGTCCCGGATGCTGCGCCTGGCCGGACTGCTGGTACCCGTGCTGCTGGCTTCCGGGTGCGTCAAGCAGGGCATCTCGCCGAAGGCGCACGAGGTGCACAACCTCTTCTACATCATCTTGTGGCTGGCCCTGCCGGTGTTCGTCTTCGTCGAGGGCATGCTGCTGATCTCCGTCGTACGCTTCCGGAAGCGCCGGGGTGACGACGCGGAGCCGCCACAGTACGGCGGACACACGCGGGTGCTCTACGCCTTCTTCGCCGGCCCGCTCGTCATTGTGATCATCCTGCTCGCCTTCGGCGAGAGCACGCTGGCCAAGGTGGACAAGGTGGCCGACCACCCGGCCGAGCACCTCGTGGTGACCGGCTTCCAGTGGGCGTGGCAGGCGGAGTACACGAACGAGAAGTTCACGGTCGCCGGCAAGACGCTCGGCAAGCCGATGCTCATGGAACTGCCGGTCGGCCAGCAGACCGAGATCACCTTGAAGTCCCAGGACGTCATCCACGAGTTCTACGTGCCGGACCTGCTCTTCATGCGCAACGCGGTGCCCGGCCATCCGAACACGTTCACGGTCAAGCCGACCCAGGTCGGCACCTACAAGGCGCAGTGCGCGCAGTACTGCGGTCTGTGGCACGCCCAGATGAAGTTCACCGTCAAGGTGGTGCCGGCCCAGGAGTTCAAGGCCTGGGTGCACAAGCAGCAGGCTGCGGCGAAGGCCGCGGCAGCCAAGAGCGCCTGCGCCCCGACCGGCTCCACGGTCACCCTGACCGCGCACAACATCTCGTGGGACACCAACTGCATCGGCGTGCTCGCGGGCAAGCCCTTCAAGATCACGATCGTGAACAAGGACGACGGCGTCGACCACAACTTCGCGATCTGGCAGAGCTCCTCGCTCAAGAAGCAGCTGTTCGCCACCCCGAACGTCACCGGCCCGTCGACCAAGACGTTCACCGTGCCCGCGCTGCCGGCCGGCAAGTACTACTTCCAGTGCAACGTCCACGGCCCGGCGATGTCGGGGACGTTGGTCGTCGGAACAGGCCACTAGCCAGGACCAGGGAGAACGATGACGAGCACCGAAACCGCGGCCCCGCAGGTCGCGCCAGAACCACAGCGGTCACGTCTGCTCGACTGGTTGATGACCACCGATCACAAGAAGATCGGGATCATGTACCTGGTCACCACGTTCGTGTTCTTCATGCTGGGCGGCATCGAGGCGCTGCTCATGCGCCTCCAACTCGCGGAGCCGAACAACACGCTGCTGGGCGGCGAGCGTTTCAACCAGCTGATCACCCTGCACGGGACGACGATGGTCTTCCTGTTCGTGGTGCCGGTGATGGCCGGCTTCGGAAACTACTTCGTGCCGCTCATGATCGGCGCACGGGACATGGCCTTCCCGCGGCTGAACGCGCTGTCCTACTGGCTGCTGCTGTTCGGCGGGATCGTCTTCTACGCAACGCTGTTCTGGCAGCCGCCCGAGGCGGGATGGTGGAGCTATCC
>DASSKA010000096.1:0-26519 GCA_035690905.1 Nocardioidaceae bacterium | reverse complement strand
GCGGACTACCGCAAGCACCTGGCCACCGTCCTCACCCGCCGCGCGGTGCTCGCGGCTGCGGGGGTGTGACTGCATGGAGCTGACCCACAAGTTCACCGTCCCGGCGTCCCTGGACACCACCTGGGCGGCGTTCAACGACATCGAAGGGGTCGCGAACTGCTTCCCCGGCGCTGCGGTGACCTCGGTCGAGGGCGACGAGTTCAAGGGGACCGTCAAGGTCAAGCTCGGCCCGATCTCGTTGACCTACAACGGGTCCGGCGCGTTCGCGGAGAAGGACGAGTCCGCGGGCCGGTTCGTCGTGGAGGCGAAGGGCAAGGACCGGCGCGGCAACGGAACCGCTGCCGCGACGGTCACCGCGACGATGGAGTCCGCCTCGTCCGGCGCGACGGACGTGGAGGTGCTCACCGACCTGTCCATCACCGGCCGGCCGGCGCAGTTCGGGCGCGGCGTGATCCAGGACGTCTCCGACAAGCTGCTGCAGGCGTTCATCGCGTGCCTGGAGCAGAAGCTGGGCGGCGGTGCTCCGGAAGCTCCTGCCGGCGCTCCTCCTGCTGAGGGAGCCGCGGGTGCGCCTCCTGCCGAAGGGGCCGCGGCAGCTGCTGACGGGGCGACTGCCGCGGCAGCCGAGGAGGCCGCCGCCGCGGGTGTGCCCCCTGCTGAGGGGGCCGCCGCGGGCTCCGGCGCACCAGGCCCCGAGGCGGCGGCCGCGGCGGCCTCGGGCGCACCAGGCCGCGAGGCGGCGGCCGCGGCGCCGGGTGGCCCCATCGGCGACGGCGCCGGCCCGGCCGGGGCCGGCTCCGCCGGTTCGGCCGTCGCCGGCGTCCCCTCGTCCCCGGTCGAGGCGCTCGACCTGGGTGCGACGGTGCTGCCGATCCTGCTGCGGAGGTACTGGAAGGCCGCCCTCATCTCCGTCGGCAGCCTGCTCGGTCTGATCGTGCTGCTGCGGCTCGTCCGCCGCCGCTGAGCGCGGCTGATCGAGGAGCCAGCGAAGCGCGGCTGATCGAGGAGCCAGCGAAGCGAGCGTCTCGAAACCACCCCTACGCTCGGCGTGTGAGGTGCTGACGTCAGATCAGTTCCAAACTGTCGTCCGGAGCGCCCGGCAACGACAGTTTGGAAATGATCTGCACGCGGGGCGCCGGATCCGGGCGAGTTTGCGTACCACCTCATCAAGAAGGTCAGATCCACGGGTGTCGGCGGTCACGCACCAATTGCTGGCCGACAGCTCGATGGACAGGTGCCCCATCAGCCATCCGTGCTCGTCCCGTGACGAGGTGCTCTGCATGTCGCTCATGGTGGCTGTACCGCGGTCGCCCACAACCTCGCCAGCTGCCGGCGAGATTTTACGTTCCGACAGGGGTTTCGGGGGTTCTCGGCGCCTGGAAGTGTCGGTGGGCTTGCCTATATTCGTGGACATGAGCGAAGCACTCTTCGACACCGAGACTGTCCCGGACACCGGTCCGGGCGGCGGTTCGGACACCGGTCCGGGCGCCGGTCCGGGCGGCGGTTCGGACGGCGGTTCGGACGGCGGCGCGGCGGCTCGTCTGGGCGCAGGGTTCGCCGGCGGGTCGATCCCGTCCGGGGTGGAGGACTTCGACGCGGATGGGGCGTTGGCGGAGGCGGTCCGGCTGCGGCGGGGCGCGGACGCGGCGGAGGCGCGGTTGTTGCGGGTGGCCGCGCACTGGGCGGACCTGCATGCGGTGTTGCCCGACGACACGCTGGGTGGTGAGGCGGCCGGGCACCGGACCCGGACGGTGATCGGGGGCACCGAGCGGCTGGTGCCGCTGGCCGGGCCGGGCGCGCCGGCGGTCGCCGAGTTCGCGGCCGCCGAGCTGGGTGCCGCGCTGGGCATGTCCAGCCACGCCGCCGGGGTGCTGGTCGGCAACGCCCTGGAGCTGCGGCACCGACTGCCCGGGCTGTGGGCCCGGGTGATGGCCGGGCAGCTGCCGGCGTGGCGGGCCGGGAAGATCGCCGAGCACACCAAGACCCTCTCGCCGCCGGCCGCCGGCTTCGTGGACGGCCAGCTGGCGCCGGTCGCGCACCGGATCGGGCTGGCCCGGGTGCTCGCGCTGGTGGAGGCGGCCATGAAACGCTTCGATCCCGACCAGGCCGCCGACCTGGAGAAGCGGGCCGCCGAGACACGCGGGGTCTGGGTCGGTGACCAGATGCTGCACGGCACCCGGGCCATCCACATCGAGGCCGACGCCCTGGACGCGGCCGCCTTCGACACCACGATCGGCGACCTGGCCGACGCGCTCGCCCGGTTCGGGGACACCGACACCCTCGATGTGCGTCGCGCCAAGTCGGTCGGCACCATCGCCGACCCGCAGACCGCCCTCGACCTGCTCACCGACCAGGCCATGGGGCCCGACACGGCCTCCGGCGGTCAGCCCGACGCGGATGCCCCGGACGCCGACGGCGCGCCGGCCGGTCGGTCCGGCACCGGGCACCGGCCGGCGACCCCGTTCGGGTGGCCCGCCCAGACGCTGCCCCGCAAGGCCGGCCGGCGGCCGCGGGTGGCGCTGTATGTGCACCTGCACCAGAACGCCATCGAGGCCGGCACCGGCATCGGCCGGGTCGAGGGCCTGGGCGCGGTCACCCTGGCCAAGATCCAACAGTGGCTGGGCGGCGCCGAGGTGACCCTCACCGGGGTGCTGGACCTGGACTCCCGGGCCGCCGTGGACGGCCACGAGGTGCCCGACCCGATGCGGGAGACGGTGTTCCTGCGCAACCCGTGCTGCCCGTTCCCGTGGTGCCCCAACCTCTCCCGGGCCAAGGACGACGACCACATCGAGGAGTACGTCCCACCCGACCAGGGCGGGCTGCCCGGGCAGACCGCCGCGGACAAGCTGGCCGGGCTGTGCCGGCGCCACCACCGCTGCAAGACCCACGGCGGGTGGACCTACTCGATGCCCGAACCCGGCCTCTACCTATGGCGCTCACCGAGAGGTCGTCGCTACCTCGTCGACCACACCGGCACCACCAACCTCGACACCAGCTGAACCAGCCGCGTCCAAAACAGAGACGTGCACCGCTGAAGGGTCACAGCTCGCGGACGTCCACCACAGCGTCGAGGTTCAGCGGTCCGTAGATGTGCGGGTACGGCCCGTCGGACGAGCCGGGCGCCTCCTCGGCCTTCCACGGGGAGGCGAGCCGGTCGGTCTCGATGACCAGCACCACGATGTCGGACAGGTCCGAGTACCACCGTTGCCGCACGCCGTCGACCTGCTCCCGGAACGAGCAGTGGATGAAGCCCTCCTGCGCGAGGGTGACCTCACGGGTGGACAGCGTGTACATCCCCGCCTCGCGGGCAGCGGCCCACTCGGCTGCGGTGGTGACGTGGAAGATCTGCACGGCGCTATCCGGGAAGCCGACCCAGCGGTGCCACGGGCTCGCCGGTGCTCTCGCACACCCAGGTGGGGTCGGGGCCGCCGAGCTCGGGATGGATGTACAGCGAATGCGGTTCGGCGCCGGAGCAGGCCGGGCACAACGGCCAGCGGCCGACCTCGTCGAGCAGCGCGTCCTGCACGTCCTGGGCGATCAGCCCCGCGACGTACTGTCGCCCTTCCCGCCACTGCGAGGTCCACCACCGTCGCGTCGTCACGGACGCCTCCAGCGCCGAGACGGAGGCCGCGTCGGCTGCGTTGGTGGCCTCGAGGTCGTGCAACACGAGGGCGCGCGCGTCCAGCAGTGCATCTCTTCCGGCGTCGTCGGGTGTCACGATGTCCATTGTGAGCACGCAAGCAAAGTCCGGCCACGAAACGGGCGGGCTGCTCGAGGTCGTGGTGGTGCACCCGCGCGACATCGAGGGCGCCGACGCGGGTGGTGCGGACCGGCTGTTCCTGGTGGCCGGTGTCGAGGACGACGGAGGCCGCTCGCCCGAGCCCGAACTGGTGTCCGCGGTCTGCCGGGAGGCCGACGTCCCGGTGCGCGTGATGCTCCGTCTCTCCGACGGGCTCAGCTCCACCGGTGGTGAGCTGGCTCGGCTGGCCGGCCTCGGTGAGGAGTACCTCGCCGTCGGCGCCGAGGGCGTCTCCTTCGGCTTCATCGATGCCGACAACGAGATCGACGTCGAGCTGTGCCACCACCTCGCCGACCGGCTGGCCGGCGTGCCCTGGACGTTCCACCAGGCCTTCGACGCCGCGCTGGACCCGGACCGCGCGTGGCGGCAGGTCCGGAGGCTGCCCGGGCTGGACGCGGTGCTGTCCGCCGGCTCGTCGCTCGGCATGGACAGCGGGTACGACGAGCTGACCGACCGCGCCTCCGTCGACCCGGACGTGGCCCGGCTGCTCCTCGCCGGCGGCGGGCTGCGGCCCGAGCACGTGCCGTGGCTGGCCCGCGCCGGCGTGCGACAGTTCCGGGTCGGCTCCGTCGTACGCCCCGGAGGCTCCTGGACCAAGGCGTACGTTGACGCGGGTCACGTGCGCGCCTGGCGGATGCTTCTCGACGACGCCGTCGACCGGGCCCTGGGCAGGTCGGTGGGATGAACCTGTACATCGACCCGCCGAACGCCGCCGGACACGGCCGGATGTGGTCGCACCTGGCCAGCGACTCCTCCTTCGAGGAGCTGCACCGGTTCGCCCAGGCGCTGGGCATCCCCGGCCGGGGCTTCGACCACGACCACTACGACATCCCCTCCGAGCGGTACGCCGAGGTGGTCGCGGCGGGCGCGGTGCCGATCTCCAGCCGCGAGCTGGTCGGCCGGCTGCACGCTGCCGGGCTTCGCCGCCGCAAACGGCCGCGCAACCCCCGGGCACCTCGGGCCCTGCTGCGCGCGCACCGGCTGCACCCCGGCGACACCGTCGCGGTGGTCGCCCCGGCCGGCCAGGTGCCGGAGGAGCGGCTGGTCGCCGGCCTGGACGTGCTGTCCGGCTGGGGCCTGCAGGTCCGAGTAGGACCGCACGTCCGCGGCCGGCACCCCGAGGTCGACTACCTGTCGGCGCCGGACGCCGACCGGGCCGCGGACTTCCTGGCGGCCTGGACCGACCCGACGGTGCAGGCGGTGATCTGCGCGCGCGGCGGGTACGGCGTGCAGCGGATGGTCGACCTGCTGGACTGGGCCGCGATCGCGGCGGCCGGGCCGAAGGTGCTCGTCGGCTTCTCCGACATCACCGCGCTGCACCAGGCGTTCGCCGCCCGGCTCGGCATGTCCACGGTGCACGGGCCGGTCGTGACCAGCCTGGCCCGGGACGGCGACTCCGCAGAGCACCTGCGCACGCTGCTGTTCGAGCCGGAGGCGCTCGGCCCGCTGACCCCGGTGCCGACCGAGACGATGGTGCCCGGGACCGCTGAGGGCCCGCTGACCGGCGGCAACCTGGCCCTGCTGGCGGCCTCCGCCGGCACCCGTGACTGGTCGCCGGCGCGCGGTGCGATCGCGGTCCTCGAGGACGTCGGCGAGGAGGTCTACCGACTGGACCGGATGCTCACCCAGCTGCTGCGCGCCGGCTGGTTCGACGGGGTGCGCGGCATCGTCCTCGGCCGGTTCACCGAGAGCGGGAAGCCTGCGGAGATCGTCCGGCTGGTCGAGGACCGGCTGGTTCCGCTCGGGGTGCCGATGGTGCGCGAGGCGGCCATCGGCCACGACCGGAGCAACCTGGCCTTCCCGCTCGGCGGGCCGGCCCTTCTGGACGCGGACAAGGGCACGCTCACCCTGACCGCGCCGCCGCTGTTGTAGATCACGCGGTTGTCGTCGTGCAGACGTGGCCGCCCGGTGCGGGCGGGCATTGTCTCCACGAGTCCCGGCCCTGTGACGCGCACCTGGCGACTGCCGCCGGTTTGTTTCATGGCAGAGGCCCGAACCGTCTCGCCGCGAGTGGTCCCAACCAGCCGGCAACGGGCTCAAGCGGGCTCAGCCTCCGCGCCGCCGCTGTTGTAGCGGCCGGTCAGGGGAGCAGCTCCTCCAGCTCCCGGGTCACGTTCGCCCGGGCCGCGCCCTCCCAGGCGGTGCGGGCGTGCGTGGTGTGGAACAGCGTCGGTTTGGCCAGCAGGGCGCGCAGCACCGCGGCCCGCCCCTGGCGGAACTCATGGTCCGGCACAGCGGCGTACTCGCGACGCACCCCGGCGACGTAGGAAGCGTGGCGCTCCGGGTCGGAGGCCAGGATCGCCAGGTCCGCGTCGCACAGCAGCTGCCCCGCCAGGTCGTCATCGGCCGGCTGGTGCGCCGCGGTGATCCGGACCAGCCGGGCCACCTCGGTGGCGAGAGCGGTGTCCAAACCGGCGAGCGCGTCGCCGGCCAGCTCGGCGGAGCGCTCCTCGTCGTCCGACGCCCCGTCGTACACCGCGTCGTGGAACCAGGCCGCCAGCAGCACCGCGTCCCGGTCGACGCCCGCGCCCTCCACGGACAGCAGCTCGAGCAACCGGTCGAGCACCTCCTCCAGATGGCGCAGGTCGTGGTAGCCGCGGTCGGGGGAGGAGTACGCCGCGAGCAGCCGGTCCCGCAGCTCGTCGTACCCGGCCAGCGGCCAGTGGGAGCGCGGGTCGGTCATGCCCCCGAGTGTGGCATCAGGTGTCGCCCTCGACCGCCTCGGCGAGCTCCTCGCCGCCGATCTCCCGCTCGATCTCCTCCAGCGGCCGGTGCTTGGTCTCGGGCACCTTGAACCAGAAGAACGCGATCGCGGCGATGCCGATCACCCCGTAGATCCAGAACGTCGGCGCCTTGCCGATCGCCTCGGTCTCCTGCAGGAAGAAGTAGGAGACGATGAAGTTCGCCGCCCAGTTGCAGATGGTGGCCACCGCCATCGCCTGGCTGCGGAACTGCAACGGGTAGATCTCGGAGATCATCAGCCAGAACACCGGGCCCAGCCCGATCGCGAAGCCGATGATGAACACGATCAGCGCCACCAGCCCGACCCACGGGGCGCCCTGGCTGAGCGCCGGGAAGTAGAAGAACGCGCCGAGCAGGAACAGCGCGATCGTCAAGATGATCGTGCCGTTGATCAGCAGCGCACGCCGCCCGACCCAGTCGAGCAGCAGCACGGCGGCGATGGTGACCACGAAGTTCGTGACGCCCACGAACACCGCCAGCAGCACCGAAGTGTCCGTGGACTGGCCGGTGTACCTCAAGATCGTGGTCGCGAAGTAGATCACCGTGTTCACGCCGACGAACTGCTGGAACACCGCCAGCGCGATGCCGACCAGCATCAGCGGCCGCACCCGGGCGCCGAACAGGTCCCGGATCCGCCAGTCGCTCTCCTTCTCGGTGACGTCCTGGATGTCTTGGAGCTCGGCGTCGATGTCGTGGTCCTCGGCGCGGGTGCGTTCGAGCACCTTGCGGGCCTCGTCGACCCGGCCCTGCTTGACCAGCCAGCGCGGGCTGTGCGGCACGAACGCCATGCTGATCGCCAACGCGGCGCCCGGGACCACCGCGATGCCGACCATCCACCGCCAGTTGTCCATCACGTGCGAGAGGCCGAAGCCGGCGATATAGGCCAGCAGGATGCCCAGGGTCACCATCAGCTGGTTGAAGGTGACCGTGCCGCCGCGGATCTTCGGCGGGGTCTGCTCGGCGATGTACTCGGGCGCCACGAACGACGCGGTGCCGACCGAGAGGCCGAGCACGAAGCGGGCCGCGATCAGCCAGGTGACGTCCTGCGCGAACGCCGAGGCCAGCGCACCGATCACGTAGACGATGCCGGAGAGGCACTTGGTCCACTTCCGGCTGATCTTTTCCGAGAGGTAGCCGGAGGCCGCGGCGCCGATGATCGCGCCGATGAGGATCGCCGCCACGATCCAGGAGGAGGCCAGCGTGCTGGTCTTGAACTCCTTCTGGATGAACGGCAGCGCCTGCCCGATGATGCCGGTGTCGTAGCCGAACAGGAAGCCGCCGAGGGCAGCGAGCAGGGCGATGCCGGTGACGAAGCGGTTGCGCCCCGACGCGGCGTACTTGATGTACTGCACACCCGACGTGCTCTCCCCGGCCATGTTCACCTCCGGTGTCGACTACAAGGAGTCGTAGTACCCGAAGGAAGTGGTTGTCATTCGCACAGGATGCGTCACACCGGGCTGCCGAGCTCCTCAGGAAGCTCTTCGGCATGGAGTACGACGAGGGAGGTGACCGCCCGGGTCAGGCACACGTACAGCCGCCGCAACCCGGTGACCCGGTCGGCTTCGCCGGCGATGATCCCCGCCGGCTCGGCCAGCACCACGTGGTCGAACTCGAGGCCTTTCGCCAGCGAGGCAGGCACCAGGTCGACGCGGACCTCGAACTCGTTGGCGTCCTCGGGCACGTCCTCCGACTCGCCCAGCACCGCGTGAGGGATGTCGGCCTTCTCGAGCGCTCGCCGGGTGTCGCGCACCAGCGCGTCGGGGACGATCAGCCCCACCGACCCCACCCGGTCGACCGTCTGCAAAGTCGCGACCACGGCTGATGCCACGACCGGCACCTTGCGCACGGCCAGCTCACCCGGCGTGCGCCGCACCGAGGTCGGCGGCTCCAGCCCGGGCGCGACATACGGCAGCAGCCGCGCCGCGTAGGCGATCACCTCGCCGGGCACCCGGAACCCCTTGGTGAGCTCCTCCACGTGGGCGTCCGGCTTGCCGAGATGGGACAGCGCGTCGTCCCAGGACCGGCTGGCCCACGGCGTGGTCGCCTGCGCCAGGTCACCGAGCACCGTGGTGGAGCCCGTGCTGCACCGCCGGCCGACCGCGCGCAGCATCATCGGCGACAGGTCCTGTGCCTCGTCGGCGACCACGTGTCCCAGCGACGGCGTGCGCTCGACGAGGTCGGCCGCCTCGTCGACGAGCACCGCGTCCGCGAGCGACCAGCGCACCGACGCCGGCCCCTTGGGCGGCTTGGCCCACAGCAGCATCCGCTGCTCGTCCGCGGACAGGACCCCGTCGGCCGCCTCGGCCAGGAACGCCGGGTCGCCGAGCAGCCGCATCACCAGCCGGGCCGGGTCGACGGTCGGCCACAGCTGCTCTGCGTAGGCCTTCACCGGGCGGCTGCGGGCCACCGCGTCCTGCACCCGGTCGTCGGGGGAGTCGCCGGCCAGCTCCATCTTCACCAGCACGGCGTGCGCCAGCCGTTGCGGGAGCATGGCCCGCGCCGCGCCGTACCGCACTCCGCGCTGGCGCAGCGCCTCGACGATCTCCTCCGCCTCGTGGCCGGGCACCCGCCACCGGCGAGCACCGCGCGGCACCACCAGCCCCTCAGCGGGCGGCTTCAGCTGTGACCAGAGCGCGCGGCGCAGCACCTCGGCCATCCGTGCGTCGCCCTTGAGGGTGGCCACCGCCGGGGTGTCCTCGCCGCGGATCGCGTACCGCGGGTTCAGCCGCTCCAGGGTCTTGACGACCAGCCCCTCGATGGTGGTCTGCTGCGCGTCGATCTCGCCGAGCGCTGGCAGCACGTCGCCGATGTAGCGCAGGAACGACGCGTTCGGGCCGACCACCAGCACGCCCCGCCGGGAGAGCTGGTCGCGGTGCGTGTACAGCAGGTACGCCGCCCGGTGCAGCCCCACCGCGGTCTTCCCGGTGCCCGGGGCGCCCTGCACGCAGACCGACTCCTCGAGCTCGGCGCGCACGATCAGGTCCTGCTCCGGCTGGATGGTGGCCACGATGTCGCGCATCGGTCCGACGCGCGGTCGCTCGATCTCGGCCTCCAGGATCTCGGAGTACTCGGAGAACGGCGGGGTGGCGGCCGCCCTCTCTCCGCGCAGCCGCTCGTCCTCGAACGCCGTCAGCTCCCCGTGCTGGAACCCGAACCTTCGGCGCAGCTCCACGCCCATCGGCTCGACCTTGCTGGCCCGGTAGAACGGCCGGCTGATCCGGGCCCGCCAGTCCACCACCATCGGGTCGCCGACCTCGTCGGTGACGTGCCGGCGGCCGATGTAGAACCGCTCCCCGGCCTCCGCGTAGTCCAGCCGCCCGAAGAACAGCGGCACGGTCGGGTCGTCCTCCAGCGCCTTCATCCGCTGGTAGATCACCGAGGCGAGCACCTGCTCGCTCACCCAGTCGCCGGCCGCGGAGGTGTCCAGCGACGCGGTGCGTCGGCGCATCCGGGCCAGGGCCGCCCGGGACCGGGTCAGGTGGTCGCGCTCCTGGTCGAGCTCGGGTTCGACGGAAGGGGACGGGGGCGTGACGGCAGGCACGCGAGGACCTCCGGCGGGTTGGGGGGAGCCCGGTGACGTTACCAGCGCCGTACCAGACTCGTCATCCGATTTCCGTTCGTCGGCAATGTCCCGGCTCGTCCCGCGTGGCGCGGCAGGCGGCGAGAGTCACCTCTGGACAACCCGCAGCGGGGTGCCGCACCGTGAGAGCAGCGTCGCGCCGTTGCGGCGGAACCGGGCCTCGGGGGGTCATCGGCATGAAGAAGCTTGCTGCAGGGTTCGCCGCCGCGGGGCTGGCGGTCGCCACCCTCACCGTCACCGCCACCGGGGCCGTCGCGCAGCGGGCCCAGCAGGAGACGCGCGCCGGCGGGTACACCCCGCCGCCGATCTCGTGGGGGAAGTGCCAGGACAAGTTCCTGACCGACCACCACGCGCAGTGCGGGTTCCTGACCGTGCCGCTCGACTACGCCCATCCGCACGGCACCACGATCCAGCTGGCGGTGTCCCGGGTGCTGCACACCACCAAGCGCTACCAGGGCGTGATGCTGGTCAATCCCGGCGGTCCCGGTGGCAGCGGGCTGATCTACTCGGCGCTGCGGGACTTCGTGCCCGGCCGGCCGGCCAAGACCTACGACTGGATCGGCTTCGACCCGCGCGGCGTCGGCTCCAGCCGCCCCTCGCTCAGCTGCATCAGCGGCTACAACCACCTCGACCGCCCGCCGTACGTGCCGACGACCGACCGCATCATGAACCGCTGGCTGGACCGCTCGCAGCGCTACGCGGACGCCTGCGCCAAGTCCGATGCCAGCGAGCTGCTCGACCACGTGAAGACCGTGGACACCGCCAAGGACATGGACACCCTGCGCAAGGCGCTGGACAGGAAGCGCATCAACTACTACGGGTTCTCCTACGGCACCTACCTCGGGCAGGTCTACGCCACGCTGTACCCGCACCGGGTGCGCCGCTTCGTCCTCGACAGCAACGTCGACCCGCGCACGGTGTGGTACCAGGCGAACCTCGACCAGGACGTCGCCTTCGACCGGAACAGCACGATCTACTTCCAGTGGCTGGCCGACCACCACGCGGCTTACCACCTCGGCCGGAAGGAGGCGGCGATCCAGCGTCGCTACTACGCGCAGCTGCGGGTGCTCGCGAAGCACCCGGCGGGCGGCAAGGTCGGGCCGGCCGAGCTGACCGACGTGTTCACGCAGGCGGCCTACTACGTCTACGACTGGGACACCATCGCCAAGGCGTACGCAGCCTGGATGCTCCACGGCCGGGCCCGTCCGCTGATCCAGTACGCCCGGGGCATCGACTCGGTCGGTCCCGGGGCGGACAACGGCTACGCGATGTACCTTGCCACCGAGTGCACCGACGCGCACTGGCCGTCGTGGAAGCGGCAGGAGCGGGACAACTGGCGGATCTACAAGCAGCACCCGTTCCTGACGTGGAGCAACGGCTGGTTCAACGCGCCGTGCGCGTTCTGGCACGCGCGGTCGGGCCACCCGGTCAACGTCACGGGGCGTCACGTGTCGGTGCCGATCCTGCTCATCGACGAGACCAAGGACGCCGCGACGCCGTTCGAGGGCAGCCTGGAGGTGCGAGACCTGTTCCCGACCGCCAGCCTGATCGAGGGCGTGGGCGGTACCACGCACGCCGGCTCGCTGTCCGGGGTGGCTTGCGTCGACGACGCGATCGTGGCGTACCTCGCCAACGGCGCCGTCCCGCCGCGCCAGCCGGGTCGCGGCTCGGACAAGGAGTGCCCGCCGGTGCCGCCGCCGACACCGACGAAGTCCGGCGCGCGGGCCGCCCAGCCGCCGCCACCACTGCTCGTCCGCTGAGTTGTCAGGCGCGTGACCGGTCACAGCCGGTCACCCGCCTGACAAGTCGGGCAGACTGGGCGGGTGCGTGACGCCTTCTTCCTCGACCCCAAGGCGCGGGCACGCGAGGCTGCCGGGAAGTTCCTCGGTGTGTCCGCCGACGAGCTGGCGCTGGTCCGCAACCCGACCGAGTCGGTGGCCACCGTGCTCTCGTCACTGGCCTGGCAGCGCCGGCTCGGGCCCGGGGACGTGGTGCTCACCACCGAGCAGGGGTACGGCGCGGTGGCGCTCGCCGTGGAGCAGTGGTGCTCGCGGTCCGCCTGGTGATCGTGGATCAGATCACCTCACCGACCGGCTCGCTGCTGCCGGTCGAGGCGGTGTGCGCGCTGGCCCACGAGCACGGGGCGCTCGCCTTCGTCGACGGCGCGCACGCGCCCGGGCAGGTCGAGGTGGTGCCACCGGAAACCGGCGCGGACTTCTGGACCGGCACCTGGCACAAGTGGGGGTTCGCACCGCGGGGCACCTCGGCGCTGTGGGTCGGCGAGGCGGAGCGGGACCGCATCACGCCCGTGACCACGAGCTGGAACCACGGCGAGCCGTTCCCGCTGCCGTTCGACACCCACGGCACCGACGACTACAGCGGCTGGCTGTCCCTCGAGGCGGCGGTGACGTTCTGGCGCGAGGCCGGCGGCTTCGGGATCGGCGAGCGGGCCCGCGCCCTGCTCGACGCGGGCGCCGCGGTCGTCGCCTCCGCGGCGGGCGGGGCTTCGTCGGCCGGCCTCCCGGTGTCGCCCGCGCCGTGCCTGCGGCTGGTCGCGCTGCCGGACAGGGTGGCGACCACGGAGGAGACCGCCGGCGCGCTCTACCGGACGCTGAGTGCCCTCGGCGTGGAGACCCAGGTGCTGGCGTACGGCGGGCGGGGCTGGATCCGGCTCAGTGGCGCGGTCTACAACGTGCCCGCCGACTACCAGCGGCTGGCCGAGGTCCTGCCGGCCGCGCTGGGTGGTTGAGGGGGGAGCGTGCCGGCCGGGCGGCTCTGGGCGTTGTTGCGCCACAACGTGAAGCTGCGCAACTTTTGCGTCGCCAGACTCAGGGTTTGCCAGCCTTCGTCTGATTGCAGCGATGAAGGGGGGCTCCATGACCGTAGGCACCAAGGCGACGCGACGGAGAATGGCCGGAGGTCGGTGGGTTCTTGTGCTCGCCATCATGGTCACGGCGTTCGCGGCGCCTGCGGCCGGATCCCAGGCAAGCTCGCTACGCGACCGGGGATCGCAAGATCGGCATGGCCGGGGGGAGGGAGCGGATGGTGAGCACCCTGCTTCGCCTGACGCGCTCCTCCATCACCCGTGAGCGGACCCCTTCCCCGGCTGGTCGGTCCGGAGTGAGCACGACCACGGGGGTTTCTTGTTGGCGTGCTCGCAGGTGCTTCGCCACCGGCTACGCACTGCCGTACACACCTCCTGGCAGGGTGCGTACGGGTTCATCGCCCGTCGCCGGTGAAAGACGGCCGCCGGACGCCGCGTGTTACCTGGACGCAGTGGAACAGAGGGCGTGTGCCGGCCACCTGCTTTGCAGCCGGTCAGATTCGGAAGAACAGGTTGAGGAAACGCTCGGCGAGATCCATGTCGCCGCGCACCGTGCCGGCGTTGACACGGCCGAACGCGGTGAGCACCAGGCTCGCGGCGTCGAAGTCGATCACCGTGGGCAGGTTATCGACCTCTCCCTGCTCGTAGCTCAGCCCGTCCGGCCCGGTGGTGACCCGACAGTCGCCGGCGTTGCGGCCGGTCACCCGGATGCCGATGGTGAACGGCTCGCTGACCAGGTCGGCCCGCGCCGTGCCCTGCCAGATCGAGAACATGTAGGGCACCAGCAGGTCCGCGACGTCACCGGACAGGGCGTGCGCCCGTCCGCTGGTCTGGCGGATGTCCCAGGAGTGCACCCCGTAGTCCATGAGCTGCCCGGCGGCGTAGAAGGAGGCCGGCACCGGACCCATGTACTTGTGGCTGACCATCAGGCCGGTCCACTCGTCGGGGCCGAGCGCGGAGAGGATCTCCTGCATCTTCGCGAAGTCGGTCTTCAACCGGTCCAGCAGCTCCCGCTGCGGCACGCCGCGGAACGCCGTCGCGCCCACGTCGGCCAGTCGGCTCATCGCCTCCAACCCGTCGGGAGGCGGCACCTCGCCGCCGCCGCGGGCGGCGTCGAAGGCGCGGAAGTACCCCTCCGTGGTGTCCACGATGTGCCCGACGATGTCCCGGGTCGACCAGCGGTCACAGGCGGTGGCCGCGTCCCAGGTCTCCGGCCGTTCGGCCATCGCGAAGAACCGGTCGGCCTCGTGGCGCACCACCCGCAGGATGGTGTCCTTCCCGTCGTACGTCATGGCGTTCCACTCGCTCACTGCCATCACCTCTCCGTCGTGCTGGAGGCGGGCTCGCGGGGTGCGCGCGGGTGCGCCGTTACTCGTCGAGCTGGCGGCCGCCGAAGTACATCAGCGGGTCGCTGAGGATCTCGATCTGGACCCCGTCCGGGTCCTTGAAGTACATCGACTCCTCGATGCCGCGCTGCGGTCCGTCGTACGGCACTCCGGCCTGGTCCAGCCGCTTGCGGATCTCCTCCCAGCGGTCGCGGGGCGCGGAGATCGCGATGTGCTGGACGCTGCCGATCGACTCGACGCCGGGTTGCAGGCCGAGGCCGGGGAAGTCGAAGAAGCCCAGCAAGGTCTGGTTGCCGAGATCGAAGAAGAAGTGCGACGAACCGGGGTAGTCGCGGTTCTCGACCAGCTCGACCAGCGGGAAGCCGAGGAGGCCCTGGTAGAACCGGATCGTCTGCTCCACGTCGGAGCAGATGAGAGCCGCGTGGTGGATGCCCCGGCCGGGGCTGTGGCGCTGCTCCGGCGGCAGGAGGTACTGCTCGCGCAGCTGGCCGCGACGGGCCTCGAGCTCCTGCTGCTCGGCTTCGGTCGGCTTCATCGGCACGCCCTCCTCGTCCCCGCCCTGGTGACACACCACTCTAGGCGCGCATCCCCGGTAGTTGAAAGATCTCCCACTCCGTCGAGGGCTCGCGCCGCGCCGAGCAACCCATCGGGGCTCCCGACTGGTCATCATGGTCGAAGGGGTGACGCGATGTCCGAGCCGGCCGGCTAAGGCTGCAGTTCATCCACTACCTGGGCGCGGCGGGTCCGTCCGGGAACGGACCGGGTGGCCACGGGTTCAAGCGGCTGCTGTACGTCCGCGACGGGCTGCACTCCACCGCGCAGCACGTGACGGAGTCCATCCCGAGCGGGATCTCCCTGACCTCGCCCGGGTGCTATGCGATCCAGGTCGACGGCGAGGGCTTCTCCGAGACGCTCGTCTTCCGCGCCGTCCGCTGACCCCGGATCCCGAGTTGTCAGGCGCTGAACCGGCTATAGCCGGTTCAGCGCCTGACAAGTCGGTCACATCGTGGGGATGTCGTCGGCGTCCATGATCCGGTAGGCGTAGCCCTGCTCGGCGAGGAACCGCTGCCGGTGCTGGGCGAAGTCCGCGTCGACGGTGTCCCGGGACACCACGGCGTAGAACCGCGCCGACCGCCCGTCCGTCTTGGGACGCAGCAGCCGGCCGAGCCGCTGCGCCTCCTCCTGCCGTGACCCGAACGACCCGGACACCTGGATCGCGACGGCCGCCGACGGTAGGTCGACGGAGAAGTTGGCCACCTTGGAGACCACGAGCAGGTCGAGCTCCCCGGCCCGGAAGGCGCCGAACAGCCGCTCCCGCTCCTTGACGGACGTGTCGCCCTTGATCACCGGGGCGGAGAGCAGCTCGCCGATCTCGTCGAGCTGCTCGATGTACTGCCCGATCACCAGCGTCGGCTCGCCGGCGTGCCGGGCCACCAGGGACCGCACCACGTCGGTCTTCGCCGCGGTGCACGAAGCCAGCCGGTACCGCTCGTCCGGCTCCGCGGTGGCGTAGACGAAGCGCTCCGGCTCAGGAAGCGTCACGCGCACCTCGACGCAGTCGGCGGGGGCGATCCAGCCCTGTGCCTCGATGTCCTTCCATGGCGCGTCGTACCTCTTCGGCCCGATCAGGCTGAACACGTCGCCCTCCCGGCCGTCCTCGCGGATCAGCGTCGCGGTCAGCCCGATCCGTCGTCGCGCCTGCAGGTCGGCGGTCATCCGGAAGATCGGCGCGGGCAGCAGGTGCACCTCGTCGTACACGATCAGCCCCCAGTCCCGCGCGTCGAGCAGCTCGAGGTGGGAGTAGACGCCCTTCCGGCGGGTGGTCATCACCTGGTACGTCGCGATGGTGACCGGACGGATCTCCTTGCGGCTGCCGGAGTACTCGCCGATCTCGTCCTCGGTCAAAGAGGTACGACGGACGAGCTCGTCCTTCCACTGCCGGGCCGCGACCGTGTTGGTCACGAGGATCAGCGTGGTCGCCTTGGCACGTGCCATCGCCGCTGCCCCGACGATCGTCTTGCCCGCCCCGCAGGGGAGCACGACCACGCCGGAACCTCCGTGCCAGAAGGACTCCGCGGCATCGTGCTGGTACTCCCGAAGCGACCAGCCCTCTTCCCGCAGGTCGATCGCGTGGGCCTCGCCGTCGACGTACCCCGCGTAGTCCTCCGCCGGCCAGCCCAGCTTGAGCAGCGCCTGCTTGAGGTTGCCGCGCTCGGAAGGGTGCACGATGACCGTCGACTCGTCGAGGCGCTCGCCGAGCATCGGCTTGACCTTCTTCGCGCGCAGCACCTCCTCGAGCACCGGCCGGTCGGTGGTGGTGAGCACGAGGCCGTGGGTGGGGTGCTTGTCCAGGCGCAGCCGGCCGTAGCGGGCCATCGTCTCGGCGACGTCGACGAGCAGCGCATGGGGCACGGAGTAGCGGGAGTACTCCAGCAGCGTGTCGATGACCTGCTCGGCGTCGTGGCCGGCGGCGCGTGCGTTCCAGAGCCCGAGCGGGGTCAGCCGGTAGGTGTGGATGTGCTCGGGGGAGCGCTCGAGCTCGGCGAACGGTGCGATGGCCTTCCGGGCGTCCTGCGCGCGCTCGTGGTCGACCTCGAGCAGCAGGGTCTTGTCGGACTGGACGATCAGCGGGCCGTCGTTCATGCGCTGCCCCCTGCCGCCGCGAGCTGCTTCTGCCGGGCTCGGTAGGCCGCGACGTTGGCGCGGGAGGAGCACCTGTCGGAACAGTAGCGCCGGGACTGGTTCGGCGAGGTATCCACGAACACGCTGTCGCACGGCTTGGCGTGGCAGACGCCCAGCCGGCTGGCGCCGAGGTCGCAGACCAGCGTGGCCAGCCCCATCAGCGACTCCGCGATCAGCAGCTCGGCCACTGAGGAGGACCGGTCCGCGACGTGCATGTGCCACTTCTCGCCGTTCTTGCTGCCGTCGATGTACGGCGTGACGGGGTGCTTGGCCAGCAGCGCGTTGAGCTGGCCGACGACCGCCTCCTCGTCGCCCTCGTCGGAGGCCTCGAAGACCGACCGCAGCTCCTTGCAGAACCGGCGCAGCGCGGTGGCGTCCCGTTCGGACACGTCGGCATGCAGCCAGGCCCGGTCATGGAGCACCGCGAGCAGCCCGTCGGCGTCGTCGAGGTCCCCGTTCACGAGCTCAGCAGCACGCTCGGCGTAACGAACAAAGTCCATGCGTGCAGGTTACCGGGACGCTCAACCGCGTCCGCCAGGTAAGACCCTCACAGCGGCTTGACCGCGGTGATCCGGTGCACCGCGAAGCTGCGCACCTCCTCGACCCGGCGGTCGAACGCGGACAGCCAGCCGCCCTCCACCTTCACCGGGTCCACCACCCGCTCGACCGTGGCGCCGTGGTTGTCGACGTAACCGATCCACACCCGGGTCCCGGCCTCCGCGGCCTCGCGCAGCACCGCCAGCGTCGCGCCTGGGCTGCCGGCCGCGGTGGCCTCGCGGGGCCGGTGGGCGGCCGCTTCGTCCCCGGCGCGGATCGCGGTCACGGTCGCGGAGACGCGGGCGGTTGCGCGCGCCGCGGTCCGCGCCGACCCACCGGCCCGGGTGCGTGGTGACCGCGCCCGGTGCCCCTCCCGGCGGGCGAGCCGCACGGTGCCGTCGGGTGCCTCCACGACGGGTGCGGCGCCGAGCTCCCGAAGCCGGGGGAGGAGTACGTCGAGCGGCACGTCGGTGACCACGACGGTCGGCGCGATGCGGCGCAGCCGGAGCGAGGACGCCTTGGGATGGTGCACCAGCTCGGCGAGCGCGGTCTCGTCGTCGCTGCGCAGGAACGCTTCGGCGACTCCGGCGCGGATGGTGCCGAACCTTCGGGCGACGTCGTCGACGAGGTACACCAACGGCTGCGGCACGGGGGTCCGTGACGCCCCGGTGACGAACTCATGGATCTCCGCCGCGGACCAGCCGGCGTCGAACGCCCGTCGTACCGATGCGGTGGTGAACCGGTACACCGTGGCCCCGCCCCGGGACTCAACGTCGGCCATCGCCGCGAGCCGGCGGGCCAGCTCCTGCTCGAGCGGGCCGGGGGCGACCGCCGTCAGGTCGGCCTGCAGCAGCACGTGGTCGACCGGTTCGGGCAGCATCGGCTCGAGCGCGGCCGGCGCGGCGTGCGCCGGGTCGTCGGCCTCGAGCAGGGCGCGGCCGTGCGCGGACAGCCCGTCCAGGCCGGTCACCCCGACCAGAGCCGCCTCCGCCATCGCCCGGGCGACCGCCTCGGACCGCTCCGGTGGACGCCGCGGGCGCAGCCACTTCATCCGGGACACCAGGGAGGCGACGCCGGTGCCGGGGGCGAGCACCTGTCCCTGCGGCAGCGCGGCGAGCTGGGCGAGCGCGGCGCGGCGGGTGTCGGGCAGCCAGCCGCGCTCCAGGTCGTGGGCGAGCGCGTTGTACCGGCCCTTGCCGCCGGGCTCACGGGACCCGACCAGCCCCACGAGGCGCGGGGTCTCCAGCCAGGCAGAGGCGATCCGCGCCCAGCGGTCCGCGACCGAGCCGGCGGTCCACACGTCGAACGCGTCGGTGGGCAGCCAGGCAGCGTCGAGGTCGTCGGTGCTGCCGACGGCCAGCAGACCAGCCGCGGCGGCCAGCTCGACATGCAGCGCGGCGGTCGCCTCGTCGACGTGCAGCAGCTCGGTCGCGGCCTTCAGGTCGCGCACGGCGAGGCCACCGCCACGCAGCACGGCCGGGGGTGCGATGCCCCAGTGCTCGAGCAGCAGCTCGATGCGCCGGACCAGCTCGAAGGCAGCGCCGGCGGCGGCCCGGTCCACCAGCTTCTGGCTGCGGTCGGAGGTGAGCAGCTCGGGCACCTCGTCGACACGTGCCCGCGTCGTGCTCCCGCCGCGCAGCGCCGCGGCCACCTCCAGCGGCACCGCGACGTGCCGGTGGTCGCGGGCGATCACCAGTCCGCGGGTGAGCAGCTGGTCGACCGGCGCGGTCGCGTCCGCGCGGCGGACCTCCCGGTCGGTGTTCTCGACGGTCCCCTCCATCGACCCGCGCTCGAGATGCTCGAGGATCGCGCGCGCGCTCTCGTCGACCTCGCCGAGGAGGGCCTGGACCGCCTGGGTGTCCGCGAGGTGTTCGGCGATCGCGGCGATGTCCTTCTGCCGGTCCCCGGAGACGGTCACCCCGAGGTCCCGCGCGAGGGTCGTGACGCGGATGGGGCCGTACGACGCGAGCAGGGTCGCTGCCGAGGGTCCCAGCCCGCTGAGCGTCGTACGCACCACTTCGGTGACCGCGCTGACCACCCGCAGCTGCTCGGGCGCGCCCCACAGCAGTGCTCGCGCGCAGAGCGTCTTCACCGCCTCGGTCACGGCCTCCGGATCCGCGTTCACGCGAGCGCGCAGCTGGTCGGTCGTGGTGAGGCCACCCAGGGCCACGGTGGCGTCGAGCACGGCGAGCTCGAGCACCGTCAGCTGGTCGACCGCCCGCACCACCGAGGACCGGGTCCCGGCTCGGGAGGCGAGCTGGCTCGAGTCCTGCGGGGCGGGGGAGGCCAGGTCCGGACGGTCGGTGAGCAGCCTGGCCAGCTCGGCGTCGGACCAGCCCCGGAGCTGGTCCGCCAACGAGCGCGGCGCATGGGATCCGGACATCTTCCCCACGGTACTGCGCCGCCTTCTTGTTGGGTGGTCAGTCGCGTTCCGTCGAGTGGTCGTGGTCAACCGCCACCTCTGGCCCGCGGATGACGGGAGCTCCGGAGCATTTCCTGCATCAGGTGCGGAATTTTCTCCGGAGCTCGTGGCCAGGGCCATCCCGGCGACGGAACAGCGGGAGCTGCCGGTTGAACGCTGCCGGAGCGCCGGTAGAACGTCAGGAGCGGGCGGAGAGCACCTGGATGACGGTCTGGCCGCTGCAGCTGCCGGAGACCCGGATCGCCCAGCGACCGTGGTAGCCGCGGGTGGTGCCGGTGCCGACCCAGTTGGCCTCCGCGTCGTGCTCCTCGGTCTCCCCGCTGACGTGCCGGAAGCCGGCGGAGACCACGTCGTGGTTCATGAAGCCGAGGATCTTCTGGAAGGGCAGCGAGGAGATCGCCGTGACGATGGTTCCGTCGGCGCCGCGGTCCTCCACGTGGTACACCGTCGTCCGCGGCGGCATCGGGAACGACGAGGGAAAGGCGGAGGAGGACACGTCCACCGGCTTCGCCGCGGCCTGGCACACGCTGGTGTCCGCCGCCTGCTGCAAGGCGTGGTCCGCCGCCCGCTGTGCGGCGCTCTCGCACCCGCACAGCGAGACGGCGGCCAGCACGGTCGCGCCGGCGAGCGCAGCCCGGGTCGTAGGCGCCAGCCCTTCGAGGCGCTCGCTGCGCTCGCTCCTCAGGGACCGGCGCCCGCTGCGTGAGCCGCCCGGAGCCGATCGCTCGCGGCGCCCCAGGAGACCGTGCCTCACTTGATGTCCTGCACCAGCTTGTTGTCGGCCTCGTCGGTCTCGGCGATCACGTTCTGCGGGTCCGCGACTGCCGTGACCTGTGAGGTGCTCTTGCCGTTGGCCGGCCAGCTGAACCGCAGCGTGGTCGCCTCGCCAGGGGCAAGGTCGGTGAGCGAGGTGAGCCCGACCTGCTTCCGGTTCGCGAGCACCTGCGTCTCGGCGCCCTTCACCGGAGCCGTCCCGGTGTTCTTCACCACCGTGGTAGCGACGTACTGCCCGCCGCTGCGGGTCACCTGCAACGAGGACATCGTCAGGTTGGTGGTGGCCGGGTCGTAGGCGGAGAACAGCGTCTTGCCGCTGCTCTGCCGGGCGATCGTGGCGTACGCGTCGTGGTTGTTCTGCGTCGGGTCGGTGACGCAGGCGCCGATGCACCCGTCGGCGTAGGCGACCTCGATGCGTCCGTGACTGTCGATCGTCATGTCGATGAAGTCGAGCAGGTTGCGGTCGTTGGCGCAGGTGGTGCCGGCCGTGCAGATCGAGCCCCGCTGCACCGGGTCGCTCGGTGTCGCGTCCGTGGTGACCCAGGTCTTGCCTCCGTCGTACGTCGTGTCGATGTAGAGGTGCCAGATCCCCTTGAAGTTCGCGCTGTCCTGGTAGTTGCCGTCGGTCGGGGTGCCGATGTAGGCGAACGACGCACGGTCGTCGTCTCCGGCGACCACCGTCGGGAACACCGCGTTCTGGATGTTGAACTCGGTGCCGACGTTCTGGTTGTACTCCCAGGTCTTGCCCTGGTCGTGGCTGACCGCGACACCCGGGCGGCCGTCGGCTCCGACGTACCCGAAGTACACCGTGCCGTTGGCACCCACACCCACCGACGGGTCGGAGTCACCGGGGGTGCTGCCCGGCACGTGCTGCACCGTCCACGACGTGCCGTTGTCCGTGGACACCACCACGGCCTGCGTGGCGCCGCAGCCCTTGTTCGGCAGGTACGCCGTGCCGTCCGGGGCGACCTTGATGTGCCCGTGCAGGCCGCCGCAGTCGAGGAGGCTGTACGTCGGAACGCCCGCGCCGAACGTGATCCCACCATCGCGTGACACCGCGCAGAACGCGGTCGCGATGTCCTGGCTGCAGTAGTAGACCGCGTTCGGGTACAGTCCGACGCCGCCCACGCCGTTCTGCGAGAACGGGCCTCCCCCGATGGTCTGGTGGTCCACCCCGCTCGGGATGCCGCCGCCCGTGCTGGGCGTCCAGCTCTGCCCGCCGTCGTCGGTGAAGCAGGTCAGCGAGTCCTGACCGGACAGCTGCGACTCGAAGGTCCGGCCGGTCTGGTGGTCGGTGTAGAGGATCGGGTCCAGGCTGGTCGTCGAACCCTGCGGACAGCCGTTCGCCGCGCTCGCCGACACGTCGGTCCACGTTGCCTTGGCCGGGCTGACGGAGTCGTCGAAGTTCACCCGGTAGGTCGAGGTGTAGGCCTGGTAGAAGCTCGAGCCCGTGTTGAAGTCGGTCCCGATCGACGGCTCACCGGCGTTGTTCGCGTCGGTCAGGTCACTCGGCGCCGCGTAGTTGGTGAACCCGGGCGGGGTGTCGGTGCCCGGGGCCGGGTTGGCCGGCTTCGTGGCCAGGGTCGCCGTCGCGTCGTACGTCTCCCCGAGCGGCGCGAACGGCACCACCCGCACCGTGTAGTCGCCGCTGGTCGGCGGCAGCACCACCTGCTCCGGGTCGGCGCTGGAGGCCGCGGTGCCGACCAGGCTGCCCTGCGCGTCGAGGACGTAGACGTCGAAGTCGGCGGCGCTGTTCTGCCAGCCGACCTTGATGACCAGGTCATGGTCGGTACCGTAGCCAGCCGGCGTGCTCACGTGCAGCGTGTAGTCGTCGCACGAGGACGGCACGCTGCAGTCCGGGGTTCCGCTGACCTCCGCGGTCGTGTTCGGCGCCACGAAAGGGCCGCCGGACCAGGAGGTGCTGGTGCTGGTGTCGGACACCGAGCCCTCGCTGGGTGTGGAGGCGCTTGCGGCCGCGCCGGCGGAGACCGCCACGGCGACGAGCGCACCGACCGCGGTGACCCTGACCAGGGGTCGGTGGACGAGACGGCGGGCAGGGGACATGCGTCGTTTCCTCTCGTGAAGGCGGCCCGTGGGCAGGGCGCTGCCTGCTCAACGACGCGACGTGCGGAAGGTCACGCTTTGTGGGTTCACACCATCGACACCGGTCTGTGGGCAGGCCAGGATGTGGGGCATGGAGTCCTATGACCGGGGAGAGTCGCAGCCGCCGCTGATCGAGGAGACGATCGGCGACAACCTCGCCAGGATCGCGAGGACGTACGGCGACCGTGACGCGATCGTCGAGTGCGCCACCGGGCGCCGATGGACCTACGCCGAGCTCGACCGCGACGTCGACGCCCTGGCCCGCGGCTTCATCGGGGCCGGTATCGCCAAGGGCGACCGGGTCGGGATCTGGGCCCCGAACTGCGCGGAGTGGACGCTGGTGCAGTACGCCACCGCGAAGGTGGGCGCCATCCTGGTCAACGTCAACCCGGCCTACCGCACCCACGAGCTCGCCTACGCGCTGAACCAGTCGAGCCTGCGGATGCTCGTCTCGGCGGAGTCGTTCAAGACCAGCGACTACCGGGCGATGGTCGAGCAGGTGCGGCAGGACTGTCGTGCCCTGGAACGGGTGGTCTACATAGGTACGGCGGACTGGGTGGACCTGCTCGCGGAGGGGGACGCGCTTCCCGACGACGCGCTGCCGCAGCGGATGTCGATCCTCGAGAACACCGACCCGATCAACATCCAGTACACCTCCGGCACCACCGGCTACCCCAAGGGCGCGACCCTGTCGCACCGCAACATCCTCAACAACGGCTTCTTCACCACCGAGCTGATCAACTTCACCGAGCAGGACCGGCTGTGCATCCCGGTGCCCTTCTACCACTGCTTCGGGATGGTGATGGGCAACCTGGGCTGCACCAGCCACGGCGCCGCGATGATCATCCCCGGCCCGGGCTTCGACCCGACCTCCACGTTGAAGGCGATCGTCGAGGAGCGGGCGACCGGCTGCTACGGCGTTCCGACGATGTTCATTGCGATGCAGAACGCGCCGGACTTCGCGTCGTACGACCTCTCCACGCTGCGCACCGGGGTGATGGCCGGCTCCATCTGCCCGGTCGAGGTGATGAAGCGCTGCATCAACGACATGCACATGGAGGAGGTCAGCATCTGCTACGGGATGACCGAGACCTCGCCGGTGTCCACGCAGACCCGCAGCGATGACGACCTGGAGCGGCGCACCGCCACCATCGGCCGGGTGCACCCGCACGTGGAGGTCAAGATCGTCGACCCGGTCACCGGCGACACCGTGCCGCGCGGCACGCCGGGGGAGCTCTGCACCCGCGGGTACTCGGTGATGATCGGCTACTGGGACGCGCCGGAGCTGTCCGCCGAGGCGATCGACGCAGACGGCTGGATGCACACCGGCGACCTCGCCGAGATGCGCGAGGACGGGTACGCAGAAATCGTCGGCCGGATCAAGGACATGGTGATCCGCGGCGGGGAGAACGTCTACCCGCGCGAGATCGAGGAGTTCCTCTACACCCACCCCGACATCGAGGACGTGCAGGTGATCGGCGTCCCGGACGAGAGGTACGGCGAGGAGCTGTGCGCCTGGGTGCGCCTCCGCTCCGGGGCGGAGCCTCTCGACGCCGACGCCGTCCGCGCCTTCGCCACCGGCAAGCTCGCGCACTTCAAGATCCCGCGCTACGTGATGGTCGTCGACGAGTTCCCGATGACGGTCACCGGCAAGATCCGCAAGGTGCAGATGCGCGAGGAGTCCGCGCGCCGGCTCGGCCTGGCCCCGCCGGCGAGCTAGCGGACCTCGAGCAGGGTGGACCGGCTGGCGCCCTCGAAGCCGATCCGGGCCAGCCACCGCATCGACGGGTCCAGCCCGTGCCAGGACGCGGTGAGGTCGAACGGCGACCCGGCGCCGGCGGTCACGGTGTCCGGGGACAGCGTGACCGGGGTTCCGCCGTCCGCGCCCAGCACCCAGCTGTAGAGCTGGGCGTCCGCGGTGACGCCGTTGCCGGCGGAGGCCGCGGTCACGTAGACGGTGTAGCCGCCCGGCTGCGGGCGGGACAGGGTGATCGTCTCGTCGGCGGAGCCGCTGGCCGCCTGGGCCACGAGGGCCCCGTCGTGGTAGAGGTACAGGTCCAGGTCATCGCCGGGGCTGCCCGCCGCCACCTGCACCCGGGCCACCTCGGTGCCGGTCGGCACGTCCAGCCGGGTCGAGAAGGCGTCCCCGTGCACGGCCGGGGCGGCCGGGTCGAACCTGCCGGGAACGAGGGTCAGGTCGGTCGGGGCGGCCGGCACCAGGCCGGTCGAGGTCACGTGCACGGGGGTGTCCGTGCCGGAGCGGCCGGGCACCGTGACGGAGCCGGCGGCCGCGCTGCCGGTCACCGAGGCGGGGGTGGAGACCAGGTGCGGCGCCACCGCGACCGGGATCCGGACCTGGTGGGTGAGCCCGGTCCAGGTCAGGTAACCCTTCGCCCAGCTGTCGACCGGTGCGTTCCACAGCGAGGAGAACGAGACGGTGAACGTGGTCGACTGGTCGGGCGCGAGGGTGATCGTGGACGGGTGCACCGAGACGTCGAGGCCGTCCAGGCCGGTCACCGAGGCGTCGTAGCTCTCCGGGTGCGCTGACAGGTTGGTGACCGTCCGTCGTACCTTCGCCCCTCCGACCAGGTCACCCACCGCGATCGAGGGCAGGTTCAGGTCGGTGGCGTGCAGCGGGTCCGGTGCCGGCCCGGCGTCCCGGTCGTAGCGCAACCCCTGCCCGGCGAGGAAGCCGCGCCAGTCGGGGAGCCCGGCGTCGAAGACGAGGCCGGGGTCGAGCACCCGGCTCGGGTCGACGTACCCGGCGCCCTGCGAGAACGGCCCGGTGGTGCCCTCCACGTCGTGGGCGGTGGTCATCATCGCGGACTTGATCTGCGCCGGCGTCCAGTCCGGGTGCGCGCCGGCCACCACCGCGGCGAGCCCGGCGACCTGCGAGGCGCTCATCGACGTTCCGGAGGACAGGTCCCACAGCCGGCCGGAGTCGGACGGCGGCGCGGCCGCGGACACCACGTTGACGCCGGGCGCGGTCAGGTCCGGCTTGAGCACGTCACCGTGCCCGACCAGGGCCGGCCCGCGTGAGGAGAACCCGGCCAGCTGCGGCACCGGGATCGGGTTCGCGCCGGTCGGGTCGAGCGCCGCGGTCGCGGCGTCCCCGTTGGTGCGCACGTAGTCCTTGATCGCCTGTGCCGCGGTCACGTCCACGTGCACCGTGGGCACCGCGTGCACGTCGGCGTCGATGCTGTCCGGCTCCACGTTGGCCAGCACCATCCCGGCCCCGCCGGCGCGGGCGACCGCGGTGGACTTGTCCACCCGGGCGATCACCCCGCGGTCGCAGACCACGATCTTGCCCTGCACCTGCTGGGCGTCCAGGGAGCCGATCTGGCACAACCGGGCGTCCTCGCTGGTCGCCCCGGGGGCGGGTACGTCGGAGGAGAGCACGATGCGCGTGGTGGGCACGGCGTGGTCGGAGACCATCGCCCCGACGTAGGACGCGCCGTTGCCGAGCACCACCGCACCCTGGAACAGCCGGTGCACGCTCGCGCCGACGGTGGTGACCCACGGGCTCGGGTGCGCCACGCTGCCCGCCTCGGGACCGTCGTTGCCGGCTGCCGTCGCGACGAACACCCCGGCCGCCGCGGCGTTCAGGAAGGCCAGCTCGACGGAGTCGGTCCGCGGCTCCTGAGACCCGGCGATCGGGTAGTCGAGGACGTCGACGCCGTCGCTGACCGCGTGGTCGATGGCGGCCACCG
>DASSKA010000095.1:0-8395 GCA_035690905.1 Nocardioidaceae bacterium | reverse complement strand
CGCGCTGTACCCGGCGACGACCGTGCTGCTCGCCGTGGCGCTGCTGCACGAGCGGATCCACCGGCTGCAGGCGCTCGGCCTGGCTCTCTGCGCCCTGGCGATCGCCTTGGTCGCCGGCGGCTAGTCGAGGTAGTCGCGGAGCACCTGGGAGCGGGACGGGTGGCGCAGCTTCGACATGGTCTTGGACTCGATCTGCCGGATCCGCTCCCGGGTCACGCCGTACACCTTGCCGATCTCGTCGAGGGTCTTCGGCTGGCCGTCGGTGAGCCCGAAGCGCATCGAGACCACGCCCGCCTCCCGCTCGGACAGCGTGTCCAGCACGGCGTGCAGCTGCTCCTGCAGCAGCGTGAAGGACACCGCGTCGGCGGGCACGATCGCCTCGGAGTCCTCGATCAGGTCGCCAAACTCGGAGTCGCCGTCCTCACCGAGCGGGGTGTGCAGCGAGATCGGCTCGCGGCCGTACTTCTGCACCTCGATGACCTTCTCCGGCGTCATGTCGAGCTCCTTGGCGAGCTCCTCCGGGGTGGGTTCCCGGCCGAGGTCCTGCAGCATCTGCCGCTGGACCCGGGCGAGCTTGTTGATCACCTCGACCATGTGCACCGGGATCCGGATGGTGCGGGCCTGGTCGGCCATCGCCCGGGTGATCGCCTGGCGGATCCACCAGGTGGCGTAGGTGGAGAACTTGTAGCCCTTGGTGTAGTCGAACTTCTCCACCGCGCGGATCAGACCGAGGTTGCCCTCCTGGATCAGGTCCAGGAAGAGCATTCCGCGGCCGGTGTAGCGCTTGGCGAGGGAGACGACCAGTCGGAGGTTCGCCTCGAGCAGGTGGTTCTTGGCGCGGCGACCGTCCTCGGCCACCCACTCCAGCTCCTCCTGCAGCTTCGTGGAGATCTTGCCGCCCTGGGCCAGCTTCTCGTCCGAGAACAGGCCGGCCTCGATCCGCTTGGCGAGCTCGACCTCCATCTCGGCGTTGAGCAGCGGCACCTTGCCGATCTGCTTGAGGTAGTCCTTGACCGGGTCGGCGGTGGCACCGGCCACCAGCACCTGCTGCTCGGGCTCGTCGGACTCGTCGGTGCTGGAGAACACGAATCCTCTGGACTCGTCCTCCTTCAGGGTCGGGTCCTCGGCGAGGTCCTTCTCGAACTGCTCATCCGGCACGTCCGGGAGGACCTTCTTGCCGTCGGGGCCGACAGCCGGAGCGGCGCCGTTGGCGGCCGCCTGCTCCACGGTGCCCTTCTTCGCCGCCGTCTTCTTGGCGGCGGCCTTCTTGGCCGCGGGCTGGCTCGCCGGGGGCTTCTCGGCGGACTTGGCGGACTTCCCGGCCGGCTTCGCGGCGGACTTCTTGGTGCTCGCCTTCACCGTGGCGCGGCCACTGGTGGCCGCGAGAACCTTCTTGCGGCCGGCGGAGTCGTCGGCGGACAGGGCCACGGTGACACCTTCTTCACTCAGGAGGCGCAGCAACGCCTTGAGGTGCTGCGGGGAGATGGCAGCGGCCTCGCTGGTGCTGCGTACGTCGTCGGAGCTGACCTGGCCGGTCGATCTACCGAGCTTGACCAACGCCACGACGTCGGGATGCGTCAGGACTTCGGCGGGAAGCTTCCGGGACGTGCTCGACGACACGAACTACCTCTCGTACAGCGGATGTCGGGCGCGGCAAGGCCCGTTCACGTCAAGAGCCGCACCGCTATTGTGACACGGCACAGGTCGATTCCAAGCCACAGGCTCACTCGGCCTCGGCCTCGGCCTTGACGGCGAGCACCGGGCACGGGGCGTCCAGCAGCACCCGCTGCGCGTTGCTGCCGAGGATCAGCTTCCCCACCGGGGACCTGCGGCGCAGCCCGATCACGATGAACTCCGCGGCAACCTCCTCGGCCACCGCGATCAGGTCCTCCGCCGGGTCCATGCCACGCACCAGCTGGCGGACCTCGTGCTCCACGCCCGTCTCGCTGAGCTGGCTGCGGACCTCCTCCAGCTGCGCCTCGGACTCCACCGCGTCGTCGCGGTCGAACTCGCGGCCTCCGCGGTGCGAGTTCACCACCACGAGCCGGCAGCTGCGCAGCCTTGCCTCCTCCGCGCCGCGCCGCAGCGCTGCGCGGCCCTCGGGCTTCGGCACGTACCCGACGACGATGGTCCCCATCGGCTCCTCCATCACCTCACCGACCCGCGGACGCTGGGTCGCCAGGCGGCACCGTACCGCAGCCGGCCGGGCCGCGGCTGTGGATGAGCCCCGGCGCCGTCGGCTCATCCGGGGCAGGCTGGTCGCGTGCAACCACCACCAGACCCGCGACCGCTCCTGCGCCTGGAGGTCGGCGGGCTGCGCCGACGGGAGAGCCGGCGCGTGTTCGACCCCTCCGTGCACGTGGGACGGCTGGGCGGCGCGCACCGCTCGTTCGTGTTCCGGGCCCAGGACCGCCCGGTGATGGACCGCGGCCTGCGCGTGGAGGTGATGTGCTCGCTGCTCGACGAGCACGAGGACGACGTGAGCGGCGCCGTGGCCTGGCTGGTGCGCCCTGGCGTCCCGGAGCTGAGCGACCTGGACCTGGAGTGGCAGAGCGCGGCCGGGTTCGCGTTCGCGACCCGCGACACCCGGCCGGCCGGCTTCTACGTGGTCACCCGCGCCGGCTGGCTCGACGTGCGCAGCGGGGAGAGCCGGGTCTGGAAGCGGCTGCGACTCTAGTGCGGCCTCACGGCTCCCACGTGTGCACCGGCTCGTTGCTGTGCATCAGCTCGCGGTAGTCGTTCAGGCTGCGTCGCATCGCGTCCATCCGGTCGCCGCCGTCCCGGTCCAGCCGCTTCTGGTACCGGCCCACCAGCCACGAGGCCCCGTTCTGGCCGGTCAGGCAGCGCTGCTCGATGATGCCGAGCAGCCGGTCGCTCTCCTCCGGCTCGGCACCCCAGGCCCCCAGCCCGGCCCGGGCCATCGGCAGCAGGCGGCGGACGACCAGCTCGGTCGCGGGCACCTGGCCCAGGCCCGGCCAGTACACGTTGGCGTCGATGCCCTGCCGCGCCGCCACGTGGAAGTTCTCCTCCGCGGCAGAGAACGACATCTGCGACCACAGCGGCCGCTCGTGCTCGGCGAGGGTGCGCACCAGTCCGAAGTAGAACGCCGCGTTGGCCATGGTGTCCGCGACGGTCGGGCCGGCCGGCAGCACGCGGTTCTCCACGCGCAGGTGCGGCCGGCCGTCCACCACGTCGTACACCGGACGGTTCCAGCGGTAGATGGTGCCGTTGTGCAGCCGCAGCTCCGGCAGCCGCGGCGTGCGGCCGCTCTCCAGCAGCTCGCGGGGGTCCTCCTCGTCGGTGACGGGAAGCAGCGCCGGGAAGTAGCGCACGTTCTCCTCGAACAGGTCGAAGATCGAGTTGATCCACCGCTCGCCGAACCACACCCGGGGACGCACCCCCTGCGCCTTCAGCTCCTCGCTGCGGGTGTCGGTGGCCTGCTCGAACAGCGGGATCCGGGTCTCGGCCCACACCTGCTTGCCGAACAGGAACGGCGAGTTCGCACCGAGCGCGACCTGGACACCGGACACCGCCTGCGAGGCGTTCCAGTACGCCGGGAAGTCGTCCGGGCTGACCTGGATGTGCAGCTGGGTGCTGGTGCACGCCGCCTCGGGGATGATCGTGTCCGCGGTGGTGCGCAGCCGGTCGGTGCCGGCGATGTCGATGACGATGTCCTCGCCGCGGGCGGCGAGGATCTGGTCGCTGAGCAGCTGGTAGCGCGGGTTGCTGCTCAGCGACGTGGGGCCCATGTGCCCGTCCGACAGCGTCGGCAGGATGCCGATCATCACCAGGTGCGCACCCACCTCGCGCGCCTTGGTCTCCGCCTCGTTGAGGCTGGCCCGCACACCGTCCTCGAAGTCGCTGAACCCGCGCACCTTCAGGCGTTTGGGCGCGACGTTGATCTCGAGGTTGAACTGGCCCAGCTCGGTCTGGAAGTTGGGGTCGGCGATCGCCTCCAGGGCCTCGGCGTTCTTCAGCGCCGGGTCACCCGCCTCGTCGACGAGGTTCAGCTCGATCTCCAGCCCGGTCATCGGGTCGTCTGACTCGAACCGCGACTCGCTGAGCATGCGGGCGAACACGTCCAGGCACCGGCGTACCTTCTCGCGGTACCGGGTCCGGTCCGCCCGGCTGAACTGTTGCGGTGCGACCTCTTCGCCCATGAGGGAAGCGTATGCGCCAAGACACCGGTTCGGGCAGCACCGCGGGCAGCACCACGGGCAGTCCCCCGGCCGCCGCTCGACCCGCGGTCAGCCGGCGAAGAGGGTGAGCATGTCCCGCTCCAGCGGCTGCCAGGTCGACGGGCGGACCCCTGCGGCCAGCGCCTGGGCCAGCAGCCCGGCCAGGCTGTAGTCCGGATCGGCGAGGTGGGCCCGGTCGACGGCACACCAGGCCAGCGCACCGTTGCCGTTGAGCCAGGCGGCGAAGCCGAGCAGCGCCGCGGGCGGCGCGAGCAGCGCGTCCGGGCAGCGCCGTACGACGTCGCGCCAGAGATCCACCTGCGCACCGGCGTTGTCGTGGGTCATGGAGGCCCAGGCCACGTCGCGCACCTGGATCGACACCAGGGCGACCAGCAGCCGGCCCACCTCCTCGTCGCTCAGCGGAGCGCGGTCGGCGAGGAACCGGCCCACCCGCTGCTCCACCCAGTGGCCCTCCTGGACCAGGTGCCGGCGAGCACCGTCCGCCGCGGGCTGCCCGAAGTGATGCCTCCCGGCGGCGACCATCCGCTCACCGGCCGCCCCTGCGGCCCGCTCGACGGCGTCGACGGCGTCGTCGTTGCCGACCAGGGATGCGGCGAGCTCCTCGCGGCTGGACAGCATGACCCGGCCCTGGAGCACCGCCTGGGCGAGGAACGGGTGCCCGGAGATGTCGTACGGCGTGCCGTCCGCGGGGCAGCAGGGGCCGGTGCATCCCGACAGGGAGTACCACCGGCTGCCGTCGGTGCGGATCGCCTCGACCAGCTCGACACCGGCCTCGTCCAGCCCGGCTTCCACCGTGGACGCGGCGGCCTCGGCCAGCTCTGCGTCGTCGGTGTAGACCACCAGCACCGCGCGGCCGACTCGGCCCCGCCGGACCACGTCGAGGATCTGCCCGACCGCCGCGTCCATGTCCTCCGGTCGGTCGGGCAGGTCGACGCGGGCATGGAACCGGTCCGGGCCGGATCCCAGGGTCATCAGCACGACGGAGCGCACCGGATGGAAGCCGAGCATGCACGGCACCATGGCCAGCAGGTCGGTGGGGGTCTTGGCCCGCAGGGTCAGCGGCCGGGTGTCTTCGCTCATGAGAGGCAGCCTGCGGGTCCGCGAGGGCGGTGAGAACCGGATCCGTGGCGACGGTGCACGGCGCGCGGGAGCCTGTTCCTTGTGGACAGGATCTGGCTGTCGCCGCCGGACGGCATGATGGGGGCGTGCGCGCCGACCCCACCATCCTGCACGTGGACCTCGACGCGTTCTTCGCCGCGGTCGAGCAGCGCGACAAGCCGTCGCTGCGCGGCAAGCCGGTGGTCGTCGGAGGCGTCGGGGGTCGGGGCGTGGTCGCCACCGCGTCGTACGAAGCAAGGGCGTACGGCGTGCACTCGGCCATGTCCACGGCCGAGGCGCGCTCGCGCTGCCCGCACGCGGCCTTCCTGACCGGTCGGTTCGACGCCTACCGGGAGGTCAGCGGCGCGGTGATGGCACTGCTGCGCAGCATCTCCCCGCTGGTCGAGCCGCTGTCGCTCGACGAGGCGTACGTCGACCTGGCCGCCGCCGTCGAGCCGGCCACGTCCGTGGAGGAGGTGACCGCACTGGCCCGGCGCCTCAAGGACCAGGTCGGCGAGGTCACCGGCGGGCTGTGCGGCTCGGTGGGGGTGGCCAGCTCGAAGCTGGTCGCCAAGATCGCGAGCGACCTGGACAAGCCCGACGGGCTGGTGGTGGTCGCCCCGGGCACCGAGCAGGACCTGCTGCGGCCGATGAAGGTGACCGTGATCCCCGGCGTCGGGCCGGCCACCACCGAGCGGCTGCGCCGGGTGGGAGTGCACACCGTCGCCGACCTGGAGCGGGTCTCCGAGGACGAGCTGGTGCGCATCCTGGGACAGGCGCACGGCCGGTCGCTGCACCAGCTGGCGCGCGCGCAGGACGACCGGCCGGTGGTCGCGGAGCGGGAGGCCAAGTCGATCAGCGTGGAGGGCACCTACGACACCGACCTGGTCGACCGGCGGCTGCTGGAAGGGCTGCTGGACCGGCAGGCCCGCCAGGTCACCGAGCGGCTGCGCAAGGCCCGGCTCTCCGGGCGGACCGTGACCGTGAAGATTCGGTTGCACGACTTCTCGACGCACACCCGGTCGGCGACCCTCGCCTCCCCCACCGACAGCGCCCCGGTGGTGGCGCGGCTGGCCCGCTCGCTGCTCGGCGAGGTGGACACCTCCGGCGGGGTGCGGCTGCTGGGCGTGGGCGTGTCGGGGCTGGCGGACTGGATCCAGGAGGACCTGTTCGACCACGCGGACCTGGGGACTCCCGCCGCCGACCAGCCGCTGCCTCCCCTCGAGCCCGAGGTCGTCGAGCACTTCACCCGCGGCCGGCAGTGGGCACCCGGCATGGACGTCACCCATGCGGAGCACGGCCCCGGCTGGGTCTGGGGGTCCGGGCGGGGCCTGGTCACGGTGCGGTTCGAGACCGCGCAGACCGGGCCCGGCCCGGTGCGCACGCTGCCCGCCGACGACCCCGAGCTGACCCCGGTGCGGCGAGGCCGGTACGACGCGGACTGAACCCGGCTACTGCCGCTGGGCCGCCGGGTTCGCGGTGTTGTCGATGAAGTTGCCGTAGTGGCCGTCCGGGTGCGGACCGTGCGGGTACGGCGCGTAGCAGACGTAGGCGTCCCCGTTGAGGTTGACCGCGTCGAA
Source organism: Nocardioidaceae bacterium (assembly GCA_035690905.1). Taxonomy (GTDB): domain Bacteria; phylum Actinomycetota; class Actinomycetes; order Propionibacteriales; family Nocardioidaceae; genus DASSKA01. Next base: position 1,518 of record DASSKA010000095.1, on the reverse strand, counting down.
GACCGGCAGCGCCAGGGCGGCGTCGGGCAGCTGGGCCACCTCCGCCTTGGTGAGCATCCCGTAGCCGTCCGGGCAGACGCCGACCGGTGGAGTCGCCTGGGCAGGGACCGGGATGAAGGCTGCGGCCAGAACGGCGGCCGGAACGAGGAGCGCGGACTTGCGGATCATGGGTTCCTCCTGGGTCCAAACTCGGCCCAGCATGCGTCGGCTCAGTCCGCGGGTCATCGGGCATTCGGCGTAGTCCCTTGTGGCGGCTTCCCAGGTGGACCTGGGAAGCCGCCACGCAGGGGCGCCTGCTCAGCGGTCCTTGTGCGGGAGGAACTCCTGGGCCTTGGTCTTGATGCCCTCCTTGATCACGCCCCAGCGGTTCGGGTCACCCTGCAGGATCGCCTCGGCCGAGGACTTCATCTGGTCCAGGGTGGCGTGCGGCGGGATCGGCGGGATGTTCGCGTCGGTGTGCACGTCGAGCACCGTCGGCCGGTCCGCGGACAGCGCCTCGTCCCACGCCGAGGCGATCTGGTCCGGCTCGGTGATCGTCCGGCCGATGAGGCCGAGCGAGCTGGCGAAGCCGGCATAGTCCACGTCCGGCAGCGACTGCGACTCCTCGAACTTCGGGGCGCCGGCCATCGCGCGCATCTCCCAGGTGACCTGGTTGAGGTCGTTGTTGTGCAGCACGGCGATGATCAGCCGCGGGTCGGCCCACTGCTCCCAGTAGCGCTTGACGGTGATCAGCTCGGCCAGCCCGTTCATCTGCATCGCGCCATCGCCGGCGAAGACGATGGCCGGCCGGTCCGGGTGCGCGAACTTGGCGCCGATGCCGTACGGCGTCCCCGGCCCCATCGTGGCCAGCGTCCCCGACAGCGAGCCGCGCATCTCTCCGGTGAACTTCAGGTTCCGGGCGTACCAGTTGGCCGACGACCCCGAGTCCGCGCTGACGATCACGTTGTGCGGCAGCCGCGGGGACAGCTCGTGGAACAGCCGCATCGGGTTGATCGGGTCGGCGTCGACCATCGCCTCCATCTCCATGGTCTCCCACCAACGGTGCACGTTCTTCTCGATGGTCTCCCGCCAGGAGCGGTCCTGCTTCTTCTCCAGGTGCGGGATGATCGCGCGCAGCGCCGCCTGCGCGTCGGAGACCAGGTTGACCTCCATCGGGTAGCGCATCCCGATGAACTTGCCGTCGATGTCGATCTGTACGGCGCGGGCCTGCCCGAACTCGGGCAGGAACTGGGTGTAGGGGAAGTTCGACCCGACGATCAGCAGCGTGTCGCAGTCCCGCATCAGCTCGTAGCTGGGCCGGGTGCCCAGCAGTCCGATCGCGCCGGTGACGAACGGGAGGTCGTCCGGCACGGCGTCCTTGCCGAGCAGCGGCTTGGCGATGCCGGCGCCGAGCAGGTCGGCCACCTCGATGACCTCCTCGCGGGCGCCGCGGGAGCCCTGCCCTGCCAGGATGGCCACCTTCTCGCCGGCGTTCAGCACGTCCGCCGCGCGTCGTACCGCCTCGTCCTCGGGGCTGAC
>DASSKA010000094.1:0-8896 GCA_035690905.1 Nocardioidaceae bacterium | reverse complement strand
GAGATCCACTCCCCGCCGGACTTGATCACGTCCTTGGCCCGGTCGGTGAGCGTGATGTAGCCGAGCTCGTCGAGCGTCCCCACGTCGCCGGTGCGCAGCCAACCGTCGTGGAACTTCGCCGGATCATCGTCCTTGTAGTAGCTGCCGGTGACCCACGGGCCCCGGACCTCCAGCTCGCCGACGGCCTCGCCGTCGTTGGCCAGCGGATCGCCTGAGTCGCCGACGATCCGGCCCTCCACGCCGGGGAGCAGTCGGCCCGCCGTGGACCGGTAGTGCCACATCCGCTCCCCCTCCGCGCCGAGCGGCGGGCGGGCGGTAGAGGCGACCGGGGAGGTCTCGGTCATCCCCCAGGCCTGGATCACCTCGATCCCGTGCCGCTCCCCCAGCGCCTGCTGGAGCGAGACCGGCACGGCCGAACCACCGCACAGCACCAGGCGCAGGTGCTCGGAGAGGTTGACGTCCCGGTGGTCGTCCAGATGGCCGAGCACGTCGTTCCAAACCGTCGGCACGGCACCGGAGACAGTGGGCCGGGTCTCCCGCATGAACCGCACCAGCGGCTCGGCCTGCAGCCACCGGTCCGGCATCAGCAGCGAGGAGCCCGCCATCAGCGCCGCGTAGGGCAGGCCCCAGGCGTTGGCATGGAACATCGGCACGATCGGCAGCACCCGGTCGGTCGCCGTGAGCCCGGCGTTGCTGCCCGCGCACACTGCCATCGAGTGCAGGTACGCCGACCGGTGGCTGTAGACCACGCCCTTGGGGTTCCCGGTCGTTCCGCTCGTGTAGCACATCGCCGCCGCCGAGCGCTCGTCGATCTCCGGCCAGTCGAACTCGTCGGACTGCGCAGCGAGGAGGTCCTCGTAGAGGGTCACCTCCTTGCCGCTGTCCCGGAGTGCGTCCAGGTCGGCCGACGCCGCGTCCGGCCCGGCGACCAGCACGTGCTCGACGGTGGAGAACGTGGGCAGCAGCTTGGCGAGCATCCCGACCAACGAGTCGTCGACGACCAGCACCCGGTCCTCGGCGTGGTCGGCGATGTAGGTCAGCTGCTCGGGAAAGAGCCGGATGTTGAGCGTGTGCAGCACTGCGCCCATCGACGGCACCGCGCAGTAGGCCTCGAGGTGCTCGGTGTTGTTCCAGCAGAAGGTGCCCACCCGCTGGTCGCCGGTGATCCCGAGCTCACGCAGCCCGTTCGCGAGGCGCGCGGCCCGCCGGCCCAGTCCGTCGTACGACAGCGACCGCGAGCCGTCCGCGGTGGCCGTGACCACCTCGGAGTCACGGTGCACGGTGGTGCCGTGCCGGAGGATGGTTCCGACACTGAGCGGAAAGTCCTGCATGGTGCTGCGCATCCGTTGTGCCTCCTGGGTCGGGGTCGGCCTGATCCTCCCGCTCCGGCCCCGGCCACGTCCAGAGCGTGCCCGCCTCAGGCCGGCAGGTGGGTGCGCGGCGCCATCCGCGGGCCGCGGCGCGGCCGGTGCAGACCGGCGAGCTCGACCAGCCGCTGCACCCGGTAGCGGTGCGGGCGGTACGGCTCGAGCAGCTCGGCGAGACCGTCGTCGTCGACCTCCTCACCGGTGAGCGCCCAGCCGACGTTCTTCGCGATGTGGTAGTCGCCGAAGCTCACCGCGTCCGCGTCGCCGTGCGCGCGGAACCGCACCTCCGCCGAGGTCCACACGCCCACCCCGGGCAGCGAGCGCAACCGCCGGTCCACCTCGTCCCCCGGGAGACCGACAGTGCGCTCGAGCGATCCGGCGACCCTGGCCGCGCCGACCAGCGTCCGGGATCTCGCCGGGTCGACCGGCAGCCGCAGCCACTCCCAGGACGGGATGCCGCGCAGTGTCCCCGCGTCCGGCTGCACCCAGACGTCCCGGTCCGCACCTGGCCCCGGCGCCCGCTCGCCGAACCGGTAGACGAGCCGGCGGAACCCTCCGAACGCCTCCTGGCCGGTCACCTTCTGCTCGAGGATCGCCGGGACCAGCGCCTCCAGCACCAGACCCGTGCGTCCGACCCGCACGTGCTGGTGCCGCCGGTGTGCCTCGGCGAGCACGGGGTGGGCGGGCTCGAACCCGCTCGGGTCGTCGTCGGCTCCGAGCATCGCGGGCAGCTGATCCAGCACCCAGGCGGCGCCCGGGCCCCAGGCGGTGGCCTGGACCTCGCCGTCGTCCCGGCGGGTGGTGACCCGCAGCGTGGCCGCACCGTCCGGCGTCCGGACCCCGCGCCAGACGGTGCCGTCCGCGTCGATGCGGTACGTCGGATCGGCGGGACCGCGGCGGGACACCGACAGCACGGCGTGCACCGGGCAGGGCCAGCCCGGCCGCCACACCCGCTCACGCGTCACCGTGCTCGTCACGCTGCCCGTCACGGGGCAAGGGTACGAGGAACGGCGGTGCTCGGAGGCACACTGGGCCCATGCTGCTCGCCGATCTCGTCGCCGCCTCCGCCGCGGTCACCGCGACCCGGTCCCGCACCGCGAAGGTCGCGGCGCTGGCCAAGGCGCTCGCTGAGGCCTCGCCGGAGGAGGCGGAGACCGCGACCGCCTACCTGTCCGGGGTGCTCAGGCAACGGCGGACCGGGCTGGGCTGGCGCAGCCTCCTCGACCTACCGCCGCCGGCGGCCACGTCGAGCCTGTCGGTCTCGCAGGTGCACAACCTGTTCGAGCGCATCGCCTCGGTCTCGGGGGAGGGCTCGCAGGCCCGCAGGACGGAGCTGGCCGGTGAGCTGTTCGGGCGGGCCACCGCCGAGGAGCAGCAGTACCTCCGCGGCCTGGTCACCGGCGACCTCCGGCAGGGCGCCCTGGACGGGCTGATGCTGGAGGCCGTCGCGGTCGCCGCCGGTGTCCCGGCGGCCTCGGTGCGCCGCGCCGCGATGTTCGCCGGCTCCACCCTCCCGGTCGCTTCGGCCGCCCTGACCTCCGGCGAGGAAGGCCTGGCCGCGTTCCTGCTGCAGGTGGGCCGCCCCGTGCGGCCGATGCTGGCGTCCAGCGCCCCCGCCGTCGCGGAGGCGTTCGCGAAGGCCGGGTCTGGCGGCCCGCTGGCCGTGGACGTGAAGCTCGACGGCATCCGGGTGCAGGCGCACAAGCGGGACGGCCTGGTGCGGGTGTTCACGCGCAGCCTCGAGGAGATCACCGACCGGGTGCCCGAGGTGGTCGAGGCGGTGGCCGCGCTGCCGGCCCGGTCCCTGGTCCTGGACGGGGAGGCGATCTCCCTGGATGCGCAGGGTCGGCCCCGGCCCTTCCAGGAGACCGGTGCGCGGACGGCCAGCCGGCTCGACGTGGCAACGCTTCGCGAGATGGTTCCACTCACGTCGTACTTCTTCGACCTGCTGCACCTCGACGGCGAGGACCTGGTCGACACCCCGGCGCGGGTCCGCTTCGAGCGGCTCGCGGCGGCGCTGCCCGAGGAGATCCGGGTGCCGCGCATCACGACCGCCGACCCCGCCGCCGCGGAGGCGTACTTCGCCGAGGTGGTGGCCGGCGGGCACGAGGGCGTTGTCGTCAAGTCGCTCGAGGCGGCGTACGACGCGGGCCGTCGCGGCTCGGCGTGGGTGAAGGTGAAGCCGCGTCACACCCTGGACCTGGTGGTGCTCGCCGTGGAGTGGGGCAGCGGTCGGCGTCACGGGTGGCTGTCCAACATCCACCTCGGCGCCCGCGATCCCGAGACCGGCGGCTTTCTGATGCTGGGAAAGACGTTCAAGGGGATGACGGACGAGATGCTCGAGTGGCAGACCCGTCGGTTCCTCGAGCTGGAGACCTCCCGATCCGGCCACGTGGTGCACCTGCGCCCGGAGCAGGTGGTCGAGGTGGCCTTCGACGGGATCCAGACCTCGCCGCGCTACCCGGCCGGGATGGCGCTGCGGTTCGCGCGAGTGCTGCGCTACCGCGACGACAAGTCCGCCGACGAGGCAGACACGGTGGACCTGGTGCGGGAGCTGCACCGCGTGTGACGTCGTGTGCCACTCGGGGTTGCAGCGCCCGTAGCATGAGGCCATGAGCGTCCCCGAACCGTCCGAACGGCCCGCCCGCCGGTCGGCCACCGCCGCGCGGCGCCGGCGCCGCGAGCAGGAGATCCTGACGGCGACCCGGGCGCTCTTCGACGCACGTGGCGTGCGGGACGCCCAGATCGAGGACGTGGCGCGTGCGGTCGGCATCAACCGGGCGATCATCTACCGGCACTTCACCGGCAAGGAGGAGCTGTTCGCACTCACCCTGGTCGGCTACCTCGACGACCTGGCCGGCAGACTCGCGGCGGTCGACGACCCCGCGGAGCCCCCCGAGACCCGGCTGCGCCGGATCACCGAGGCGTTCGTGGACTTCGGCCTGGAGCACCCCGCCTTCGTCGACTGCGCGCAGACGCTGATGCGCCGTCAGGGCCCGGAGCTGCTGGAGGAGATCAGCGAGGCCGCGGTGTACCGGCTCGGCCGGGCCATCGCCGGCTGCCTCGGCCGGGTCGCCGAGGTGCTCGAGACCGGCGTCGCCTCGGGCACGTTCCACACCGACGACGTGCACCTGCTCGCGAACACCCTCTACGCCACCGGGCTCGGCGGGATGCAGCTGGCCCGGGTGGGGATGCTCGTCAAGGAGGCCCAGCCGGGGGTACCCACGGTCGCCGTGCTCTCCGCCGAGCGGGTCAAGGAGCACCTGGTGGCCTCTGCGGTGGCCATGGCCGTGGGCGCGCACTGAACCGGCACGGGTCGGGTCGCGCGGGCGACGGATAGCGTACGAGCGTGGTCGAAGCTGCGCAGGACACTCACGAGCAGTCGACCCACTCCCCGACCGTGACCATCCTGGCGCTGCTGATCGCCGACATGGTCTACGGCTTCCAGCAGATCTCGATCATCCCCGCGCTGCCCACCGTGCAGCGCGAGCTGGGTGCCTCCCGCGAGTGGACGGTCTGGCTGTTCTCCGGCTACCTGATCGTCGCGTCCGTGGCTCCCGTGCTCCTCGGGAAGCTGGCCGACCGGGCCGGCCAGCGCCGGGTCTACCTCGGCGCGCTGGTGGTGTTCATGCTCGGTAGCGTCGCGACCGCGCTCTCGCCGAGCATCCAGCTCGTGGTGGTCTTCCGGATGATCCAGGGCGTGGGCGGGGTGGTGTTCCCGCTGAGCTTCGCGATCGCCACCGAGGTGCTGCCTCGGGAGCGGGTGCACACCGCCATCGGGGTGCTCGCCGGCGGGTTCGGCCTGGGCTCGATCCTCGGGCTGCCGATCGGCGGTGCGATCGCGCAGTGGTTGTCGTGGCGGTGGATCTTCGGGGTGGGGGCGATCGCGCTCGCCCTGGGTGCGCTCCTGGTCCGGCTGACCGTGCCGCCGATCCCGCCGCGGGCCAAGCGCCGGCTCGACCTCCCCGGCGCGCTGCTGTTCGGCGGTGCGATGGGCCTGCTGGTGGTCGGCATCACCGAGGGACCCCAGCGCGGCTGGCTGGCTCCGCTCACGCTCGGGTCCTTCGCGCTGTGCCTCGTCGTCGCCGTCGGCTGGTGCTGGCGGGAGACGCACACCGACGAGCCGCTCATGGATCTCTCCGTGCTGCGCTCGCGCGGCGTGCTGCTGACGAACCTCACCTCGACGTTCGGCGGCTACGCGGTGTTCGGGGTCAACCTGCTGCTCCCGTTCCTGCTGGTGAGCGGCGGCGCCGAAGACCCGCTGGCCGGCACCGGTCTGGCGGTCGGCCCGTTCCTGGTCGGGCTGGTGCTGCTGCCCCGGGCTGTCGGGCAGACCGTCAGCTCCACCTTCACCGGGCCGCTGTCCCGACGCGTCGGCCTGGGCCGGCTCTTCGCGACCGGCATGCTGCTGGTCTCCGCCGGGGCCTTCGCGCTGGCGTTCTTCCGGGCCGACCTGTGGCTGATGCTGGCCGAGCTGCTGGTGCTGGGCGTGGGCTTCGGCACCACGGTCAGCCTCAGCGGAAGCATCGTGGCGCTGGCCGCCCCGGTGGGCGAGACCGGCGTCGCCACCGCGATCACGTCGGTGCTGCGCCGCGCCGGCGGAGCGGTGGGCGCGCAGGTGTCGGTCGCCCTGCTCGCCCTGATCGCGCTGCCGGACGGCTCGCCGGCCCCTGCCGCGTTCACCACCGCCTTCGTGGTGGCCGCCGTGGTCGGGCTGCTCGGCGCGCTGTGCGCCGCGCTCGTGGTTCCCGGGCGGAAGCCGCCTGACCGTGGCGACGAGGTACCCGAGGCGGAGTGAGCCGAGTTGTCGCCGGGTCAGCGCTCGAGGATGGCGGTCACGCCCTGTCCGCCGGCGGCGCAGATCGAGATCACCCCGCGCCCGGACCCCTTCTGCTTCAGGAGCTTGGCCAGCGTCAAAAGGATTCGGCCGCCGGTGGCGGCGAACGGGTGGCCGGCGGCCAGCGAGGAGCCGTTGACGTTCAGCTTCGACCGGTCGACGGAGCCGAGCGGGGCGTCGAGACCGAGTCGCTCCTTGCAGAAGATCGGGTCCTCCCAGGCCTTCAGGGTGGCCAGCACCTGCGAGGCGAACGCCTCGTGGATCTCGTAGAAGTCGAAGTCGGCGAGGGTCAGTCCCTCGCGGGCCAGCATCCGCGGCATTGCGTAGGCCGGCGCCATCAGCAGTCCCTCCCCGCCGTGCACGTAGTCGACCGCCGCGGTCTCCGTCGTCCGCAGGAAGGCCAGCGGCTCCCAGCCCCGCTGCTCGGCGTACTCCTCGGAGCACAGCAGCACCGCCGATGCGCCGTCGCTGAGCGGCGTGGAGTTGCCGGCGGTCATGGTCGCGGTCTCGCCCTTGCCGAACACCGGCTTGAGCGTGGACAGCTTCTCCACCGATGATTCCGGGCGGAGGTTCTGGTCCCGTTCCAGGCCGAGGTACGGGCTGACCTGGTCGTCGAGGAAGCCGTTGTCGTAGGCCGCGGCCAGGTTGTGGTGCGAGGTGACGGCGAACTCGTCCTGCTCCTCCCGGCCGATGTCCCACTCCAGGGCGGTCAGCGCCGCGGACTCCCCCATCGACAGCCCGGTGCGCGGCTCCTTGTTCGCCGGGATGGCCGGCACCAGGTGCGAGGGCCGGATGCGGGTCAGCGCGGCCAGCCGGCCCTGCGTGGTCTTGGCCCGGTTGGCGTCGAGCAGGATCCGGCGCAGCCGCTCGTTCACCGCGATCGGCGCGTCGGAGGTGGTGTCCGTGCCGCCCGCGACGCCGACGTCGATGAGGCCGAGCGCGATCTTGTTCGCCACCGCAGTGGCCGCCTGGATGCCGGTGTCGCAGGCCTGCTGGATGTCGTAGGTGGGGGTCTCGGCTGCCAGCCGGGAACCGAGCACGCACTCGCGGGTCAGGTTGAAGTCCCGGGAGTGCTTGAGCACCGCGCCGGCGACCACCTCGCCGAGCCGCTCGCCCTCCAGGCCGAAGCGGCTCACCAGGCCGTCGAGGGCGGCGGTGAGCATGTCCTGGTTCGAGGCGTGGGAGTAGGCGGTGTTCGAGCGCGCGAACGGGATCCGGTTGCCGCCGATCACGGCCACGCGGCGGGTGCTCTCCTGCATCAGTCAGCTCCTGTACTCGACGAGACGGCGGTACGTCGTACCCATCCTTGCGTCCCGCGCGGCCCCAAGGGAACGTAGTGAGGGCCACGTCACCAAATGTGGACGCCGGTTTACACACGAGGTTACATATGCTGCGAGGGCCGCACCGACCAGGAGGAAGCACGGCATGACAGACAGGTATCAGTCCCTGATCCAGACGCCGCTCGGCCAGAAGCTGGCCAAGAGCCTCGGGCTGCCCAATCCGGTGCCGTTGGAGAGGTACGTCGAGGGCGCCCCGCTCGTCGCGGGCACGGTGCTGGTCACCGGCGACGGACGGCTGGCCAAGCCCGCGACCGCCGCCCTGGAGGGCCTCGGCGTTACGGTGTCCGGGGAGCGCGGCGAGGGGCAGCGCTACAAGGGGATCGTCGTCGACGCCACCGGCATCGACTCGTCGACCCGGCTGGTCGCGCTGGCCGACGCGCTCACACCGGTGCTGCGCAGCCTGGAGCGCTGCCCGCGGGTCGTGGTGCTGGGCACGCCTCCGGAGGCCGTCACCGGTGGCGAGCGGGTCGCGCAGCGGGCCCTCGAGGGCTTCACCCGCTCGCTCGGCAAGGAGATCGGCCGCGGCGGCACCGTGCAGCTGGTGTACGTCGCACCGGCAGCGGAGTCCGCGATGACCAGCACGCTGGCCTTCCTGCTCTCCCCCAAGTCCGCCTATGTCTCGGGCCAGGTGGTCCGGATCGGCGTGCACGGGGCCACCGAACCGGCGGAGGCGGTCTCGGACCAGACGCGGCCACTGGCGGGCAAGGTGGCCATCGTCACCGGCGCGAGCCGGGGCATCGGCGAGGCCATCGCCGAGGTGCTGCACCGGGACGGCGCCACGGTCATCGGCATCGACGTACCGCAGGTCGCCTCCGAACTCAAGGCGGTGATGGACCGGGTGGCCGGTGAGTCGCTCACCCTGGACATCACCGCCAAGGACGCGCCGCAGCGGATCGCCCGGCACGTCGAGGAGAAGCACGGCGGTGTGGACGTGGTGGTGCACAACGCCGGCATCACCCGGGACAAGAAGCTGGCCAACATGAAGCCCGACGGGTTCGCGGCCACTATCGCCGTGAACCTCACCGCACCGGAGCGGATCACCGCCGAGCTGCTGAAGCACGGACTGGTCCGGCCCAACGGCCGGATCGTCGGGGTGGCGTCGGTGGCCGGCATCGCGGGCAACGTCGGGCAGACCAACTACGGCGCCTCGAAGGCCGGCGTGATCGGCCTCGTGGACTCGCTGGCCGACGAGCTCACCGACGGCATCACGATCAACGCGGTCGCCCCCGGGTTCATCGAGACCAAGATGACCGCGGCGGTGCCCTTCGCCACCCGCGAGGTCGGCCGCCGGCTGAACTCGTTGTCCCAGGGCGGCCAGCCGGTGGACGTCGCCGAGACGATCGCGTGGTACG
>DASSKA010000093.1:0-4751 GCA_035690905.1 Nocardioidaceae bacterium | reverse complement strand
AGGTCACCGGGCGCAGCGACGACATGATGATCGTGCGCGGCGTGAACGTGTTCCCGACCCAGATCGAGGAGCAGATCCTGACCGTCGAGGGGCTCACCCCGCACTACCTGTGCGTGCTCACCCGGCCCACCCACCTCGACGAGCTGACCGTGCAGGTGGAGGCGCACGAGTCGGTGCCGGCCGGCGACCGCGCGGCGCTCGGGGAGCGGCTGCGCCGGCTCGTGAAGAGCCGGGTGGGCGTCACCGTGGCGGTCGAGGTGCTGGACCCCGGAGCCCTCGAGCGGTCTTTGGGCAAGGCCAAGCGGATCGCGGACCGGCGCACGTAGACTCGCGACTCGTGACCCGCACCGCTTCCCGACTGCTGACCACCGGGCTGCTCACGCTGAGCACCGGCCTGGGCACCGCGTTGGCCGGCGGTCTGGCGGACGGGACGGCCGACGCCGCCTCGCCGGCCGCGGTGCGCTGGGCCGCCGGCCGGTCCCAGCCCGTCGAGGACAGCTACTACCCGAGCAAGGGCGACCCAGGGGTGGACACCCTCCACTACCACCTCGACCTGACCTGGCGGCCCCGCAACCAGCGGCTGCACGGCGTGGCCACGATCGTGCTGCGAGCCACCCACAAGGCGCCCGACTTCCAGCTCGACCTCGGCTCGTCGCTGCAGGTGCGCAGCGTCCGGGTGGACGGCCGCGAGGTGCACAGCAGCCACGTCGGCAAGACCCTGCAGGTCAAGCGGCCGGTCCGCGCCGACGGCCGCTACCGGGTACGCATCGACTACGCGGGCACGCCGCGGCCGGTCAAGGCGCCGACCACCCGCACCGACATGCACGGCCTGGGCTGGCACACCACCAAGGACGGCCAGGTCTGGAGCATGCAGGAGCCGTTCGGCGCGTTCACCTGGTACCCCTGCAACGACCAGCCCTCCGACAAGGCGTTGTACGACGTGCGGCTCGACGTGCCGGGACGCTGGGTGGGTGTCTCCAACGGCCGGATGACCTCGCGCCGTCACGTGAACGGGCGCACGGTCACCCGGTTCCACAACAGCGACCCGATGGCCTCCTACCTGACCACGGTCGCGATCGGCCGCTACCGGCGGGTGCACCAGACCGGTCCGCACGGGCTGCCGATCAACTACTGGGTGCCCCGCGGGGACCGGTCGCTGGTCGGCCCGCTGCGTCGTACCCCCGCGGAACTGCGCTGGCTGGAGCGCCGGCTCGGCCCCTACCCCTTCGACCAGGTCGGCATCGTGGTGGTGCCCTCGGCCTCGGCGATGGAGACCCAGACCATGGTCACGCTCGGGCGCGGCAACTACCGCTACGGCGCGCGGAACGTGCGCAGCACCGTGGTGCACGAGCTGTCGCACGCGTGGTACGGCGACACCGTCACCCCGAAGGACTGGCGCGACGTCTGGATGAACGAGGGCATGGCGATGTACGTCGAGACCCGCTTCCGGGCGTCCCAGGGGTGGACCACCTGGCAGCACTGGGAGCGGGAGTGGAAGCGCGACGACCAGTTCTGGCGCGACATCTACGGCCCGCCGGGCCGCTACCACCGTGGCGAGTTCGCCTCCATCAACGTGTACTACTGCCCGGCGCTGATGTACGACCGGCTGCGGCTGCGGATCGGCGACCGGCTCTTCGACCGGCTGGTGCGCGCCTGGCCGCAGCAGCACCTGGACACCAACCAGACCCGCGACACGTTCGAGGCATGGTGGGAGCACCGGACCGGGCGTGACCTCGGCCGGTTCTTCCGGCACTGGCTGATGTCCCGGCACTCACCCGCCTGAGCCTCCGCCGACGGAAAGGCCACGATGACCAACCTGCTGTCCGACCTGATCGTGCTGGACCTGACCCGCGCGCTCGCCGGCCCGCACGCGGCGATGATGTTCGGTGACCTCGGCGCCCGGGTGATCAAGGTGGAGACACCGGGGTCGGGGGACGACTCGCGGCACTGGGGGCCGCCGTTCGTCGGTCCCGAGGACGAGCCGGAGTCGACGTACTTCATGTCCTGCAACCGCAACAAGGAGTCGGTCACCGCCGACCTGAAGTCGCCGGAGGGCAAGGAGCTGCTGACCAGGCTGGTCGAGCGGGCCGACGTGCTGATGGAGAACTTCCGCACGGGGGTGCTGGACCGGCTCGGTTTCAGCGTCGAGCGGCTGCACGAGATCAACCCGCGGCTGGTGATCATGTCGATCACCGGATTCGGTCACGACGGGCCGGAGGGCGGCCGGGCCGGCTACGACCAGATCGCGCAGGGCGAGGCCGGGCTGATGTCGATGACCGGGCCCTCGCCCGAGGAGCCCACCAAGGTCGGGGTGCCGATCGGCGACCTGCTGGCCGGGATGTACGGCGCGTTCGGGGTGCTCGCCGCGCTGCACGAGCGGGAGGCGACCGGCAAGGGCCGGGTGGTGCGCACCAGCCTGCTGGCCTCGGTGGTCGGGGTGCACGCCTACCAGGGCACCCGGTGGACGGTGGCCCACGAGGTGCCCCGCGGGTCGGGCAACCACCACTCCGCCATCGCGCCGTACGGCCTCTTCCACACCGCGGACGCACCGGTGCAGATCGCGTGCGGCAGCGACGGGCTGTGGCAGCGGCTGTCCGGGCTGCTCGGCATCGACGACGCGCGGTTCGCCCGCAACCGGGACCGGGTGCTGCTGCGCGAGGAGCTCACCAAGCTGATGGAGCAGGCGCTCGCCGCCGACACCGCGGAGAGCTGGCTGGCGAAGCTGGCGGAGGCGGGTGTGCCCGCGGGCAAGGTGCGCACCCTCGACGACGTCTACAGCTGGGAGCAGACCCTGTCCCAGGGCCTGCTCATCGACGTCGACCACCCGAGCGTCGGACCGGTGCAGCTTCCCGGACCTCCGCTGCGCTTCGACGAGAACCCGTACGCCGGCGGCCGCGAGAAGCACCTGCCGCCACCCCGGCTGGGTGAGCACGACGAGTCCGTGCGGTCCTGGCTCGACGAGTCATGAGCAGCCACCTCTCGGCGGCCGAGCTGATCGACCTGGTCCTGGACGGCGGGTCGTTCAGGTCGTGGGACCAGCCGCCCGTGCAGGGCGAGGTCTCCGAGGAGTACGCCGCGCAGCTCGCCGACGCGCAGGAGAAGACCGGGCTCGACGAGTCGGTGCTCACCGGCGAGGGGCTGATGCGTGGACGAAGGGTCGCCGTGGTGGCCTGCGAGTTCCGGTTCCTCGCCGGGTCCATCGGCCGGGCCGCGGCCGACCGGCTGACCAGCGCGATCCGGCGGGCCACCGCCGAACGGCTGCCGCTGCTGGCCGCGCCCGTCTCGGGCGGCACCCGGATGCAGGAGGGCACCCCGGCGTTCGTGCAGATGGTGAGCATCTCCGCGGCCATCGCAGCGCACAAGTCCGCCGGCCTGCCGTACCTCGTCTACCTGCGGCACCCGACCACCGGCGGGGTGATGGCCTCGTGGGGGTCCCTGGGCCATGTCACGGTCGCCGAGCCCGAGGCGCTGCTCGGCTTCCTCGGACCGCGGGTGTACGAGGCGCTGTACGACACCCCGTTCCCCCGCGGCGTGCAGACCTCGGAGAACCTGTACGCGCACGGGATCATCGACGCCGTCGTACCCCCCGAAGACATCGCCGAGATCCTCGACCGAGCCCTGGCCGTGCTCTCCGCGCGGCGCGACCTCACCGACGTGCCGAACCCGGCCGACCTGCCGGTCACGGACGTCGACACCTGGGACTCGATCACCCGGTCCCGCCGCCCGGACCGCCCCGGGGTGCGCCGGCTGCTGCGGTACGCCGCCACCGACGTGCTGCCGCTCAACGGCACCGGAGAGGGCGAGTCCGACCCCGGGCTGCTGATCGCGCTGGCGCGGTTCGGCGGGTCGCCGTGCGTGTTCCTCGGGCAGGACCGGCGCGGGCAGACCGACGCCCATCCGCTCGGCCCCGGGGCGCTGCGTGAAGCCCGGCGCGGCATGCGGCTGGCTGCCGAGCTCGACCTCCCGCTGCTGACCGTGATCGACACCCCCGGAGCCGCCCTGTCGGTGGAGGCCGAGCAGGGCGGGATGGCCGGCGAGATCGCCCGCTGCCTCGCGGACCTGGTGACCCTGCCCGCACCCACGCTCACCCTGCTGCTCGGCGAGGGCACCGGCGGCGGGGCACTGGCCCTGCTGCCCGCCGACCGGGTGATCGCGGCCCAGCACGCCTGGCTGGCGCCGCTCCCGCCTGAGGGCGCCAGCGCGATCGTGCACCGCGACCTCGAGCACGCTCCTGAGATGGCCCGCACGCAGCGGGTCCGCTCCCTCGACCTCCGCGAGGCCGGCATCGTGGACCGGATCGTGGCCGAGCAGCCGGACGCCGCCGACGAGCCGGAGGAGTTCTGCGCCCGGCTCGGCGCGGTGCTGCGCTACGAGCTCGCCGAGCTGCTGCGCCGCGACAGCGGCGACCTGCTCGCCACCCGCGCCGCTCGCTACTCCCGCCTCCCCCGCTGAACCGGCGCCCGGCGCACCATGCCTGACCACTCAACACACGCCTGACCACTCGTCAGAAGCCGCGCATGGCGCGGTAGGCGTCCGGCTGGCTCTCCTCCAGATGAGCCCGGGCCCGCCGCCGGTAGCGCAGCACCTGGGTGCCGCCGAGGACCCAGAACGCGTACTGCACGCACATCGCCAGCGTGTAGGCGTGCGGCGAGTAGTGCGCCCCGCCCGGGGTGGCCGCGTCGAGCACCAGCCCGATGCCAAGCACGACCAGCAGCGAGGCGACGAACCCGCCGACGTTGACGATCCCGGTG
>DASSKA010000092.1:0-11855 GCA_035690905.1 Nocardioidaceae bacterium | reverse complement strand
TCTCGGAGTAGACCCGCGCCTCGCGGACGCGGCGGGCGATCAGCTGGGCGTACTGGGCGCCGAAGTCGACGACGAGCACCAGGTCGTGTTCGGTGGTCACCGGGGCCCTTCTGAGGAGACGTGCCGGTCGGAGTGGGCAGTCTATCGCCGCCTACGTTGACCAGACCGGCCGGCTCCGGTTCGGAAAAATGCCCCTTTTGGGGGATGGCGAGCGGCCGTCTGTCCCGCCACGGTGGGCGGATGACCTCTGACGCCAGTCCCTCCGCTGTGCCGGCCGCCGCGCTCCGCGGCCTCTGCTCCGGCGCGGTGCACCTGCCCGGCGACGCCGGCTACGACACTGCCCGCAGCGCCTGGAACCTGGTCGTGGACCAGCGTCCGGCGGCGGTCTGCCTGCCCGCCAACGCCGACGAGGTGGCCGACGTGGTGCGGGCGGCGGCGGCCGCCGGGCTGCGGGTGGCCGCGCAGACCACCGGACACAACGCGGGACCGCTGGGCGACCTCTCCGACACCGTGATCGTGCGCACCTCGGCGATGGTCGGGGTGAGCCTGGACGCGGAGAACCGGGTCATGCGCGCCGAGGGCGGGACCGTGTGGCTGGACGCGGTCGAGGAGGCCGGCCGGCGCGGCCTGGCCACCCTGCACGGCTCCTCGCCCGATGTCGGCATCGCCGGCTACTCGCTGGGCGGCGGGCTGGGCTGGTACGCCCGCAAGCTCGGACTGGCCTGCAACAGCGTCACCGCGGTGGAGCTGGTGACCGCGGACGGGAGCAAGCTGCGGGTGGACGCGGACCACGAGCCCGACCTGTTCTGGGCGCTGCGCGGCGGCGGCGGGAGCTTCGGCGTGGTCACCGCCATCGAGTTCGACGTGCACCCGATCGACTCGAGCTTCGCCGGGATGATGGTCTGGGACCAGACCCAGGCCGAGAAGGTGCTGCCCCGCTGGTTGGAGTGGAGCCAGAACGCCCCCGAGTCGGTCACCACCTCGTTCCGGTTGCTGAACCTGCCGCCGATCCCGGAGATCCCGGAGCCGTTCCGCGGCCGCTCGCTGACCGTCATCGACGGGGCGGTGCTCGAGGAGGACGAGCGCGCCGAGGCCCTGCTGCGCGGGCTGCGCGAGCTCGGCCCGGAGCTGGACACCTTCGCGCGGACCCCGAGCGCGGCGCTCGCCCACCTGCACATGGACCCCGAGCAGCCCTCGCCCGCGGTCGCCGACACCACCACGCTCGCCGACCTTCCGGCCGCCGGGGTGGACACCCTGCTCGCCACCGCCGGCCCGGGCACCGGGTCGATCCTGCTGGCCGCGGAGCTGCGCCAGCTCGGCGGGGCGCTGGCCCGTCCGGCCCAGAACGGCGGGGCGACGTCAACCGTCGACGGCGCCTACATGTTCTTCGCCGTGGCGATCGCGCCGACGCCGGAGGTCGCCGGGCTCGGCCGTGCCCAGGCGGAGCGGGTCGTCGAGGCGCTTGCGCCGTACTCCACGCCCGGGCCGTACCTGAACTTCACCGAGCGGTCGGTCGACGTGAGTCGCTGCTTCGAGGCCGCCGACTGGGCCCGGCTGTGCCGGGTCAAGGCCGAGATCGACCCGACGGGGCTGTTCCGGGCCAACCACCCGGTGCCCACGTCCGAGACGCCCGGTGAGACGACCGGTGAGGCGACCGGTGAGGCGACCGGCGAGGCGACCGGCGAGGCGACCGGCGAGAAAACATCCGTCACTACGTAACCTGCTGTCACCGGGCTCGTTGTGCAGGGCGGACCCGGTGACGCACTCCCTCCAAACCGGGTCCCTCCGTCCGTGCACGTGCGGACGCCGTCAGGGCCCGGCCACTCCCTCCCTCCCCGGCCGGGCCCTGACCCATGTCTGACCGATGTCGGTACGTCTACCGCGACCTAGGCGTCGCGGTTGACGCCCGATGCCGGTAAGAAGCGCAAGGCGGCGGGGGCGTGCGCGGGCACGGCGGGGCGCTGCGGGGCGACCGGGTCGATCCGCAGGTACGACGCACCGAGCGCCGGCCGCGGGTCCGGCTCACCCTTGTTCGGCCAGAACGCCATGGCCCGCTCGGCCTGCGCGGTGATCGTCAGGGACGGGTTCACGCCCAGGTTGGCCGAGATCGCCGACCCGTCGGTGATGTGCAGGCCAGGATGCCCGTACACCCGCTGGTAGCCGTCCACCACCCCCGTCGCGGGGGACTCACCGATCGCGCAGCCGCCGATGAAGTGGGCGGTCAGCGGCTTGTTGAACGGTTCGCCGATGCTGCCTCCGGGCGTGCCGCCGACGAGCGCCGCCATCCGGCGGGCCGCCTCGTTGCCGGCCGGGATCCAGGTCGGGTTCGGCTGCCCGTAGCCCTGCCGCGAGGTCAGGTACCGGCGCCCGGTCAGCCGGCTGCGCCGCAGAAACGTGGTCAGCGAGTTGTCCACGCTCTGCATCACCAGGGCGATCACCGTCCGCTCCGACCAATGCCACGGGTCGTAGAAGTGGGCCACGCGGCTCTTCTGCCGCCACATCTCCCGCAGCCAGGTCCGCCACCGCGGCCCGGGTCCGTCCCCGTCGGTGAGCACGGTCTGCAGCAGCGACATCACGTTGCTGCCCTTGCCGTAGCGCACCGGCTCGATGTGGGTGTCCTCGTCGGGGTAGAAGCTCGACGTGATCGCCACCCCGGCGCTGAAGTCGACCTTCCGGTCCGGGGCGATCGCGCCGAGGATCGACTCCGAGTTGGTGCGCGACAGGGCGCCGACCCGCTCGGACAGGTGCGGCAGGTGGCCCTCGGCGCGCATCCGGTGCAGCAGCTGCTGGGTGCCCAGCGCGGAGGCGGCGAACACGACCTGCTCCGCGGTCAGGGTCCGCCGCACGGCTTTCCGTCGTACCTTCGCCTTGGTGTAGCGCACGCTGACGTCGTAGCCGCCGCCCGCGCGCGGCCGCACCCGGGTCACCGTGGTCAGCGGCAGCACCACCGCGCCCTGCTGCTCGGCCAGGTAGAGATAGTTCTTCACCAGCGTGTTCTTCGCGTTGTGCCGACAGCCGGTCATGCACTCGCCACAGTTCAGGCAGGTGCTGCGGTCGGGGCCGGTGCCGCCGAAGTACGGGTCCGCGACCCGCTCCCCCGGCCGGTCCCCGAACAGCACGCCGACCGGGGTGGGCCGGAAGGTGTGCCCGACGCCCATCTCGGTGGCCACCTTCTCCATCACCTCGTCCGCGGGCGTGTGCACCGGGTTCGTGACCACACCGAGCATCCGCTTCGCCTGGTCGTAGTACGGCGCCAGCTCGGTGCGCCAGTCGGTGATGTCCCGCCACTGCGGGTCGGTGTAAAACGGCTCCGGAGGCTCGTAGAGCGTGTTTGCGTAGACCAGCGAGCCGCCGCCGACGCCGGCGCCGGACAGGATCAGGCAGTCGCGCAGCATGTCGATGCGCTGGATGCCGTAGCAGCCGATCTCCGGCCGGAACAGGTATCGCTTGACGTCGAAAGAGGTCGCCGCGAAGTCCTCGTCGCGGAACCGGGCGCCGGCCTCCAGGACCCCGACCCGGTAGCCCTTCTCGGTCAGCCGAAGCGCGGCGACCGAGCCGCCGAACCCGGAGCCGATCACCAGCACGTCGAAGTCCAGCCCGGACGAGTCACCTGCCATGTGACGAGGTTAGGGGGACGGGCCCGGTTTTGCTACCCCTCGGTAACAACGCGCTCGTCCGCCCTGGAGGGTCACGGCGTGAGCGACGCGGCCGCCTCGACGATGTCGCCGCGAAGCGGCCGCGCGCCGAGGTGGGTGATCGCCTGCTCGTCGGCGATACCGGCGATCGCTGTCTTGGTCAAGGCGGCGATGGCGCGGATCGCCTCTGCCTGGGCTGCGAACCGTCCCGGCTCAATCGCGGCGAGCACGGTGAGCGTGGGCCGGAGCGTGCGGACGCTCGCCTCGAGGGTGTCGAGCGGGGTGTCTGCACCGAGGAACGTCACGCGCCACCCGCGGCGGGCGACGAGAAGCCCGAAGATGACCAGGCCGATGTCGTGCGCCTCGCCGGGCAGGCAGGCGAGCAGCACCGACGGCCCGTCCCCGGCGCCCCAGTCCCGGGCGAGGGCCACCAGCCGGCCGCGGAGCAGGTGGGAGGCGAAGTGCTCCAGAGCGACGCTGGCGCGGCCGGCGGCCCAGCGATCGCCCAGGTCGCGAAGGTAGGGGATGACGACGTCGGCAAGCACCACGTCGAGGGACACCGAGGCGAGCAGCAGATCGAGGGCGCCGTGCGCGGCCGGGCCGTCGAACCGGTCGAGCGCCGTGCGTAGCCGATCGGCGAGGTCCTCGACGGCCGAAGGCGGGACCGCGGCCTCGGTGTCGTCGACGGCAGCCGCCTGTCGGGCCGCCTCTGCGGCCGACAGTCCGCCCGCGATGAGCTGCGTCATCCGGTGCACACGGTTCTCGTCGGAGGTGGTGTAGAGACGGAACCCCCCCGCGGTCCTGGACGGCCGCAGCAGACCGTAGCGCAGCTCCCAGGCGCGCAGAAGCTCCCGCGACACGCCGGTGCGCCGGGCCAGTTCTCCGATCCGAAGTGCCCCATCCACGGACGAAACTATACAGTACTTTGACAGATATCTAGACGGCCTCTTGACATCGGTGGGTGGCTCTCGCAGGCTGGAGTCTCGACAAACCTTGTACACGGGAGGCAGCAATGAAGAAGAGGACTGACATCGGGGCGCTCGCCCTCGTCATCGTGGGTGCGCTCAACTGGGGGCTGGTCGCGGTCGCGCAGTTCGACCTGGTCGCGGCGATCTTCGGGCTCGACTTCGGCCAGACCAACGCGGCCACTCGGGTGGTCTACGGACTCGTCGGGGCGTCGGGAGTGTGGCTCGCGGTGAGGGCACGCACGCTGATGACGACCACGAGCAGCGCCCGCCCTGCGACGGTCTCGAGATGAGCGCGACGACGACTCGGCGCCGGACCTCGAGGCGTTTGCCAACAAGGTGACGCCGACGGCTGCGGGCAAGGCACGGCTGATGGTCCGCCACGCTGCGCAGGTTCTGCGTCAGGGCAGGGCCTACCAGGTCTACGCGGTCGGATCACCCGGGCCTATCGCCTGGTCACCGTGAAGATCGTCGTCGGCACCGCCTGACGCAGCGGCGGCCGGGGCCGGGTCGCCACCAGGCGCCCCGGCCCCGCCGCTGCTGACGGCGCCCAGCTCCCCGGGACACCACACGAGCATGGCTCGATCAGACGATGTCCGGGGCAGCCACCCTCGCCTCGTCGGCCTCGAGGTCGCTCGGCTCCTGCTGGCTGCGCCGCTCCGCCTCCACCCGGCGCAGGTAGTGGTCCACCTCGTCCTCGACCCGGGCGGCATCCCAGCCGAGCGCGCCGGCCATCAGCTCCGCGGCGGACCGGGCTGCGGCCACCCCGCGGTCGAAGGTCTCGATGGAGATGCGGGTACGACGGGTGAGCACGTCGTCGAGGTGCCGCGCACCCTCGTGGGTCACGGCGTAGACCACCTCCGCACGCAGGTAGTCCTCCGCCCCGGGCAGCGGGTCGGCGAGCTCACGACGGTCGGCCACCAGCGCGAACAGCTCGTCGACCAGCCCGCCGTACCTGCCGAGCAGGTGCTCCACCCGGGCCCGGTGCAGCCCGGAGGACTCCGCGAGCGCGTCGCGCTGGTTCGACCGTGGCTCGAAGCCGACCGCCCCGGCCAGCGGCACCCTCTCGGTGATGCTCGAAGGCACCGTCCCGCCGAGCGAGTGCACGGCCGCGTCCACGGCGTCGCGGCCCATCACCCGGTAGGTGGTCAGCTTGCCGCCGGCAACGATGACCAGCCCGGGCACCGGGGTGACCACGGTGTGCTCGCGGGAGATCCGGCTCGTCGGCTCCGACTCCCCCGAGGCGAGCGGCCGCAGCCCGGCGTACACGCCCTCCACGTCCTCGCGGCTCAGCGGCTCGCGGAGGACCCGGTTCACCTGCTCCAGCAGGTAGTCGATGTCCCTTCTGGAGGCGGCCGGGTGCGCCTTGTCCAGGTTCCACGGGGTGTCGGTGGTGCCGATGATCCAGTGCCTCCCCCAGGGCACCACGAACAGCACGGACACCGGGGTGCGGATGATCAGCCCGGCCGAGGAGCGGATCCGGTCGCGGGGCACGACGAGGTGCACGCCCTTGCTGGCCTGCACGTTGAGCGCGCCGCGGCCACCGACCATCTGCTGGATCTCGTCGGTCCACACACCGGCGGCGTTGACCACCACCCGGGCGTGGATGGCCAGCTCGGTGCCGGTCTCCAGGTCCACCGCGCGGACGCCGGTGACCCGCTCGCCTTCGCGCAGGAAGCCGACCACCTTGGTGCGCGGGGCGATGTGGGCGCCGTACGACGCGGCGGTGCGCGTGATGGCCACGACCAGCCGGGCGTCGTCGACCTGGGCATCGTGGTACTCGATCGCGCCGGTGAAAGCGGCCGGGTCGAGGTCGGGGACGACCTGCCGGGCCCGGCGGCGGGACAGGTGCTTGTGCCGGGGCAGGCCGGGCCCGGTCCGCGAGGCGGCGGCCATCGCGTCGTACAGCACCAGCCCGCTGCCGACGTACCCCCGCTCCCAGACGTGGTGGGTGAGCGGGTAGACGAACCGCACCGGCCGGACCAGGTGCGGGGCCAGCCGGGTGAGCAGCAGGCCGCGCTCGGCGAGCGCCTCACGGACCAGCCCGAAGTCGAGCATCTCCAGGTAGCGCAGCCCGCCGTGCACGAGCTTGCTCGACCGCGACGAGGTCCCGGAGGCCAGGTCACGCTGCTCGACCAGGCCGACCGAGAGCCCGCGGGTGACCGCGTCCAGCGCGGTGCCCGCGCCGACCACGCCGCCGCCGACGACGAGCACGTCGAGCTCGTGCCGGTTCACGCCGGTCGCGCCCAGCGCCCGCAGCGCGTCGTCGCGGGCCTGCGGGCTGAGCGCAGCGCTGCCGGGGCTCGGCGCCGGGCTCACGCCGGGAGCACCCACCGGGTGCGCTCGCCGAGGTCACGCCGGCCGGCCAGGATCGGGTTCATCGCCTGGACCCGGTCCACCTCCGCCCGCTCGAGGTCCGCGACCGCGACGGCCGGGGACTCCGCACCCACCCTGGCCAGAGGCCGGCCCTCGGGGTCGTAGACGGCGCTGCCGCCGTTGAACTCGCGCTCGCCGCACCGCCCGGTCAGCCCGGCGAGCACCACGTAGATGCCGTTGTCCAGCGCGCGGGCGGCGTAGTACAGGTCGCGGCGGTGCTCCGAGCCGGCGTAGTACGCCGACGGGCACAGGTAGGCGCTCGCCCCGTCGGCGGCGGCCGCGGCGGCGTGCTGCGGGAAGCAGCCGTCGAAGCAGACGCCCAGGCCGAGCGACCAGCCGTCCACCACGAGGGTGGCGCCGCCGTCGCCGGCGCTGAAGAACGCCTTCTCCTCATCGGTGAGGTGCTGCTTGTCGTAGACCTTCGTGATGGCGCCGTCCTCGTCGAACGCGAGCAGCGAGATGGTGGCCCTGTCCCCGTGTCGAACGGCGGCGCCGGCGACGACCACCGCGCCGGCTTGTCGCGCCGCCTCGGCCAGCGGGGCGAGCCACTCGTCCGCGGGGTCGTCCAGACAGTCGGTCGCCGACCAGCGCTCGGCGGCGTAGCCGGTCAGGAACAGCTCAGGGAGCACCACGACGCGGGCCCCCTGCTGGGCGGCGCGCTGGACCAGGTCCGCAGCCGTCTCGACGTTGGCCTCGACCTCGCCGTACGCCGACTCCGCCTGGGCGGCGGCGACCCGCAGGGTCACTGGACGATGACCTCGACTCGCTGGAACTCCTTGAGCTCGGTGTAGCCGGTGGTGGCCATCGACCGGCGCAGCGCGCCGACCAGGTTCATGGTGCCGTCGGCGACGTGCGAGGGCCCGAACAGGATCTCCTCGAGAGTTCCGACCGTGCCGATCTCGATGCGCTCGCCGCGCGGCAGCTCGGGGTGCCAGGCCTCGGAACCCCAGTGGAAGCCGCGGCCGGGCGCCTCGGAGGCGCGGGCCAGCGGCGAGCCGACCATCACCGCGTCCGCGCCGCAGGCGATCGCCTTGGCCAGGTCGCCGGAGCGGCCCACCGACCCGTCGGCGATCACGTGCACGTAGCGCCCGCCGGACTCGTCGAGGTAGTCGCGCCGCGCCGCCGCCACGTCCGCCACCGCGCTGGCCATCGGCACCTGCAGGCCGAGCACCAGCCGGGTGGTGTGCGCCGCGCCGCCGCCGAAGCCGACCAGCACGCCGGCGGCTCCGGTGCGCATCAGGTGCAGGGCGGCCTGGTACGTCGCACAGCCGCCGACGATCACCGGCACGTCGAGCTCGTAGATGAACTCCTTGAGGTTCAGCGGCTCGGCCTGTCCCGAGACGTGCTCGGCGGACACCGTCGTACCCCTGATCACGAACATGTCGCAGCCGGCGTCCACCACCGTCTTGGCGAACTCCTTGGTGCGCTGCGGGGACAGCGACCCGGCCACCGTCACGCCGGACTCGCGCATCTGCCTGAGCCGGGCGGTGATCAGCTCGGCCTTGACCGGTTCGGCGTAGATCTCCTGGAGCCTTCGGGTGGCCTCCGGCCCGCGCAGCGAGGCGACCTCCTCCAGCAGCGAGGTCGGGTCCTCGTAGCGGGTCCACAGGCCCTCGAGATCGAGCACGCCCAGACCACCGAGCTTGCCGAAGGCGACCGCGGTCTCCGGGGACATCAGCGAGTCCATCGGTGCCGCCAGGATCGGTAGCTCGAAACGGTAGGCGTCGATCTGCCAGGCGACGCTCACCTCCTCGGGATCCCTCGTCCGCCGCGACGGGACGATCGCCACGTCGTCGAAGGAGTACGCGCGGCGACCGCGCTTGGCGCTGCCGATCTCGATCTCGGTCATGCCGCTCAGCCTATCGGGGCCGCCTCGGTGGCCCCTCCCCGCGCGGGTCCGGGGCGACACCGGAGCGGCATGGGCGCTATGTGGCTGTGCCGCTGCCCTGTCCGTGCTCACGACGCGACTTGCTTCACGAGGGCTGCCACGGGACAGGCGGACCCACACGGCCGCGGCGTGCCACGCCAGCCGGGATCGTACGTCGGGACTGGCAAGCGTCTGCGAGGCACGCGACAGCCGCCTCGTCGGTCCGCTGCCTGGATGCCACGCGCACCAGGGCGTCCTCGAGGCACAGGCGAGGCGGGGACAGGTTCGCCTGAACGCGGCCGGTCAGGTCGGCGATCGGGTGCAGCCTGATGCCCCCGGTGCGGGCGAGTCGGCGGTTCAGGTCGACCGCGACGTGAACCGGCCACGTGTCGCTCGGCCGCCCCGGCGGGTCCTCCGCCCGGAGGCCGGCTGCGGTCAGCGCCGACCCGTCGGCGAGCGCGGCCGGCCAGTAGTGGAGCACGGCGGCCCACGCCCGCTGACGCGGGTCGAGCCCGGATTCAAGCACCTGGAAGCACGCGACCACACCGTCTTGGTCGCGGAGCAGCGCGTCGAGCTCATGGCCGGGCACCTGACGAGGATGGCCGCGTCAGGGGTCGGATCCACGCTCGTGTTGCGCGCTGTGGAACGGCACCCCGGCCCAGGGGCCGTGGATGAGATCTGGCTCCCCTCGATCGAACCCGGCGTTGCAGAGCCACCTGCAACGCGACACTGGAGCGGTATGGGCGCTCTGTGACTGCGCCGCTCCACTGTCACCCCGTACGGCACGAGCGGAGCGCCGTCCTCGTCGCCGGGTCAGCCGCGGGAGCTGTAGTTGGGTGCCTCGACGGTCATCACGATGTCGTGCGGGTGGCTCTCCTTGAGCCCGGCGGAGGTGATCCGCACGAACTGGCCGCGCTCCTTCAGCTCCGCGACGGTGTGGGCGCCGACGTAGAACATCGACTGGTGCAGCCCGCCGAGCAGCTGGTGCGCGACCGCGGACAGCGGACCCCGGTAGGCCACCTGGCCCTCGATGCCCTCGGGCACGATCTTGTCGTCGCTGGACACGTCGGCCTGGAAGTACCGGTCCTTGGAGAACGACTTCTTGCCCCGGGAGGCCATCGCGCCCATCGAGCCCATGCCGCGGTAGGACTTGTACTGCTTGCCGTTGACGAACACCAGGTCGCCCGGGCTCTCGTCGCAGCCGGCGAGCAGCGAGCCGAGCATCACGGTGTCCGCGCCCGCGACGAGCGCCTTGGCGATGTCGCCGGAGTACTGGATGCCGCCGTCGCCGACGACCGGGACGCCGGCCGGCGCGCAGGCCATCGAGGCCTCGTGGATCGCGGTCACCTGCGGCACGCCCACGCCGGCCACCACCCGCGTCGTACAGATGGAACCCGGGCCGACACCAACCTTGACCGCGTCCGCCCCGGCGTCCACCAGCGCCTGCGCGCCGACGCGGGTGGCCACGTTGCCGCCGATCACCTGCACGTGCTGGGTGGCCGGGTCGGACTTCAGCCGGCGGATCATGTCCAGCATCAGCCGGGCGTGCCCGTTGGCCACGTCCGGGACCAGCACGTCGACGCCGGCCTCGACCAGGGTGGTGGCCCGCTTCCAGGCGTCGCCGAAGTAGCCGATCGCCGCGGCCACGAGTAGCCGCCCGTCGGAGTCGTACGACGCGTCGGGGAACTGCTCGCCCTTGACGAAGTCCTTGACCGTGATCAGCCCGGCCAGCCGGCCCTGGTCGTCGAGGAGCGGGAGCCGCTCCTTCTTGTGCTGGCGCAGCAGCGCGGTCGCGTCCTCGCGGCTGATCCCGATCGGCGCGGTGACCAGCGGCATCGGCGTCATCACCTCGCCGACCGTCTTGGTCGCCCACTGGGCGACCGGCACGAACCGGAGGTCCCGGTTGGTGATGATGCCGATCAGCGTGCGGTCGGCGTCGATGACCGGGAGCCCGGAGACGCGGTACTCGCCGCAGATCTCGTCGAGCTCCTCCAGGGTCGCCTTCGGATGAATGGTCACCGGGTTGGAGATCATCCCGGTCTGCGTCCGCTTCACCAGGTCGACCTGGTAGGCCTGGTCCTCGATGGAGAGGTTGCGGTGCAGCACGCCGATGCCGCCCTGGCGCGCCATCGCGATCGCCATCCGGGACTCGGTGACGGTGTCCATCGCACTGGACACCAGGGGCACCTCGAGGTCGATCTCCCGGGTCAGCCGAGAGGTGGTGTCGACCTCGCTGGGGATGACGTCGGTCTCGCCGGGAAGCAGCAGGACGTCGTCGTAGGTGAGGCCCAGGGTGGCGAACTTCTCGGGAACGCCGGCCGGGGTGCCGGGATCGATCGAGGCGGTCATGTGGCCCTTCCGGAAGCGGTGGCGGCGGACCCCCAGTCTATCCGCGCTTGGGACGCCTACTCGATGGTGCTCGGGTCCATCCAGACGACCTCCCAGATGTGGCCGTCGACGTCCTCGAAGCTGCGGCCGTACATGTAGCCGTGGTCCTCGGTGTGCCCGGTGGTGCGGCCGCCTCCGGCAACCGCCCGGTCCACCAGCTGGTCGACCTCCTCACGGCTCTCGGCGGACAGCGCGATCATCGTCTCGGTGTGGGTGACGGTGTCGACGATGTCCTTGGTGGTGAAGGACGAGAAGAACGGCTCGACCAGCAGCATCACGCACGCCTGCTCGTTGACGACCATGCAGGTGGCGTTCTCGTCGGTGAACTGGGCGTTGAACTCGAAGCCCAGACCGGTGAAGAACTCCACCGACTTGGCCAGGTCCTTGACCGGCAGGTTCACGAAGATCATCCGGGACATGCGGCTCTCCTTGCTGGGGTCTGCGCTGCTTCGACGGGCTCGTCCTGTCACCGGTGCAGACCCGTCCCACCGCCTCAACTCATCGCATGTAACGCGGGGTTATGGACCGTCCACCAACGGCACATCGCGTGGGAACGGTCCATGACGCGTGGGAAGTGCTGCTACCGGGGCACGTTGATCCCGGCGTCGCATGACGCAGGAACGC
>DASSKA010000091.1:0-23371 GCA_035690905.1 Nocardioidaceae bacterium | reverse complement strand
GACCGTGGCGCCCTACGTGCAGGTGACCTACACCGCCCGGTTCCGGGTCGGCGGCGGCGCCTGGCAGCAGATCCCCGGCACCGTCACCGTCGACGGCCCGCCGACGACCCTCCTGGTCGTCGAGGGCACCGGCGTGCTGTCAGGCGAGCACTGAGCCACGGCGTTCGCGCGTCGAGAACACTGGCTAGGTTGGACGGGTCCGACGTCGACCGAGGGAGCGAGCGTGGCCAGCACCGACGAGGCCCAACACGTGGCGGACCAGCCGTGCGCCGAGCAGAACTGCCTGCTGGCGAGTGTCGTGCTCGTGGACCGGCGCGGGTGGCTGTTGCTCCAGGAGCGCGACGAGCACGCTCCGGTCGCCCCGAACCAGTGGGCGCTCGTCGGCGGCCATCTCGACCCCGGTGAGGAGTGGGAGAACGCACTGCGCCGTGAGCTCGCCGAGGAGACCGGGCTGACCGACGTCGAGGGCCTCGAGCTGTGGTTCGACGAGCTGGTGCAGCACAGCCCCAAGGTCTCCTCCCACCTGGCCGACCACTGGAAGATCTGGGCAGCCGGGGTCGATCTGACCGACGACGACATCGTGTGCGGCGAGGGCCGGCAGATCGCGTTCGTCGACCCGGCGCAGGTGCGGTCGGGGAACCTGGACCTGGCCGCGGGGGCGCGGCACGTGCTGCCGCTGCTCCTGGCCTCGCCGACCTACGCCAAGCTGCGCTGAATCAGTGGCGGTAGGTCCCGTGCATCACCGCGCGGGCCAGGGTCTTGAACGCGAGGTTGAACGAGACCACGGCGGGGGAGGCGTCCGGGTCCACGCCGAGGCTCTCCTCGCTCACCGCGTGCACGACCAGGAAGTACCGGTGCACCTGGTCGCCCTTGGGGGGTGCCGCGCCCGTGAAGCCGCTGACGCCTGCGTCGTTGCGCACGTGGAACGCCTTGCCGGGCAGGTCGCCCGAGGCTCCACCGGTCGGCAGCGAGGTCACGTCCGCGGGGAGGTCGACGAGCACCCAGTGCCAGTAGCCCGACGGAGTCGGGGCGTCCGGGTCGAACATGGTGACCACGAAGCTCTTGGTGTCTTCCGGGAAGCCCGACCAGCTGAGCTGGGGCGAGGTGTTGCCCTCCGCGGCGACCTGGTCGGACTTCAGCGGCTGGCCGTCCTTGACGTCCCCGCTGGTGACCGAGAACGACGGCACCGAGGGCAGCAGGTCGTAGGGATTCGGGCTGACGGGACGCTCCAGGCTCATCGATCCTCCTTGCGGGTGAACAGGTCGATTTCGACCCTAGTCCGCAGGGTGGGCAGGTGCCAGGGTTGCCGTGTTGGCGGGGAGAATGGGTCGATGCCCGGATCCGCACCTCCGCCGTACCCCTCCGGCCTGCGGCTCGCCGGCCGGCGAGTGGTCGTCGTCGGCGGTGGCCACGTCGCCCAGCGACGGGTGCCCGGGCTGCTCGCCGCGGGCGCGGACGTGGTCGTGGTCTCGCCGTCCGTGACCCCGGCGCTCGAGGGACTGCACGGATCGGGGGAGATCACCTGGCACGAGCGCGGGTTCCTGGCCGCGGACCTGGACAAGGCGTGGTACGTCGTGGCGGCCACCGACGACCGGGACGTGAACGAGAAGGTCAGCTCAGCCGCCGAGGAGCGGCATGTGTTCTGCGTGCGCAGCGACGACGCGACCGCCGCCACGGCCTGGACGCCGGCGGTCGGTCGGCATGCGGGAGTGACGGTCGCGGTGCTGGGCAACCGTGACCCGCGACGCTCGGCGGCGGTGCGCGACGAGATCGTCGCCGGGCTGCGCGACGGGACCATCGCCGCTCCGCACCACCGGGACGTGAGCCCGGGGGTACTGCTGGTCGGCGGCGGGCCAGGGGACCCGGAGCTGGTCACGGTCGCGGCCCGGCGGGCGTTGGCCGAGGCCGACGTGGTGGTCGCGGACCGTCTCGCGCCGCGCGAGCTGCTGGGCGAGCTGTCCGCGGACGTGGAGCTCGTCGACGTGGCCAAGCTGCCGCGGGGGCGCGCCGCCGCGCAGGAGGAGATCAACCGGCTCATTGTCGACCGCGCGAAGGCCGGCAAGCGGGTGGTGCGGCTCAAGGGCGGGGACCCCTTCGTGTTCGGGCGGGGCTACGAGGAGGCGCTGGCCTGCGCCGAGGCCGGGGTGCCGTGCGGCGTCGTACCGGGGCTGAGCAGCGCGGTGAGCGTGCCGGCCGTGGCCGGGATCCCGGTCACCCATCGCGGGGTGGCCCACGAGTTCACGGTGGTGTCCGGCCACGTCCCACCCGACGACGAGTCCTCGCTCGTGGATTGGGACGCCGTAGCGGCGCTGCGCGGCACCGTCGTGCTCCTGATGGCGGTGCAGAACCTCGGTGCGATCGCGGACCGCCTGGTGCACGCTGGCCGCAAGGCGGAGACGCCGGTGGCGGTGGTCGCGGAGGGGACCATGCCAGGGGAGCGGACCATCCTGTCCACGCTCGGGGACGTCGCGGCGGACGTGGTCCGGGAGGGCGTCCGCCCCCCGGCCGTGGCGGTGATCGGTAACGTGGTGGCGGTCGCAAACCCGGACAGGTACGCATGGCGCGGCTGATCGAGGTCTCCGATCCCACGGATCCTCGTCTCGGCGACTACCGGGAGCTGCGCGACGTGCAGCTGCGCAAGCACCTGGAGGCCGAGCACGGGCTGTTCATCGCCGAGGGCGAGAAAGTGGTCCGCCGAGCGGTGGAGGCCGGCTTCCCGCCGCGCTCTTTCCTGATGGCGCCTCGCTGGCTGGAGGGACTCGCCGACGTGCTGGAGAGGTCCGACGCGCCCTGCTACGTGGTGTCGGAGCAGCTTGCCGAGCAGGTCACCGGCTTCCACGTGCATCGCGGCGCCCTCGCCGCGCTGCACCGGCGGCCGCTGCCTCCGGTGTCCGACGTGCTGGCCGGCGCGCGGACCGTCGTGGTGCTCGAGGACATCGTCGACCACACCAACGTCGGCGCCATCCTGCGCAGCTGCGCCGCACTCGGCGTGGACGGCGTGCTGCTGTCCCCGCGGTGCGCGGACCCGTTGTACCGGCGGGCGGTCAAGGTGGCGATGGGCGCGGTGTTCACCCTGCCCTTCGCCCGGCTCGAGGACTGGTACGACGCGATGCCGATGCTGGCGCGGGAGGGTTTCACCACCGTGGCCATGACGCTCGCCCCGGACGCCGTACCTCTGGAGCAGGCACTGGACGGTCTGGACCGGGTCGCCCTCCTGCTGGGCGGCGAGGGGCACGGGCTGTCGCCGCGGTGGCAGGCCACCGCGGCTCGCCGCGCGTTGATCCCGATGCGTCCTGGGGTGGACAGCCTCAACGTCGCGGCCGCGGCTGCGGTCGCCTGCTATCTCGCCGGATCTCGCTGAGCCCGGTTACCTTCGCTGTGCCCTGGGTAACGCCCTCGGTGCTCACGGCGAGGGACGACTCCCATGACCACCGCAGATGGCTCGGGACAGCTCAGATCCTCGCGCGGCACCGACTGGCCGTGTTCGCGCTCGTCTTCGTGAGCCAGTACCTGCCCGAGACCAGGCACTTGTCGGTGGAGCAGGTGGTGGACGTGTTCGAGCAGCAGGGTGCGAGCACCACGACGGGCCGACGCGCCGCAGGTGTGAAGCTCAGCTGAGGTCTGGGTGAGCGGTCGAGGGTGAGACCGGCCAGTCGTCGGGAAAGTCAGGGCCGGTCTCGTCGGCCCGCTTGAACAGCTTCTTGCGGGTCCGCTTGTGCAGCTTGTCCCCGAAGACCGAGCCGTGGCAGTGGTCGGTCTCGTGCTGGAGACATCGCGCGAGCAGCCCGGTCCCGGAGTAGCTCACCGGCTCACCGTCCAGCCCCTGCCCGTCGACGCGGGCGAAGTCCGGCCTCGGGCAGGAGATGAAGGCGCCGGGCAGGGACAGGCAGCCCTCCTCGCCGTCGTCCAGGTGCCGGCGCCGGCCCACCGGCAGGTAGAGCTCCGGGTTGCAAACCACCCCGCGGTGGTGCACGTGGTCCGCGTCGGGGCAGTCGAACACGAAGACGGACCGGTCCACGCCGATCTGGCAGGCGGCCAGCCCGACGCCCTCGGCGGCGTACATGGTGGCGGCCATGTCCGCCACCAGGCTGCGCAGGTCCTCGTCGAAGGACGTGATCGGCTCCTGCGTCCGGTGCATGACCGGCGCCCCCCAGCGCACGATCGGGCGCACCGTGCCGTCCTGCGGCAGGTCGGTGCCGTACGGCTGCGTCTCCGGTTCGGACATGGCCGGAATCATAGACGTGAGCGGCGCCACGCCCTGCACCTGTGGCTCAGTGTGTAACGCAGAGTTACAGTAACCGCATGTCCGTTCTCGACACCCGCAAGCGGCCCGCCCGGCGGCGGAAGTACGGCGTTGCCGGCTCTCGCGGCAGGGACCCGATCGGCTACGCGGTCGCCGCTCTGAACCGGATCGCGCAGGCCCCGGCACTCGACCGGTTCGGGCTGCGCAAACCCACCGAACGGGCGGTCTTCGAGGCCACCCGGACCGGGTTCCGCACCCTCGGCGCGCTCAACCGGCGGTTCGCCCGCCCCGGCAAGGGATCAGGAGACCCGGTGCGGTCCCGACCCGCGAGTCCGGGCGGCGTGTTCGACCTCACGCCGACCGACGACGAGCAGATGCTCGTCGACCTGGTCCGCGAGCTGGCCACCGAGGTGCTCCGGCCCGCGGCCGCCGACGCCGACGAGCGGGCGCAGGCGCCCAAGGAGGTGCTCGGCCAGGCCAAGGAGGTCGGGTTGCCGACGCTGGGCGTCCCCGAGGAGCTGGGCGGCATCTCGTCGGAGCGGTCGGCGACGGCGGGCGTGCTCGTGGCCGAGGCGCTGGCAACGGGCGACATGGGCCTAGCGGTCGCGTGCCTGGCGCCGGGCGCGGTGGCCACAGCGCTGTCGCTGTGGGGCAGCCAGGAGCAGCAGGCGACCTACCTGCCGGCGTTCAGCGGGGACGACGCCCCCTCGGCTGCGCTGGCGCTCACCGAGCCCCGGCCGTTGTTCGACCCGCTCGCCCCCGAGACGACCGCGGTCCGGGACGGCGACGGCTACCGGCTCACCGGGGTGAAGTCGTTGGTGCCGCTCGGCGCCGACGCCGAGCTGTTCGTGGTCGGCGCCCAGCTGGACGGGGTGCCGCGGCTGTTCTTGGTCGAGTCCGGCTCCGAAGGGGTCGAGATCGAGGCGGAGCCGTCGATGGGTGTCCGCGCCGCAGGGCTGAGCCGGCTGGTGCTGTCCGACGTACGCACCGATGCGCTCGCGCCGCTCGGCGACGCGGACGCCTACCGCGAGTGCGTGCGGCTGTCCCGCCTCGGCTGGTGCGCCCTGGCGGTCGGTACGGCGCAGGCGGTGCTCGACCACGTGATCCCCTACGTCAACGAGCGTCAGGCGTTCGGAGAACCGGTCAGCCATCGGCAGTCCGTGGCCTTCATGGTCGCCAACATCGGCATCGAGCTGCAGGGCATGCGCCTGGTCACCTACAAGGCCGCGTCCCGGGCGGCGCAGGGGCTGCCGTTCGACCGGGAGGTGGCGCTGGCCCGGCGGCTGTGTGCGGAGAAGGGCATGCAGATCGGCACCGACGGCGTGCAGCTGCTCGGCGGACACGGGTTCGTCAAGGAGCACCCGGTGGAGCGGTGGTACCGCGACCTACGGGCGATCGGCCTGATGGAAGGAGGTGTGCTGGTCTGATGCTGAACCTCGAAGCACCCAAGAAGTTCCGGCCTCTGGTCGGCCAGGCGCACCAGGTCGCGATGAACCTGCTGCGCCCCAACTCCCGACGCTACGACCTCCTCGAGCACGAGTATCCCAAGGAGCTCGACATGCTCGCGGCGATGGTCGACGGGCTCTCGGAGTCGGGCGCCGCCAGCGGCGCCGGTGCCTCCGGCGTCCGGGCGGGGTCCTCCGACCCGGCCGCGGGGGAGTCGGATCGGGGGACCGCGACACGCAACGGCTCGAACCTCGCCTCGGTGCTGTCCATCATGGAGATGTGCTGGGGCGACGTGGGGCTGCTGCTCTCCATGCCCCGACAGGGACTCGGCAACTCGGCCATCGCGGCGGTCGCCAACGACGAGCAGCACGAACGGTTCGCAGGCGTGTGGGCATCCATGGCGATCACCGAGCCGGGCACCGGCTCGGACTCGGCGAACATCGCGACGACCGCCCGCCTCGACGGCGACGAGTACGTCCTCAACGGGGAGAAGATCTTCGTCACGGCCGGGGAGCGCAGCGACGCGGTGGTGGTCTGGGCGACGCTCGACAAGTCGCTCGGCCGTGCCGCGATCAAGTCGTTCGTGGTGCCCAAGGGCACGCCGGGCATGACGGTCGAGCGCCTCGAACGCAAGCTGGGCATCCGCGCCTCGGATACCGCCACGATCCGCTTCGAGGACTGCCGGGTCCCCAAGGAGAACCTGCTCGGCAGTCCGGAGATCGACGTGAAGCAGGGCTTCGCGGGCGCGATGGCGACGTTCGACAGCACCCGGCCCCTGGTTGCGGCGATGGCCGTGGGCTGCGCCCGCGCGGCGCTCGAGCTCACTCGTGAGCTGCTGGAGGAGGCCGGCGTGGTCATCGACTACGACCGGCCCGCGATGACCCAGTCGGCCGCCGCGTCGACGTACCTCCAGATGGAGGCGGACTGGGAGGCGGCCTACCTGCTCACCCTGCAGGCAGCCTGGATGGCCGACAACCGCACGCCGAACTCGCTGGAGGCCTCGATGGCCAAGGCCAAGGCGGGCCGGACCTGCAACGACATCACACTGCGCTGTGTGGAGCTGGCCGGCAGCGTCGGCTACAGCGAGCACGAGCTGCTCGAGAAGTGGGCCAGGGACTCCAAGATCCTGGACATCTTCGAGGGCACGCAGCAGATCCAGCAGCTGATCGTGGCCCGCAGGCTGCTCGGCAAGACCTCCGCCGAGCTGAGGTAGCCCGGGAGGTTATCGCTGCGGAGGAGCGGGCAGGATGGGGGCATGAGCGTTCCCAATCTGACCCTCAACAACGGCATCGAGATCCCGCAGCTCGGGTTCGGCGTGTTCAAGGTCCCCGCCGGCCACACCAAGGAGGTCGTGCTCAAGGCGCTGGAAACCGGCTACCGGCACATCGACACCGCCCGGCTCTACGGCAACGAGGCCGAGGTGGGCGAGGCGGTGCGCGAGTCCGGGCTGGACCGCGACGCGGTGTTCGTGACCACCAAGGTGTGGAACGACGACCAGGGGTACGACGCGACGATGCGGGCGTTCGACGCCAGCATGGACCGGCTCGGTCTCGACGTGCTCGACCTGTACCTGATCCACTGGCCGGTCCCGCACCAGGACCTGTACCTCGACACCTGGCGAGCCATGGAGAAGCTCTACCGGGACGGCCGGATCCGGGCCATCGGGGTGTCCAACTTCAACCCCGACCACCTGCGCCGGCTCGTCGACGAGACCGACGTGGTGCCGGTCCTCAACCAGGTCGAGCTGCACCCCTACCTGCAGCAGGAGGAGGTCCGCAAGACCGACGACTCCCTGGACGTGCTCACCGAGGCCTGGGGACCGATCGCCCGCGGCGGCGAGCTGCTCTCCGACCCGGTCGTCGTCCGGCTGGCCGACAAGCACGGCAAGACCCCAGCGCAGGTGGTCCTGCGCTGGCACGTCCAGCTCGGCAACGTGGTGATCCCCAAGTCGGTGACCCCGTCTCGCATCGAGGAGAACTTCGACGTCTTCTCCTTCGAGCTCGACGACGAGGACATGACGGCGGTCGCCGAGCTCGACCGGGGCGAGCGCACCGGCCCCGACCCGGACGAGCTGCGATGAGCGGCTCCTCGAGGCAGCAGCTGGTCGTCGACGTCCTCGAGGATGCGTTCGCCGACCTGATGACGGCCGACCCGAAGGCGTTCCGCGTGAAGTTCCGGAAGATGGCCGCGGACCCGTTCGCGTTCTACCGCGGCTCAGCCTGCCTGTTCTACGCCGACGTGACGCAGCGGGACGACCCGTGGGCCGACGAGCGCGCCGGAGCGGTGTGGATCCACGGTGACCTGCACGTGGAGAACTTCGGCACCTACATGAACTCCCACGGCCGGCTGGTCTTCGACATCAACGACTTCGACGAGGCCTACGTCGGCCACTTCTCCTGGGACCTGCGCCGCTTCGCGGCCAGCCTGGCGCTGATGTGCTGGCAGAAGGCGCTGCCCACGGAGTCGGTGCGCGCGCTGATCGACCGCTACCTGAGGGCGTACGTCGACCAGGTGCGCCACTACGTCGACGAGGAAGGCGACGACGACTTCGCGCTGCACCTGGACAACACCGAGGGACCGGTTCACGCACTGCTGGTGAAGGCACGGGAGAAGAGCCGGGTCGCGATGCTGGACGCGATGACGGGGCGCCGCGACCACGTGCGGATGTTCGGGGAGAACGGTGGCCGACCACTGGAGGGCGCTGAGCGGCAGTTGGTGCTGCACGCGTTCGAGGACTACCTGGCCACCATCCCGGAGCACAAGCGCTTCGACAGCGAGCTGTTCTACGACGTGCGCGACGTCGTCGGCAAGACCGGGTTCGGCATCGGCAGCGCCGGGCTGCCGGCGTACAACCTGCTCCTGGAGGGCTACAGCCAGTCGCTCGACAACGACGTGGTGCTGTCCATGAAGCAGGCCAATGTCCCAGCGGTGAGCAGGTTCGTGGACGCCGGCAAGGTGGAGGGCTACTTCGACCACCAGGGCCACCGGACCGCGGTCAGCCAGCGGGCCCTGCAGGTGCACTCCGACCCGTTGCTCGGGCACACCTCCCTCGAGGGTGTCGGCTACGTCGTGTCCGAGATCTCGCCGTACGAAACCGACCTGGACTGGGGCGAGGTGAACGAGCCCGACGAGGTGGATCAGGTCGTGGGGCTCCTCGGCCGGGCCACCGCGAAGGCGCACTGCGCCTCCGACGCGGACAGTGCCCAGGACCTGGTCACCTTCCAGACCGAGGAAGCGATCTCCGGGGTGCTCGAGGGCCGCGATGACGAGCTCGTCGAGGAGATCAGCGAGTTCGCGCTCGACTACGCCGCCCAGGTGCGCGAGGACCACGCGCTCTTCGTGGACGCCTTCAGGGATGGTCGCATCGGGGGCCTCTCGGCGGCCTGACCCGGGCCTGCGCATCGGCACGAACGCGGTTTCCCTGCCCGCGGCAGATGCTCGCGTTCAGAGCGACGGATCGGGCTCCTCGTCCTCAGGCCTTTGTGCGTCGATCGCTTCTTTGAGGTCCGGTGGGACGTCGAGTTCGGGCGGCCGAGGAAACGCCGCTGACCCCTCAAGGGCGCGGCCGTGCCGGTTCAGCACAAGCAACAGGTCTCGGAGGAACCCCATGTCGGCATGGTGCAGCACCGGACAGCAGCAGCGGGACGCCACCTCCTGCACGTGCCAACAGCCGGTCGCGGTTCACCGTGGAGCTCTGCATCCACGCAGCCGCCCGCAGCGACACACCCAGCTACAGTCGGCGGGCCCCCCGACCCGCCGTCGCCTCGAGGAACGCGGGCTGTCTCCAGCCACGCCGAACGAACGCGGCCGCTACGCCCTCGGTGACGGCGGACAGCCGCTCCCGAGCGACGAGCGCGATCGCCGACCCGCCGAATCCGCCGCCGGTCATCCGGGCACCGAGAGCCCCGGCTGCGGTAGCGGCGTCGACGACGGTGTCCAGCTCGGGGCAGGAGACCTCGAAGTCGTCGCGGAGCGAGGCGTGTGACGCGGCGAAGGTGCCGCCCAGGCCCGCCCAGTCCTCCTCCTCGATCTGCGTGAGGGCTCGGTCGACCCTGGCCATCTCGGTGAGCACGTGCCGGGTCCGCCTGCGCAGGGTCCCGTCCGGGAGGTGACCCAGCACGTCGAGACCGGGGGAGGGGTGGCACCCGCGCAGCGAACGCACGCCGAGCAGTCGGGCCGCCTCCGCGCACTCCGCCCGCCGGTCCCCGTAGCCGCCCTCGGTGAGCCGGTGGGACACCCCGGTGTCCACCACGAGCAGCACGAGACCAGCGTCCTCGGGCACCCATCGGACGTGGCGGGTGCTGTCGTCCCGACAGTCGAGCAGCAGCGCGTGGCCCTCCCGGGCGAGGAGGGACACCGCCTGGTCCATACCTCCGGTGGGGGCGGCGGCCACCTCCGTCTCTGCCCGCACGCACATGCCCACCAGCCGCTGGCGCAGCGGGTCGTCGACCTGGACACCGGCCAGCGCACACAGCGCCAGCGCGACGGCGCACTCGATCGCGGCGGAGCTCGACAGCCCGGCGCCGATCGGCACCCGGCTGTCGACGAGCAGGTCGAACCCCGGGACCCGGATGCCCGCTGCCTCCAGCGCCCAGGCCACCCCGGCGGCGTAGGCGGGCCAGCCGGCGACCTCACCCGGCCCGAGCCCGCCCAGCCGGCCCTGCCAGGGCCGGTCCTGCTGCAGGCTGGTGAGCGTCACCTTGTCGTCTGCGCGTGCGGCCGCCGCGACGTACGTCCCGTGCGGCAGCGCGACTGGCAGACAGCGGCCCTCGTTGTAGTCCACGTGCTCGCCGATCAGGTTCACCCGGCCCGGGGCCATGAAGCAGCCGGCCGGCTCTCGCCGGTACCACGTACGGAAGCGCTCGACGAGCCCGGCCGCCACCGCGGAAGGATCACCTGCCGCCACCACCCGCACCGCCGGGGTCACTCCTGCCACCTCACGCCCGGCAGCCTACGGCGGTGATGCGAGACCGAGCGGCCGTGCCCGGTTGCAGGTAGGATCTTCGTCTCGTGCGTTTCCTCCATGCTTCCGAGCCGGACCACGACCTGACCTACGACGACGTGTTCATGGTCCCCCGGCACTCCGACGTCGCCTCCCGCGACGACGTCGACCTGTCCACGTCCGACGGCACGGGCACGTCGATCCCGCTCGTCGTGGCGAACATGACGGCGGTCTCCGGCCGGCGGATGGCCGAGACCGTCGCCCGCCGGGGCGGTGTCGCGGTGCTGCCGCAGGACATCCCGG
This sequence comes from Nocardioidaceae bacterium, assembly GCA_035690905.1. Lineage (GTDB taxonomy): Bacteria > Actinomycetota > Actinomycetes > Propionibacteriales > Nocardioidaceae > DASSKA01. The sequence continues at coordinate 12,437 of DASSKA010000091.1, read as the reverse complement.
TCCCCGTCGTCGCGGACGTGGTCTCCTGGGTCAAGAAGCGGCACCCGGTCTTCGAGACGCCGATCGTGCTCTCCCCGGAGCAGACCGCCGGGGACGCCCTCGCGCTGATCCCGAAGCGGGCGCACCGGGCGGCGGTCGTGGTCAGGGACGGCAGGCCGGTGGGGGTGGTCACCGAGGCAGACTGCCTCGGCGTGGACAGGTTCACCCAGCTGCACGACGTGATGAGCGCGGAGCTGGTCACGCTGCCGGAGACCCTCGAGCCGGCGCAGGCCTTCGACGCGCTCGACGAGGCACGTCGCCGGCTGGCCCCGGTCGTGGACGCCGAGGGCCGCTTGCGCGGCGTGCTGAGCCGCACCTCTGCGCTGCGCTCGGCGCTGTACCGGCCAGCAGTCGACGACAACGGCGGGCTCAAGGTGGCCGCCGCCGTCGGCGTCAACGGGGACGTCACGGACAAGGCCCGTGCCCTGCTGGAGCTCGGCGTGGACGGCCTGGTGGTGGACACCGCGCACGGACACCAGGAGCGGATGCTGGAGGCGCTGGCCGCGGTCCGCAAGCTTGACCCCGCGGTGCCGGTGGCCGCCGGCAACGTGGTCTCCGCCGAGGGCACCCGGGCGCTCATCGACGCAGGCGCCGACATCGTCAAGGTCGGGGTCGGGCCCGGGGCGATGTGCACCACCCGGATGATGACCGGCGTGGGCCGGCCGCAGTTCTCCGCGGTGCTCGAGTGCGCGGCCGCGGCCGAGGACCTCGGCAAGCACGTGTGGGCCGACGGCGGGGTGCGGCATCCGCGCGACGTCGCCCTCGCGCTGGCCGCGGGCGCGTCGTCGGTGATGATCGGCTCCTGGTTCGCGGGCACCTACGAGTCGCCGGGGGACCTGCACGTCGGCGCGGACGGGCGCGCCTACAAGGAGAGCTTCGGGATGGCCTCGGCGCGTGCCGTGGCACGGCGCACCAGCGCGGACTCGGCCTTCGACCGGGCCCGCAAGGGCCTTTACGAGGAGGGCATCTCCTCCAGCCGGATGTACCTGGACCCGGACCGGCCGGGCGTGGAGGATCTGATCGACCAGATCTGCGCCGGGGTGCGCTCGGCGTGCACCTACGCCGGAGCCCGCAACCTCGCCGAGTTCCGCGACCGCGCGGTGGTCGGGGTCCAGTCCGCGTCCGGCTTCCACGAGGGCCGGCCGCTGCCGTCGGGCTGGTAGGGCTACCCGTCCTTGTCGATGCCGACCAGCGTGTGCACTACCGCCGGGTTGGCGCGCAGCGCCTGACAGGTGAGCCGCCGGGGCGGGGCAGCGCTGCGGCGCACCCGGACCTGCCAGCGGCTCCCGTCGAGCTCGAAGGTGGCGATGACCTCGTCGTCCTCGCGGGTGCAGCCGACGAGCCGGCCGCGGTCCCGGTCGAGTACGCCGGTGTGCCGGCGCAGGTGGGTCTCGGCGGCCTGGGCGGCGAACGGGTACCCGCAGCGTCCGCGCAGGTGGTCCAGGTCCAGCCGTCCGGCCAGGTGCTCTCCCGCCATCCGCAGCGCGGAGCCGGCGTCGAGGCGGCCGTAGTAGAGCCCGTCGGGGAGCACCAGCAGGTTCCCGGCGAACCGGTCGCCGCCGATGTGCGAGACCTCCCAGGTCGGGCCCGGGTGGGCGGCGGCCAGTGCTGCGGCCACCGGGCGGCCACGCTCGGCGCAGCATACGTCGTGCTTTCCATGCGTGCAGACGCAGAACAGCGGCCCGGTCGCGGTCTCGAACGGGGCCGGCCGGTCGGCGAGCCGGTCGAACGGCAGGTCGAGGACGTCGGCCGGCCGGTCGACGTACGTCCGGCCGAGCCAGGGCCGCTCCGGGTCGGCGACGGCCGCGAACACGGTGGTACGGCGCGGGGCCGACCGGCCGTGCCGTCGCACCAGCAGCGGCCGCACCTTCACCGCCGCGCACCGACGGAGCAGCTGCTGGCCGACCCCCGCGGGCAGCCGGCTGTCGGTGAGCGCATCCCGGCCCCAGGGCCCGGGGACCTCGAGCAGCAGGAAGCGGCGCACCGTCGACGCGGAGCCGGCCAACGACTCGTCGTGCTGCTCGCTATCGGCGGCGCAGCGGAACGCCTCGGTCACTCGTCGAGCCCCAGCAGGCCCTCGCGGACCAGCCGGCGGGTGAGCACCAGCCGGCTCTCGGGGTCGAGCCACGCAGCCAGGTCAGCCGGCCGCAGCCGTTCATGGTCGCGCACGAACTCCATCGGTGAACGCAGACGGTGCGGCATCCTCACCTCGCGGTCCCCGAGCAGCACCCGCAACCGGTCGCCGGTGGCCTCCAGCACACAGGGCGTTCCGGGACGCCGGACCAGCACCGAGGTGTCGGTGATCTCCTGCAGCCGGAGCCGGTCGCGCAGAGCGCCCCGGAGCGGGGGGTGCCGGGTGGTCAGGAACCGGGAGACCTGGTCGCTGGCCAGCGCGTCAGGCTGCTGGTGGTCGAGCCGGGTGGTGAGCTGCTGCAGGTGGTCGGCGAGCGGTCCGGCGAGCCGGCCCGGGTCATCGAGGTATCCGGCGGGCAGCGGCGCGTCGAAGCGCTCGTCGTGCAGCGCGTCGCCGGCGATCCGGGTGAGCAGCTGCCGCCACGTCACCCGGTTGATGCCGAGGGTCACGTGCAACGAGGCCTCGGCCATCGCCCGGGCGGCGTGCGGCGTCCCGGTGGGGAGGTACATGCACACCCCGGGTTCCATCAGCACCTCGCGCGGACCGGAGGAGTCGTGCACCTCCCAGCGTTTGCGGCCGTGGGTCTGGAACACGAACACGTCATGGCTGTCGCTGTGCCGGGCGAACCCCTGCGACTGGGCCGGGGTCAGGTAGGCGTTGGCCTGGCACGGGTGGCCGAGCGCCCGTTCGAGGGTGGCCACCAGGTCGGCCAGCGGCGGCCAGTAGCGCTGCAAGCCCTGCAGCACCAGCGACGCGCCGTCCTCGAACAGCGCGATGGCCTTGCGGCCGTCGACCAGCCCGGCCATCGGCTGCCCGGCGAGGGACACGGAGCGGGTGTAGGCCGAGCCTGGCAGCACGGTGCCGTCCCGGGCAATGCGCAGCGCAGGGGTGCGCAGCGCCGTGCTGGTCAGCAGGTGGTCGACGTCCTCGAGGGACAGCAGGCCGGTCAACCGTTCCGGGTCGCTGTGGTGCACGTGTACGTGCGCGCCCCACAGCTTGTCCAGGAAGACCCGGGGATCGCCGGCCAGCAGCCCCAGCGGGTCCTGGCTCAGAGGGCGGCTCCAGAGGCGTCGGTGCCGTCGGCGTCGGTGGAGTCACCGTCGGTGGTGTCGGTGGCGTCCCCGTCGGTGCCGTCGGCGTCCGTGCCGTCGGCGTCGGTGGAGTCACCGTCGGTGGCGTCCGCTGCGTCGCCGTCGGTGCCGTCCGCGTCGGTGCCGGGCGAGGTCATCGGGCTGGAGCCGCTCCCGCTCACGGTCTCAAGGTCGTCGTCGCCTACGGGCTCGTTCGGTGTGGTGGTCATGGTCCTCCTCCCGTACGACGCGGGGTGCGCCGAACGGTGCGAGCCATACCCGAGCAGCACAGCGTCAAACGCCGGACGGGACCGGCCGGCCTGTCACAGGCTGCCGGGTCGCCTGGCGAAGTTCTGCACGGCGATCCACACGTGTCGGTTCCCGTCCCAGCGGATGCACAGGCCGCCGGCGGTCACCCGCTTGCTCAAGATGTTGGCCCGGTGCTCCGGGGAGTGCATCCACAGCCGCACCAGCAGCCGTGGCGTGGCGCCCTTGTCGAGCTGGGCGATGTTCTCCTCGACGTACGGGCTGTGGCAGCGGTACAGCAGGCGCTCCAGGTCGCTGTGCTGGTAGAGGTCGTTCCCGACCAGGTAGTCGGCCCAGTGGTCGGAGAACCCGTTCACGCAGGTGTTCCACCGGACACGGTGCAGCCCGTGGTGCACGCGCCGCCGGTTGACGATCCGGAAGACCCGGACCGTGAAGTCCTCCTCGGCCTGGGTCATCGAAGCGGACCCGGCAAGCCGGAGCGCCGGCTGGGCCACCGGCTGGGTCGGCACGGGTGCCGTGGACGTCGTACCCGCCGTCCCGGACAGCGCGAGCGTGGCCGCGAAGGCGAGCAGGCCGCCGATCCGGACCCCCGCCCGCGCTCCACGGCGGACCAGGGGTCGTCGAAATGTCACCATCGACCCCTCCCAAGGTCACTGGAGTTGTTCTTCGAATGTAGGGACGACATGTCGTCTTTGTGACCGGAATGCCCGAACTGACCCCACGACCGGCCGATCGGTCAACCTGGTCTAGGGCGACCAGGGCCGGCGGCACCTCCGTGCGGACTATTCCCTTGTGAGGGCTGTTGCAGATGTGACCTGGGTGCGCAATATCCCCGGGACCGTCGGCGAACTGGTCTAGTCTTCTGGTCACGCGAGCCGGGGGAGACCCGCCGCCGGCCGCCTCTGGCGTGCGGCGGCGGGTCTGTGGCGTCGGTGCCAGCGGCATTGCCGGGGCGACTTCACCCGCCTGGGATGAGGCGGTGCCCGATGTCGGGGCGGAGGTTGGGGAGATCGACCGACCGACAGGGAGATCTTCGATGCGTGACTACCCTCTGATCGCCGACCACGGGCTCATCGGTGACCTGCAGACCTCGGCGCTGGTGTCCACGGATGGGGACGTCGACTGGTTCTGCGCCCCGCGCTTCGACTCGCCGAGCATCTTCGGCTCGCTGCTTGACCACGCCAAGGGCGGCCGGTGCCGGGTCCGCCCCACCGTCGACGCGTTCACGAGCAAGCAGCTCTACATCCCGGACACCGCGGTCCTGGTGACCCGGTTCATGACCGAGGAGGGCGTCGGCGAGCTCGTCGACTTCATGCCGGTCTCGAGCAGCACGCGCGCCACCGAGGTGCACCGCCTGGTGCGGATGCTGCGCTGCGTCCGCGGCCAGATGACCTTCGACGTCGAGCTGGCTCCGCGGTTCGACTACGGCCGCGACCCGCACGAGGTGGAGCTCACCGAGCGGGGCGTGGTGTTCCGCGGGAGCACGACCGCCTTGACCGCACACCTGGTGCGGGAGCCCGACGACGCTCGGCTGGGCACGGGCGGGGTCACCGACGGCGGCGACATGCGTGCCCAGATCACGCTGCACGCCGGCCAGCTGCGCGGGATCCTGCTCGAGACCGGTGTGGCCGGCCCGGCGCGGGACATCCGGCCGCGGGACGTGGAGCGGATGTACGACGAGACCACGCGGTTCTGGGAGAGCTGGGTCAACCGGTCGACGTACTCCGGCCGCTGGCGGGAGACGCTGCACCGCTCCGCGATCACCCTGAAGCTGCTCACCTACGCCCCCAGCGGCGGGCTGGTGGCCGCGCCGACCGCCGGACTGCCAGAGCAGATCGGCGGGGAGCGGAACTGGGACTACCGCTACACCTGGATCCGTGACGCCTCGTTCTCGGTGTACTCGCTGCTGGGCCTGGGCTACACCGAGGAGGCGGCCGGCTTCGCGGCCTGGCTGCGGGACCGTGCCGACGAGCAGCGGTCGGGTGACACCGGGCCGCTGTCCATCATGTACCGCGTCGACGGCTCGCCCGACCTGGACGAGGAGGTCCTCGAGCACTGGGAGGGCTACCGCGGGTCCTATCCGGTGCGCATCGGCAACGGCGCGGCCGGCCAGCTCCAGCTGGACATCTACGGCGAGGTGATGGACAGCTTGTACGTCGGTGACATGCACGGCCTGCAGGTCGGCCACCGCGGCTGGCAGGCGATCAGCCGGCTGCTCGAGTGGCTGGTCGAGCACTGGGACCAGCCCGAGGAGGGCATCTGGGAGACCAGAGGCGGCCGCAAGGACTTCACCTACGGGCGGCTGATGAGCTGGGTGGCCCTGGACCGCGGGATCCGGCTGGCGGTCGCGCACGGGCGCCCCGGCCCGGTCGACTCCTGGCGCACCCAGCGGGACGCGATCTACGACCAGATCATGACCCGAGGGTGGCACAAGGGGCGGCGCGCCTTCGTCCAGCACTACGACACGCACGTGCTCGACTCGTCTCTGCTGCGGATGTCGACGGTCGGCTTCGTGACCCCGCGCGACCCGATGTGGCTGTCGACCCTGGACGCGATGGACGGCGAGCTGGTCACCGACAGCCTCGTCTACCGCTACGACCCGGAGGCGTCGCCCGACGGGCTGAGGGGCTCCGAGGGCACGTTCTCGCTGTGCACCTTCTCCTACGTCGACGCGCTGGCCCGCGCGGGCCGGCTGGACCGGGCGCGGCTGATCTTCGAGAAGATGCTCACCTACGGCAACCACCTCGGGCTGTACTCCGAGGAGATCGCGCTCACCGGCGAGCAGATCGGCAACTTCCCGCAGGCATTCACCCACCTGGCGCTGATCGACGCCGCGATCACGCTGGACGCCCAGCTGGACGAGGCCGGCGCGGCCGTTGGCGTCCATGAGCCGCGCGAGGGCATGTTCGTGCCGGAGCAGCGCGCGGCTGCGGTGGCCGAGGGGGTGGCCGTCGACTGATGACGGTCCGCCCGGGCAGCCGGACATCAGGTCGCCCGGCTACTGCGCGGTCGGCAGTGGGGGGAGGATCGACGTGGTCGGCACCGGGACCGGCAGGGACGGTGTGACGGTCGGGTCCGGCGACGTGCTGGGGCTCGTCGAGGGGCTCGAGGTCGGGCTCGACGACGCCGTGTCCGAGGCCGTGGGGCTCGGGGTGGGGCTCGACGATGCGGTGCCGGCCGAAGTGGGGCTCGACGACTCCGTTGCCGTCGACGGCTGAGCCGCGGGCGCCGACGAGTTCGCGGCGCTCGTCGGCGAGGACGCGGCTGGAGCGGTCTTCGCGGTGCCGCCGGTCGCCGCGGCCGGCCCCGGCGTCGTACCGTTCGTGCAAGCCGTGACCGCGCCGCCGCATCCGCTGCTCGGCGTCGCCAGCGGGGGTCGCGACCCCGACCGGCTCGCCGTGATGGTCGGCGCCGAGACGAGCCGGCCCGGACGCACCGCGCCGCCATCGGGTCGCACGACCTTCGCGCGGGGCAGCGAGCCGGAGCCGGTGAGCAGCACCGAGAGCAACGCCCCCAACGCCGCGAGCGCGCCGATCGCGGCAAGCGCCCAGGCGAGCCTGGCTCTGGGCTTGGTGTGTCGTCCTCGAGGCATCAACCCGCCAATGCGGTCAATTCGAACATCCCCGCCGGACCACGCTAGAACAACCCGCGCGCGATCGCGAACCGGGGCGAAAGCCGCACCTGGTCCCCGCCTAGTCCTCGGCCCGCCTAGTCCTCGGCCCGCTTCGTCAACGGGAACACGCCCCACAGCAGCACGAACACCGCCAGGGCGACGGCGCCTGCGACCAGGCCGGTGGGTCGGTTCTTGACCACGTCGAAGACCAGCCAGACGACACCGGAGATCGTGCAGGCGAGCGCGAAGAGACCGGCCCGGGCGCTGCGGTCGGCCGCTGCGACCACCCACGCCTTCTCACCGCGCCGGAACAAGGTGCGGTGGAAGGCGGCGGGCGCGATGATCAGCGCGGTGGCCAGCACCGCCCCGCACAGGGTGACCAGGTAGCCGTCGCGCTGGAAGGAGTCGAGGTTGCCGAACGTGCTGGTGAACGGCACCGTGAGCAGGAAGCCGGTGAGGATCTGCACCCCCGTCTGGCTGACCCGCAGCTCCTGGAGCAGCTCGTTGAAGTTTCGGGTGAGGCGCTCCTTCTCCGACTCTTCGTCGTCGGCGTCGCTGGGGTTGCCAGGCCTGGTTGTCGTCATCGCTCCACCTCCCGCTCGAGGTATGTGCGTCATACCCGCCGCCCCGGGCGGTGACACCTCGGCGAACCGCCGCCGGACCCGGTTCAACGACGGACGGTCACCTGTGCCGGGCGGCTCTCGCGGTAGGCCCGGTCCAGTGCCGTGACCACGTACGTCGGACGCCACCGGGTCGGTGCGTGCGCGTCGACGAATCGCTGCGAGGAGGTTCCCGCAACGGCGTGCACCGTCGCGACCAGGTGGTCCGCATCGGCGAGGTCACAGCCGCTGATCTGCGAATGCGCGAAGCGGTAGACGGCGTAGGAGGCGCCGTGCCCCTGCCACGAGAGCCGGACTGCCCGGTCGAGGCGCACCGCTCGAAGACCCGTGACCCGAGCCGGTGCGCGACCCGGGACACCTGGGGTCTGCGGCACCAGGGCGGGGTGTGCGTAGTACCTGTGCTGCACCAGGTCCATGAAGCCGAGCCGGTCGGCCCGCACGTCCTTCGCGGAGAAGTACAGGTCACCCCGCACGCTCGGATGTCGGCTGTCGAAGGCCAGGTGCCTGCTCATCTCGCCGGGGTCGGACCAGGCCGGGTCCTGGGTGGAGGTGCCGACCTTGTAGGCAGCCTGCCCGACGTACAGCTGGACGTCGGTGCCCCGCACCTGCGCCGTCCACCAGGGCACCACCTTGGCGTAGTCCGCCGGCGGGTAGCCGAGGTTCCAGTACACCTGGGGCGCGATGTAGTCCAGCCACCCGCGGCGCACCCACAGCCGGGTATCGGCGTACTGGTCGTCGTAGGTCTCGATACCGGCGGAGGTGGGGGAGCCCACCGGATCGGTGCTGGCGTTGCGCCAGACGGCGAACGGGCTGACCCCGAACTTCACCCAGGGCTTCGCCCGGTGGATGCGCCGGTTCAGCGTGGAGATGAGCAGGTCGATGTTGTGCCGGCGCCAGGCCGCCCGGTCGGTGAAGCCGTCGCCGTACGCCGCGAAGCTGGCGTCATCGGGGAACGGCTTGGTGGTGGGATAGGGGTAGAAGTAGTCGTCGAAGTGCACCGCGTCCACGTCGTACCTGCGCACCACCTCCATGACCACACTCCTGACGAGGTCACGGACCTGAGGCAGCCCCGGGTCGTAGGAGAGCCGCCCACCGTAGGCGACCACCCAGTCCGGGTGCTGGCTCGCCGGGCTGTCCGGCGGCAGCTCCGCCCGGTTGGTGTTCATGGCCACGCGGAACGGGTTGAACCACGCGTGCAGCTCCAGGTTGCGTTTGTGCGCCGCGCGTACGGCGAAGGCGAGCGGGTCGTAGCCGGGATCCTGCCCGGCCACCCCGGTCAGGAACCGGGACCACGGCTCGATCCGCGACGGCCAGAAGGTGTCCGCGGTCGGGCGCACCTGGAGCACCACCGCGTTCAGCCCGCGGCTCTTGGCCTCGTCGAGCCAGCTGACCAGCTCGGCGCGCTGCTCGTCCGGGGTGAGGCCCGGCTTCGACGGCCAGTCGACGTTGTTCACGGTGGCGATCCACTCGCCGCGCAGCTGACGCTTCGGAGCCAGCCGGCTGACGGTGCACGCACTGCGCACCGCGGTCGCGGCCGGCGCAGGCCCGCTCGAGATCCGGGGTGCAGACGACGCAGGAGCCTGTGTTGCGAGCAGCGACGCGGCCAACGCCAGGCCGAGACCGATGATCTTGTGTGCCGACATGGCCACCCCCTCAACGAGCCTGGCCCGGGCTGCGCTGACCAGCCAGGGCCGAAGGTCCAGCTTGCCAGCAACTGTGCCCGCAGAACCGCAGGAGCGCTGGACCCAGATAGTGGGCCCAGATAGTGGGCCCAGATAGTGGGCCCAGCGCTCCTGTGTCGCGGATTCGCGGGCACTGGCCAGCGTTGGTTGGGTGTCCGAGGGGGGACTTGAACCCCCACGCCCTAATACGGGCACTAGCACCTCAAGCTAGCGCGTCTACCTATTCCGCCACCCGGACATGGTGATGCGTGGACAACTCTAGATGAGCGGCCAGCGCGGCGGTAACTGTAGCAAAGCAGCCACCCGGATGACGCCCGCGGGCCATGTCGCGCCGGGCCTGTCAGGATGGCCGCATGAGTGCAGCCACCGCGACGGACTACGACCCGGCGGCCGAGACCGTCGAGATCTGCCGGGACCTGATCCGGATCGACACGACCAACTTCGGGGACGGGTCGGGTCCGGGGGAGCGGAAGGCCGCCGAGCATGTCGCCGGCCTGCTCGACGAGGTCGGGATCGAGGCGACCCTCGTGGAGTCGGATCCGGGGCGTTCCAGCCTGGTGGCTCGCTGGGGTGGCAGCACGGGAGAGCCACTGCTGCTGCACGGGCATCTGGACGTGGTGCCGGCCGACGCCAGGGACTGGCAGGTGGACCCGTTCTCCGGCGAGATCCGGGACGGGTACCTGTGGGGCCGTGGCGCGGTGGACATGAAGGACTTCGACGCGATGCTGCTGTCCGTCGTACGAGCCCGGACGCGCGCCGGCGCGGTGCCGCAGCGGCCGATCGTGCTGTGCTTCACCGCCGACGAGGAGGCGGGCGGGCACCGGGGCGCGCAGCACCTGGTGGAGAACCACGCCGAGCTGCTCGAGGGATGCACCGAGGCGGTCGGGGAGGTGGGCGGATTCAGCACCACCGTGCGCGGGAAGAGGCTGTACCTCATCGAGGCCGCGGAGAAGGGCATGGCCTGGATGCGGCTGACCGCGAAGGGCAACGCCGGGCACGGCTCGATGCGGCACCCGGACAACGCGGTCACCGAGCTCGCCGCCGCCGTCGCGCGACTGGGCCGGCACGAGTGGCCGGTGCGGCTCACCCCCTCGATGCAGGTGCTGCTGTCCGCGGTGGGGGAGATCGCCGGAGTGGAGGCGGCTCCGGAGAACGCCGAGGCCCTGGTGGATGAGTTCGGGCCGGCCGCCCGCGCCATCGGGGCGGTGATCAGGAACACCACCAACCCGACCATGCTCGGCGCCGGCTACAAGGTGAACGTGGTGCCGGGCGAGGCGACCGCGCACGTGGACGGGCGGTTCCTGCCCGGCTACGAGGACGAGTTCTTCGACACCCTGGCCGAGCTGCTCGGGGAGCGGATCAGCGTGGACTACGTGAGTCGCCAGCACGCGCTGGAGAGCACGTTCGAGGGCCGGCTCGCCGACGCGATCACGACGTCGATCCTGGCCGAGGACCCCGACGCCGTGGTCGCGCCGTACCTGATGTTCGGCGGCACCGACGCCAAGCACTGGAAGAAGCTGGGCATCCGGTCCTTCGGCTTCGCGCCGTTGCGGCTGCCCGCGGACCTGGACTTCACCGCCTTGTTCCACGGTGTGGACGAGCGGGTGCCGGTAGACGCCCTGGAGTTCGGGTCCCGGGTGTTCGACCGCTTCCTCGACCTGGCCTAGGTCAGAACACCAGCGTCGCGCGCTGGCGGATGATCTTCCGGCGCAGCACGACCTTGCGGGTTCCGTCGGGGAACAGCCGGAGCCGGTCCAGCTCCCAGCCGCCGTGCTCGGCACGCTCGATGAGCAGTCTGGTCACGAAGTTGCGGGAGAAGTCCCTGGACAGGGTCAACCGCTCGAACTCGTACTCCACCCGAGGGCCCAACGCCGTCCGCCTGGCACCGGCGTGGGCGGGCGGACGAGACATGGGGACATGGTGACATGCCGGGCCAACGCCCGCACGGGACCTTGGGCCTACGCGTCGGCGGGTTCCAGGTCCTTGCCGGAGGAGACGTCGTCCAGAGCCGCCGCGATCTCCGCGGGCAGCGTGCAGTCCTCCACCGTCAGCGAGCCGCGCAGCTGGGCGGCGGTCCGGGCGCCGACGATCGGGGCGGTCACGCCCGGCCGGTCGCGGACCCAGGCGAGCGCCACCTCCAGCGGGGACCAGCTCAGCCCGTCCGCGGCCCGCACGACCGCCTCGACGATCCGGGCGGTGCGCTCGGTGAGGTAGTTGCCCACGAAGTTGGCGAAGTGCGGGGAGGCGGCTCGGGAGTCGGCGGGAGTGCCGGTGCGGTACTTCCCGGTCAGCACGCCCCGGCCGAGCGGGGACCAGGGCAGCACCCCGAGGCCGAGCGCCTCGGCCGCCGGCAGGACCTCGGCCTCGGCGCGCCGGTTGACCAGGGAGTACTCCACCTGGTTGGAGGCCAGCCGGGCCCGGCCCGGCACGGCCGCCTGCCAGGTTGCGGCCCGGGCGCTCTGCCACCCGTTGTAGTTGGAGACACCCACGTAGGCGACGCGGCCGGTGGAGACCGCGTAGTCGAGCGCGGTCAGCGTCTCCTCGAGCGGGGTGTCGTCGACCCAGGTGTGCACCTGCCACAGGTCGAGGTGGTCGACCCCGAGACGGCGCAGGGATGCGTCGAGGGTGGTGAGCAGGTAGCCGCGCGAGGCGTTGGTCTCCCGGTGCCCGCGGGCCCGGCTGATCCCGGCCTTGGTGGCTATCACCAGGTCGTCGCGGGCCACCACGTCGCCGATCAGCGCACCGATGAGCTCCTCGGAGGCACCGTCGCCGTACCCGGCCGCCGTGTCGACCAGCGTGCCGCCGGCCTCCACGAACGCGATCATCTGGTCGCGGGCCTCGTGCTCGTCGGTGTCGCGGCCCCAGGTCAGCGTCCCGAGCCCCAGACGGGACACCTTGAGGCCGGTCCGGCCCACGAAGCGTTGTTGCATGGGGCAACGCTATCGACAGCGGAGGTACGACGGAGGTGCGCCTCGCCGCCGACGACCCGCACGTGTTGCGGCGATCCGGACC
>DASSKA010000090.1:0-9436 GCA_035690905.1 Nocardioidaceae bacterium | reverse complement strand
CGGCTTCTGGGGCAACATGCGCGACTACGCGGTGAGCCTGCTCAAGGCCTACTGGGGCGATGCCGCGACCGCGGACAACGACTACTGCTTCGACTACCTGCCCCGGCTCACCGGGCACCACGGCACCTACGACACCGTGGTCGGGCAGATCGAGGGCAAGGTCAAGGGCTACTTCATCGTCGGCGAGAACCCGGCCATCGGCTCGGCGAACGGGAAGATGCAGCGGCTCGGGCTGGCCAACCTGGACTGGCTGGTGGTCAGGGACATGGCGATGATCGAGTCGGCCACGTTCTGGAAGGACGGGCCGGAGATCGCCACCGGCGAGCTGGAGACCGAACAGATCGGCACCGAGGTGTTCTTCCTGCCGGCCGCCTCCCACGTGGAGAAGTCCGGAACGTTCACCAACACCCAGCGAATGCTGCAGTGGCGCGAGAAGGCGGTGGAGCCGCCCGGCGACTCCCGCAGCGACCTGCAGTTCTACTTCGAGCTCGGCAGGCGGATCCGCGAGAAGCTGAGCTCCGGGTCGGCCGACTCCGACCCGGAGATGGACAGGCCGCTGCTCGACCTCACCTGGGACTACCCGACCGAGGGCCCGCTGCAGGAGCCGTCCGCGGAGGCGGTGCTGCGCGAGATCAACGGCTGGGGCGCGGACGGGAGGGCGCTCTCCTCCTACACCCAGCTCAAGGACGACGGCTCGACGGTCTGCGGGTGCTGGATCTACTGCGGCGTATACGCCGACGAGGTCAACCAGGCCGCCCGGCGCAAGCCGCACTGGGAGCAGAGCTACGTCGCGCCCGAGTGGGGCTGGGTGTGGCCGGCGAACCGGCGCATCATCTACAACCGGGCGTCCGCGGACCCGGACGGGAAGCCGTGGAGCGAGCGGAAGAAGTACGTCTGGTGGGACGCCGAGGCGGGGAGCTGGACGGGCATCGACGTGCCCGACTTCATCGCCGACCGGACTCCGGACCACGTGCCCGAGGAAGGCGCCACCGGCCCGGACGCGATCGGTGGCCGCGACCCGTTCGTGATGCAGACCGACGGCAAGGGCTGGCTCTACGCCCCCGCCGGGCTGGCGGACGGGCCGTTGCCCACCCACTACGAGCCGCCGGAGTCCCCGGTGCACAACCCGCTCTACCCGCAGCAGAACAACCCGGCCCGCGTCCCGGTGGACCAGGCGGCGAACCCGCTCAACCCGTCGTTCAGCGACGTGTTCCCGTTCGTGTTCACCAGCTACCGGCTGACCGAGCACCACACGGCCGGTGGGATGAGCCGCACGCTCCCCTACCTGTCGGAGCTGCAGCCAGAGATGTTCTGCGAGGTGTCCCCGCGGCTGGCCACCGAGCGCGGCCTGGTCAACGGCGGCTGGGCGACGATCGTCACCTCCCGGAGCGCGATCGAGGCGCGGGTGCTGGTCACCGAGCGGGTGCGGTCGCTGCGCGTCGGCGACCGGGTCGTCGAGCAGGTCGGGCTGCCCTACCACTGGGGCGGCAACGGAGTCTCCACCGGAGACTCGACCAACGACCTGGTCAACGTCACGATGGACCCCAACGTCTACATTCAGGGCAAGGTCGGGACCTGTGACATCCGGCCGGGACGTCGACCACGCGGCACCGCCCTGACCGAGTACGTCGAGGAGTACCGCCGCCGAGCCTCGGACGGAGCCTCCGGGCCTGACGAAACGGAGCACACCCGATGAGCCACTCCCTGTTCGGCCCGCTCACCGACGTGCAGGGCGACGCTGGCTACGAGGCCCACCCGCCGCGCATGGGATTCTTCACCGACACCAGCGTGTGCATCGGCTGCAAGGCCTGCGAGGTCGCCTGCAAGGAGTGGAACGAGGTCCCCGAAGACGGCATCGCCCTGTCCGGCATGTCCTACGACAACAGCCGGACGCTCGGCGCGGACACCTGGCGGCACGTGGCGTTCATAGAAAAGCCGTTGAATCCCACCACGACTGACCTCGGCCTGCCGGGCATGGGCCCGCCGGGCTGGCAGAACGGGGACGGGTCGCCGGGGCACGGCGACCAGGGAGCCGCGTCCGGCGAGGCGGGGGTGCGCTGGCTGATGTCGTCCGACGTGTGCAAGCACTGCACGCACGCCGCCTGCCTGGACGTGTGCCCGACCGGGTCGCTGTTCCGAACCGAGTTCGGCACCGTCGTCGTGCAGCCGGACATCTGCAACGGCTGCGGCTACTGCGTGCCGGCCTGCCCGTACGGCGTCATCGACCTGCGCGAGGACGACGGCCGCGCGTTCAAGTGCACGCTGTGCTACGACCGGCTCAAGGACGGCCAGCAGCCGGCCTGCGCACAAGCCTGCCCGACGGAGTCGATCCAGTACGGCGAGGTGAGCGAGCTGCGCGAACGCGCCCGGCTCCGGGTGGCCGAGCTGCACGAGCAGGGCGTGGACGTGGCCCGGCTCTACGGCGCGGACCCCGGCGACGGGGTGGGCGGGGACGGGGCGTTCTTCCTGCTGCTCGACGAGCCGGAGGTCTACGGGCTGCCGCCGGACCCGGTAGTGACCACCCGCGATCTCGGCTCGATCTGGCGGTCGGTGGGTGCTGCCGCCGCGACGTTGCTCGCGGTGGGCATCGGCTCGTTCCTCGGCAGCCGTCGGTGACCAAGGAGACCTCGGTGAAGGAGAGCCAGTGAGAGAACGCGCGATGGTCCCCGAGCCGGAGTTCGAGTCCTACTACGGCCGGCAGATCATCAAGACCCCGACCTGGAAGACCCCCGACGTACCGCTCTACCTGTTCCTGGGCGGGCTGGCCGGCGCCTCAGCGCTGCTGGCGGAAGGAGCCGCGATCACCGGTCGGCCGGGGCTGGAGCGAGTCACCCGCGTCGCGGCCACGACCGGCGCCGCCGCCGGCACGGTGGCCCTCGTCCACGACCTGGGGCGCCCGGAGCGGTTCCTGAAGATGCTGCGGGTGTTCAAGGTGACCTCGCCACTGTCGGTGGGGTCGTTCATCCTGGCGCCGTTCAGCGGGCTGTCCGCGGCGGCGCTGGCCTCCAACCTCACCGGACGGCTCCCTCGACTCGGCCGGCTGGCCGGTCTCGGGGCGGCCGCGCTCGGCCCGCCGCTGGCCAGCTACACCGCCGCGCTGATCGCCAACACGGCGGTGCCGGCCTGGCACGACGCGCACCGCGAGCTGCCGCTGATCTTCGTCGGCTCGGGCGCCTCCGCAGCCGGGGGTGTGGCCCTGGTGGCCACCCCGGTCGCGGAGAACGGTCCGGCCCGGCTGATGGCCATCGCCGGCGCCGGGATCGAGATCACCGCCGCCGAGCTGCTGAAGCGGCGGCTCGGGATGGTGGCCGAGCCCTACCAGCGGGGCCGTCCCGGGCTGCTGATGAAGACCGCCCGGGCGATGACCGCGGCCTCGGTGGCGCTGACCGTGGTGGCCGGCCGGTCCCGGGCGCTGTGCGCGCTGGCCGGCGCGTCGTACGTCACCGCCTCGGCGCTCACCCGCTTCGGCGTCTTCGAGGCCGGGCTCGCCTCGGCGAAGGACCCGAAGTACACCGTCGTGCCGCAGCGCCAGCGGCTCGAGCAGCGCAAGGCGGAGACGGCCGCGTCGACATGAACACGCCCGGCGCGGGTAACTTGGCGGCGTGAGCAGCTCCGCCGACGTCCCACCGCGCCTCACCCAGTACGCCGCCGGTGGCGGCTGTGCGTGCAAGGTCCCTCCCGGCGAGCTGGAGCGGGTGCTGTCCAGGGTGGTGACCGGTCGCGAGGGCGGCGACCTGCTGGTCGGCCTGGACCACGGCGACGACGCTGCGGTGGTCCGGCTCGATGACGAGCGGGCGGTGATCTCCACCGCCGACTTCTTCACCCCGGTCGTCGACGACCCCTACGACTGGGGACGGATCGCCGCCGCCAACGCGCTCTCCGACGTCTACGCGATGGGTGGGCGACCGCTGGTGGCGGTGAACCTGCTGGCCTGGCCGCGGGACAGGCTGCCCTTCGACCTGGCCGCCGACGTGCTGCGCGGCGGTGCGGACGTGTGCGCCGCGGCCGGCGTGCACCTCGCCGGCGGGCACAGCATCGACGACCCGGAGCCGAAGTACGGGCTTGCGGTCACCGGCATCGGCGACCCGGCCCGGCTGCTGCGCAACGACGCCGGCAAGCCGGGACTGCCGCTGACCCTCACCAAGCCGCTCGGCCTGGGCATCTTGAACAACCGGCACAAGGCCACCGGGGAGCGGTTCCCCGACGCGGTCGAGGTGATGACCACCCTCAACGGCCCGGCCGCCGAGGCCGCGCTGGAGCAGGGCGCGGTGTGCGCCACCGACGTGACCGGGTTCGGGTTGCTCGGCCACCTGCTGAAGCTGGTGCGGGCCAGCGGCGTCTCTGCGGTGGTGGAGGCCGCCGCGGTGCCCTACCTGGAACCGGCGCGCGCCTCGCTCGCCGACGGCTACGTCCCCGGCGGCAGCCGCCGCAACCTGGACTGGGTGCGTCCGCACCTGTCCGCGGCCGTCCCGGAGGACGAGCTGGTGCTGCTCGCGGACGCGCAGACCTCCGGCGGGCTGCTGGTGGCCGGCGAGGTGCCCGGCTACCCGGTGGTCGGCGAGCTGGTTCCGGCCGGAGAGGCCCTGGTCACCGTGCGCTGACCGGCACCGCCCCGCGGGCCCGCCACATCCGGCGGACCCGGTCAGCGCGCTCGAGCAGCACGTTGGAGACCACCGGGGCCAGTGTCCCCGCCCGGGCCAGCGCGTCGACGCGGTCCAGCCAGTCCCCGTCGACCCCGGCGGTCGGGAACATCCCGCGCACCAGCGCGAGCGTCCGCAAGAGGCCGGTGCCCTGCACAGCCGGCAGCACCTCGAGGAGCTGCTCCGCGAACGGGGCAAGCAACCCGTCCTGCTCGGGCCGCCAGAACTGCTGCCCGATCGGGAAGTACGCATGCGCGGGGATTCCGTGCCCCTCGAACACCTCCCGCCAGATCTCCTGGCGCGCCTCGGCGTCGGGCAGCCCGGCCCGGGCCCGCACCGCCCGCAGCCAGGCGTCAGGAGCCGTGTCCTCGTGCTCGAAGGCGTCGATCTCCTTCCCGTCGACCGCGCCCAGCACGGCCAGCCTCTCCAGCCGACGCCAGCGCAGGTCCCGGGTGCTGGCCCGCCGCTTCAGCTCGACGAGCTGCTCCTCGGTGGTGGCCACCTTCGCGAAGTCGCGCAGCCCGACCGCCTCCCGGTCTGCCGCGACCCGAAGGCACAGGTCGGCGACCGCCGTGCAGAGCCGGTCCCGGTCGCTGCTCGACGCCCAGTAGTCGGCGGCCTGCACCGCCAGGTGAAGCAGCGGCTCGACGACGCTGTCGGCCGTCTCCGTGGCCAGCGCGCCCGCCGCGGTCTCCACGAACGAGGCGGCGTCGGTCTCGCCGCGGACAAGCATGTCCCACACGGTGGTGACGGCCACCGTCCGGCCGATGGCGGTGGGCAGCTCCCCGGCTCGGGTGCGCAGCACGGCCAGCGACTCCGCGTCGGGTCGCGCGCAGGCGAACGTCAGGTCGTCGTCGTTGACGAGCAGCACCGCGGTCCGTGCCTCGTCGGAGAGCCGGGTCACCGGGTCGTGCACCTCGACGGACAGCGTCTCGCGGAGCCCGAGCCGGCCCCCCGCCTCGTCGTACACCCCGACGTGCAGGCGGTGCGGCCGCGGTGCGCCCCCGCCGGGGCCCTCCGCGCGGAGCACGGCACCGTCGGCGCCGCGTTCGACGACCAGCCGGTCGGTGCCCGCCGTGCCCAGCCAGCCCTGCGTCCAGCGCGCCAGGTCCCGCCCGCTGGCGGCCTCCAGCTCGCCGATCAGGTCGGCCATCACCGCGTTGCCCCAGGCGTGCTTGGCGAAGTACGCCCGCAGGCCCGCCAGAAAGGCATCCTCGCCGAGGAAGGCGACCAGCTGCTTGAGGGCGGCCTGCCCCTTGGAGTAGGTGATCGCGTCGAAGGTGCCGGTGGCGGCCGCCACGTCCGGCAGGTGCGCCGCGATCGGGTGGCTGATCGGAGAGTCGTCCGCGGCGTAGCCGGCCAGCTTCTGGGTGGCCAGCACGCCGGCCCAGGCGTCGGTGAACTGCGTCGCGGCCTCCGCTGCCCACGAGCAGGCCCAGTCGGCGAAGGACTCGTTGAGCCACAGGTCGTCCCACCAGCGCATGGTGACGATGTCGCCGAACCACATGTGCGCCATCTCGTGCAGCAGCACGCGGGCGCGGGCCTCGCGCTCGGCGAACGTCGGCGGGTCGCGGAAGATCATGCTGTCGGTCCAGGTGACGCAGCCGTAGTTCTCCATGGCGCCGCTCAGCTCGGGCATGAACGCCTGGTCGTAACGGCGCTGCGGGAACGGCATCCCGAACCGCTCGCCGAAGAACTGCAGGCCACGTGCGGTCAGGTCGAACAGCTCCTCCGCGTCGCGCTCCAGCATGGGCGCGAGGCTGCGGCTGGCGTACAGGCCAAGGTCGAAGCCGGCGCGCTGGCTGCGAATCTCGTGCAGCGGCCCGGCGTTCACGACCAGGTTGTACGACGAGAGGCGCGGCGTGTCCGTGAACCGCCAGACCCGGTTCACGGCGGCCTCGACCACCGCTGCGGTGCCCGCGTTGGACAGCACCGTCCACCCGCCCGGGGCGGTCACCGTGAACGCCCAGGTCGCCTTGAGGTCGGGCTGGTCGAAGCAGGCCCAGGCCCGGCGTGCGTCGTCGGGCTCGAAGCTCGTCCAGACGTAGACGTTGCCGTCGTCGCGGTCCACGGACCGGTGCACGCCCTGACCGCGACCGGTGTTCCGCTGCACCGAGCGCACCACCAGCACGTTCTCCGCCTCGAGGTCGGACAGCTCGATCCGGCCCTCACCCACCGCGTCCCGCCCGAGGACGAGCCCGTTCAGCACCGCCTCCTCGACCTCTGCCAGGCAGTCGACGAACGTCCCCTCCCCCGGCCGGGTGCAGCCGAACCGGACGGTCGAGGTGGCGCGAAGTTCCGCCCCGTCGAGCAGCCCGGTCAGGTCGACCTCCACGTCGTAGCGGTCCACCTCCACCAAGCCGGCCCTGAACTCCGCCTCGCCGAAGGTGAGCGATCTCTCGGCGTTGGTCATCGGCTCCCTCTCCTCCCAGATGCCGCGCACACGTCGGGCACACGTTACGGGGCGCGTGACGCGACACGTGACCCAGGCCACGTTGCAGCCTCCCTCGTCGTGCACCCGCGTCGGCGTGAGCGGGCCATCGCCGTCGAGTGATCGGGTGGCGCCCGTCCCGGATCCGGGTTAGCCTCACGTGTCGCTGCGTTCCCTTGCGTCACAGCGTGCGGGTCGCAGGCGTTGCCAGCACAGTCGTACCTGAACGGGGAAGTTGCACGTGACCGAGGCCCGACGCACGAGCACCCCGTTGACGATCCTGGTCGGCCTGCTCGCCGCGCTGCTTGTCGTACTCGAACCGGCCGCGGCGGCGCAGGCCCAGACCCTGGGTGGCGCCCCGCGGACGCACCGGGTCCGGCACTTCCAGAACGGCGGGTTCCAGCACCTGCGCTGGTCGGCCGTGGACGGCGCCACGTCGTACCAGATCTTCGTGAAGTCCGCCGCCTACGACCAACCGCTGCCGGAGCAGTGGACGCTGCTGAAGAGCGTGCACGGCACCCGGACCACCATCTACGTCCGGCGTGGCCAGACCCGGCAGTTCGGGGTGCGGGCGGTCGGCAGCCCGGCGGGCAGCGCGTACGAGGTCACCGGCGTCTCCAGCTTCGGCACCATCTCCCGTCCGCCGCGGGTGCGCGGCCTGCGCGGCGTGCGCCGGTGGCAGGTGGTGCGCAACGACCGGCTCTACCGCGGCCTGGCGATGCAGACCCGCACACCGGGCGCCAGCCTCCGGCTCCGGCGGGCGAAGGGCACCTCCGCGGTCCGGTTCGTCGCCGAGACCGGGCGCCAGATGGGCACCGTGGACGTGTACGTCGGACGGGCGCTGCTGCGCAGCATCGATCTCGGCCACCGGCGGCACCGCTACCGCACGCAGTTCCGGGTGCCCGTGCGGCCGTCCCGCAACGGCACGGTCCGGGTGACCACCACCTCGAACCGGCTGGTGCGGATCAGCGCGCTCGGGCAGACCCGGCGGAGCACCCGGGCGACCAGCGAGCCGGCGGCGCCCGCGGCGTACCCGGCGGCCACGTCGTTCACGTTCACCGGGTCCGGCTGGGGGCATGGCGTGGGACTCTCGCAGTACGGCGCGCAGGCGATGGCCGCCAGCGGCGCCGGCACCACCGAGATCCTGCAGCACTACTACACCGGGACCCAGGTCGCCTCCCGCGGCTGGAACCCGCTGCTCGACGTCAACGTCGGCTACCACCGCGCGTCCACGACGGCCCGGCTGCTCGGTCTGGGCAGCGGTGCGAGCCTCGAGGTGTGCGCGATGTCGCGGGGCAGCTGCGTGCGACGCGCCGTGGTCCAGGACCCGACCGCCGACCAGAGCACCGCGGGACGGGTCACCTTGTTCCGCCACAACGGCCGGGTGCGGGCCCGGGTCCGCGACGAGAACGGTGTGGTCAACCGGGTCACCGGTGCCCGGATCCGGTTGCGGTGGAGCGGCACGTCGTACCTCCAGGGCTCCGGCGCCGCGTCGGTGCTGCGGCTCGGCGACGGGCACGAGTACCGACACGGCGAGCTGCTGGTCTTCCCCTACGGCACCGGGCGGATCAACGACGTGGTGCGCGAGCACCTGGAGAACTACCTGCTCGGCGTCGCCGAGATGCCGTCCTCATGGGAGCCCGCCGCGCTGCAGGCCCAGGCGATCATCGCGCGCACCTACGCGCTGAAGGACGGGGGCGCGCTGCGCGAGGGGTGCCACTGCAACCTGCGCAACTCGGTGATCGACCAGAACTACACCGGCTGGGCCAAGGAGAGCGAGGGCAGCGGCGGCTACTACGGGCAGCGGTGGGTGTCCGCGGTTCGCGGGACCGCCGGCCAGGTGGTGACCTACGACGGCCAGCTCGCGTCGACGTACTACTTCTCCTCCTCCGGCGGGCACACGCTCAACAGCCAGGACGTGTGGTCGGCGACGGTGCCCTACCTGCAGTCGGTGAATGACCCGTGGTCGCTGTCGTCAAACAACCCGAACGCCTCCTGGACGGCCACCCTGTCCCAGGCACGGGTCCGACGGGTGTTCGGCTTCCCGGTGCACGCGCTGCGCGTCACCGCGTCGTACGACGGAGGTGCGATGGAGTCGGTGACGGCCATCTCCGAGGATGGTCAGGCGTACACCATCACGCACAAGGCCGACCAGATGCGCGCGCTGTTCGGGCTGAAGTCGGACTGGGTGGACTCGATCAGCGAGAGCTACTAGTGCTCGCCAGACAGCACGCCGGTGCCCTCGACGACCAGGAGGGTCGTCGGCGGGCCGTCGACGGTGACGGTGCCGGGGATCTGCTGCCAGGCGCCGCCGCCGACCCGGAACCGGGCGGTGTAGGTCACCTGCACGTAGGGCGCCACGGTC
>DASSKA010000089.1:0-11233 GCA_035690905.1 Nocardioidaceae bacterium | reverse complement strand
CTGCTTCGCGATCACCGAGCCCGGCGCCGGCTCCGACGCCCGCAACATCCGCACCAGCGCCCGGCGCGAGGGCGACGAGTGGGTGATCAACGGCGAGAAGACGTTCATCACCGGCGGCAACGAGGCCGACTTCGCGATGGTGTTCGCGGTCACCGACCCTGCCCTGGGCGCGGACGGCGGGGTGACCTGTTTCCTGGTGGACCGGGACATGGGCTGGAAGTCCGAGCCGATCGACACCATGGGCGAGTGGGGCCCGGCGTCGCTGGTCTTCGACGGGGTGCGGGTGCCGCACTCGCACATCCTCGGCGAGGAGGGCCGCGGGTTCGAGCTGGCGATGCGCTGGATCGGCAAGGGCCGGTACCTGCTGCCCGCCCGCGCGCTCGGTGCCTGCGAGCGGCTGGTGGAGCTGGGCATGGAGCACGCCCGCAACCGGGTCACCTTCGGGCAGCCGATCGCCGAACGGCAGGCGATCCAGTGGATGATCGCCGACTCCGCGGTGGAGATCGAGGCGCTGCGCTGGCTGGTGCTCTCCGCGGCCTGGCAGGTCGACGCCGGTCTCGACTCGCGGCAGGCGCAGTCGATGGCCAAGCTGTACGGCGGGCAGAAGGCCAACGAGATCGTGGACCGGGTGCTGCAGATCCACGGCGGGATGGGCTACACCCGCGAGCTACCGGTCGAGCGGTGGTACCGCGAGCTGCGGCTGCTCCGGATCTACGAGGGCACCGACGAGATCCAGCGCCGGACCATCGCCCGCAACCTGCTGCGCGGGCACGTCTCCGTCCGCGGCCACCTCGCCTGACGGTGTTGAGTGGTCGCTCGCGGTGCGTTGAGTGGTCGCTCGCGGTGCGTTGAGTGGTCGCTCGCGGTGCGTTGAGTGGTCGCTCGCGTCGTACGACGGGGTCGAACGATCCGCTATGCCCGGAGTAGGCTGACCAGAGAACGACAGGGGAGTGCCCACCACGGGCGCTGAGAGTGCGGAAACGCAGACCCTCGAACCTGATCCGGCTCATACCGGCGAAGGGAGTCGAGTCTCGGTCGCTTCGGCGATCCCCTCCCTCGAAGTGACGGGAGTGTTGCATGTCCTCAACGGTTGAGGCGCCGTCCCAGGCGCCTGTTCGCCGCGGCCGGGTGCTCGCCCGCCGGCCGCTGATGTCCTACCGGACCATCGACCTGGTCACGGCGGCGCTGCTCGGGGTCGGCTTCGGCGTGGTGTTCTGGGTCTGGGACCAGCTGTACACCGCGCCGTCGGCCGCGCTGAGCGCCCTCTTCTCGCCGCTGACCGGCCTGCTCGGTAGCCCGTGGCTGCTGGCCGGGGTGGCCGGCGGGCTGATGGTCCGCCGCCCGGGTGCCGCGTTGTTCACCGAGCTGGTGGCCGCAGCGGTCGAGGCACTGATCGGCAACACCTGGGGCTGGACCACGCTGATCTCCGGCGGCCTCCAGGGGCTCGGCGTCGAGCTGGTCCTCGCGCTGTTCCTGTGGCGTCGGTTCGGCGCCGGCGCGGCGATGCTGGCCGGGCTGGCCTCGGCGGTCTTCGAGGTGGCCGGCTATGAGTGGTGGTCCTACTACGCCGACTACGCGTGGAGCTGGAAGCTGGTCTACCTGGCCACCTTCGCCGTCTCCGGCGCGCTCATCGCCGGGCTCGGCGGGCTGCTCATCGTCCGCGGCTTGGCCCGCGCCGGCGCGGTCAACGCGATGCCGCCCGGGCAGGAGGAGCTCGAACGAACCGCCCGCTGACCCAGGACGTGCCGGACGCACGTCCTACGACGGGGGGCCGCGTCGACGTACGCGGTCTGACCTGGCGTCCCGCCGGTCGCCGTACCCCGGTCCTGGCCGGCCTCGACCTGCGCATCGAGCCCGGCGAGCGGGTGCTCCTCGCCGGGCCCAGCGGCGCGGGCAAGTCGACGCTGCTGCGCGCGCTGGCCGGGCTGCTGCTGACCGCGGAGGTCGGCGACCTGTCCGGCACCGTGCACATCGACGGCGAGCACCCCCGGGAGGTGCCGGGCCGGGTCGGGCTGCTGCTTCAGGATCCGGCCGCCGCGGTGGTGGCCGGCCGGGTCGGCCGCGATGTCGCGTTCGGCCTCGAGAACACCCGGGTGCCCCGCGACCGGATGCCCGCGCTGGTGCAGGCTGCGCTGGCCGCAGCGCGGTTCCCCTACGACGGGGCGCGCCCCACCCAGACGCTCTCCGGCGGGGAGGCGCAACGGCTGGCGCTGGCCGGCGCGCTGGCGCTGCGGCCGCGGGTGCTGCTGCTCGACGAGCCCACCTCGATGCTCGACGAGGAGAACGCGGCCGCGGTGCGCGAGGCGGTCCTTTCGGTGGTACGACGGACGGGCGCGACCCTGGTCGTCGTCGAGCACCGGCTCGACCCCTGGCTCGAGCACGTGGACCGCTGCGTCGTGCTGGACGCGGACGGCGCGCTGCGCGCGGACGGCCCGCCCTCCCGAGTCCTCGACCCGGGGCTGGCCGCCGACGGCATCTGGATCCCCGGGGCCGGTCTCCCCGCCCCCACCAGCCTCGACCCGGCCCTCGTCGCCCCGCGCCAGCCACTGGCCCGCGGTGAGCCGGTGACCCTGGCCGCGGACGTGACCGTCCATCACCGGCAGCCCTTCGCACGCCGCTTGCCCGGCCCGGCCGCGCTGGCCGCTGTCTCGGCGGCGGTGGAGGCCGGCCGCGGCCTGGCGCTCACCGGACCGTCCGGGGCCGGGAAGTCCACGCTGCTGGCCGTGCTCGCCGGCCTCCAGCAGATCTCCGCCGGCCGCGCCGAGGTGGCCGCCACGCTCGCCGGTCGGCGCGGCCGGGACCTGGCCCGGCTGTCGTCCAAGGAGCTCGCCCGGGCGGTGTCCTGGGTGCCGCAGGCCCCGGAGCACGGGCTGGTCCGCACCGTGGTCCTCGACGAGCTGCTGGCCACCGCGACGGCGCTCGGCCGACCGGCCGACGAGGCCAGGACGCGGGCGCTGGCCCTGCTGGAGGCGCTGGGCATGAGCCACCTCTCCGGTGCCCGGACCCATCACCTCTCCGGTGGCGAGCAACGCCGGCTGGTGGTGGCCGCAAGCCTGGTGCACGGACCCTCCGCCGTACTCCTCGACGAGCCGACCGTCGGCCAGGACCGCCGCACCTGGGCGGCGGTGATGGGGGTGTGCGCGGCCACGGTGGCCGCCGGCGCCGGCGTCGCGGTGGCCACCCACGACGAGGCCGCGGCCGGCTGCCTCGAGGACCGGCTCGCGCTGCGCGAGGGGCGCGCCGTGGTGGGGGCAGGATGAGCGAGTCCGTGATCGCCGTGCCGGAACGGTCCGGGTACGGGCCGCTCGCAGCGGTGCTCGCGTCGCTGCTCCCGGTCGCGGGCGCGGTCGCGATCCACACGCTCTGGCACGGGCTGGTCTGCGTCGGGGTGCTGGTGGTCCTCGCACCGATCGTGGTCCGGGACTGGCCCGGCACGCTGCGCCGTGTCGCCCTCGGGCTGGTGGCGGCGGCGATGCTGCTGGTGTCGACCTATCTGTACGGCGGGCGGCACCTCGACGTCGCGGGTGCGGCGGCGCTGCGCGTGCTGTACCTCGTGCTGCCCGCCGCCGCGCTGACCGCCGCGATCGACCCGACCCGGCTCGGCGATCACCTGGGGCAGCGGCTGCGCCTGCCGGCGCGGCCCGTCGTGGCCGCCACTGCGGCGCTGAGCCGGATCGGCTCGGTCGGTGCGCAGTGGCAGCAGATCTCCCGGGCCCGGCGCGCGCGGGGCATGGGGCTGGAGGGCGGGCCGGTGAACCGGGTACGCGTCGCCGCCGCGATGTCCCTGGCCCTGCTCGTGGCCACGATGCGGATGACCGGCACCATGGCGCTGGCGATGGACGCCCGCGGGTTCGCCGGCGCCGTCCGTCGTACCTGGGCCGAACCGGCGCCCTGGCGGCTCGGGGACACCGTGCTCGTCCTCGCCGGCGTCGGCCTGGCGCTGCTGCCCTGGGTGCTACGGCTCGGCTGAGCCCGCTTGTGCCCCGTCTGGGCGGCATAGCCCGATCGGGTGGGGAAAGATGACCCGCTTTGCACTGGCCGGTTCTGTCCCGCTATGTCCGATTCCGTGTATGCTCGTGTGTGGGGAATTTCTGAGATCCGGGGGGATCTCTTCACAGGATCTGGCTCTGGGGAGAGCCGGGGGGAGTACGACGCAATGTCGAAGCAATTCGGTGCGCGGGAGCGCGCGCTCACCATCCTTGCGATGCCGGTAGCGCTGACCTTGAGCATGGCATGCTCCAGCGTGGCCTTCGCGGACACCGGCGCGGGGGTGCCTGGTGACGGGACCGTCGGGGCTGCGGACGGACACATCCCTGGCGCTCAGCAGGGGGGCGGTGACGCCGACAACGGCAATGTCTGCGAGGACACGCAGCCTGGCATCGGCGACGGCAACGCTGCGTTCGCGCCTGGAGACTGTGGGGACACCGGTGGGACTGGAGGGGACTCCACCAGTGGCGGTGACTCGGGTGATCCGGGCGTCGGTGGTCCAGGTGGGGGGACCACCGACCCCGGCACGCCGCCGGGAGCCGGCCAAGGGTCTGGTGGGGACCAGGGGGATGACTCCGGCAACGGTGGGGGCTGGGAGGTCCCCGGCTGGGGCGGCGACAACCCGAATGCTGGGGGCAAGGTCGGCTCGGGCAACGGCGACTCGAACGGCAACGGGGCCGACGGCGGTTCGGGGAACGGCGGCTCCAACGCGGGCGGCAAGCACGACGGTTCCGGGTCGGACCACGGCAAGGGGAACGACGGCACGGACAACGGTCACCACAAGGGTGGCGAGAAGGGTCACCACGGCAAGGGCGACGACAACGGGGGCGGTACCGACCCGGTCGACCCGCCGGTGGTGACCCCGCCAGATGGTCCGCCGGTGGTCACCCCGCCAACCGACGACAATTCCGGTGACAGCTCCGACGACGACGAGACCGACGATGGTGGCGACACCAGCACGGGCGGCAGCGGGGATGGCCCGCACACCGGCCACAAGGGCACGCCCGGTGGCACCGTGGACGGCGAGACGGCCGGAGCCGGCAAGAAGCACCACCACGCGACGGACAAGCCCGTGCACAAGCCGTGGAAGCCGGCCACCGGCCACACCCGCCACGCGCACAAGCACGGCGGGACGGTGATCCTGGGCACCCAGCTGATCCGATCGAGCGGCTCGAGCGCTCCGGCCGCTGCTCCGGCCCCGGCACGGGTATCGCCTCGGCTGCTCCCGAACACCGGTGTCAGCAACGGCGACCTCGGTCTGCTCGGCGGCGCCGGCATGGTGCTCGTGCTCAGCGGCGGGCTGGTGCTCGCGGCAGAGCGCAAGTCCTGGAACCGCGCGCGCTGAGACAAGCCGCGGCCCGTCCGCGGCCCGGCACGAGCTGCCGGGCTCCCTCCTCCCAGGGAGCTCGGCGCAAGGGTCCCGCCCCGTCCTCCCATGGGGCGGGGCCCTTGTGTTTTCCCAAGAACGCGGCGAGGCGACTGGCCCCGGAGGCAAGGCGCCCCGAGGTCAGTTCTAGACCATCCGAGAGAGCCGGGGGCCGACTCCTTACCCGCGCCTTCGCGAGGTGGCCAGGACGCCGCGTTGAAGCCGGCTGAGCGTACGAAACCAGGGCAAAACGGGCACAGACGAAAGTTACAACGTTGTAGTTTGTCAAGTGAACACGCCGAGAAACCAGAGTTTTTTCTGTGAAAGGTGTTCCCTCTGTGGCCTCTGAGCACTAACGTTCCCTCGGGTCGGTTCGATCGGAGCCTCGGCTTCGACCCAACGGACCGGTCACGACGACCGACTGCTGGTCATGGGAGGACGGGCAGCCGGGCGGTTTTTTCGCCGGCGTCCGCGAGCCCCCGGGGAAGGGGCTCGCGGACAGACGAAAGGGAACGCACGTGCATCAGGCAGGTCCGGGGGGCAGCCGAAGAGGCTCCCGACGGGTACGGCCCGTACGGCTCGCGGTTGCCGCGGCGGCGGTCGGTGCGCTGAGCGTCCAGACCATGCCCGCCGCGATGGCTACCGGCCAGCCGGCCGCCACCGGTCAGCCGATCGCCTCCGGCCTGCCCGCCGCGTCCGGCCATCACGCGTTCCCCAGCCAGGACCAGGTGGACGCCGCCAAGCAGCGCGCGGCGCAGAAGGCCCAGGACGTGGGCGCGATCAAGGCCCAGCTGCTGATGGCCCAGCAGCGGCTGCAGCAGGCCGGCATCCGTGCCGAGCGGGCGGCTGAGGCCTACAACGGGGCGATGTGGCACCTGCAGCAGGCCACCGAGAAGATGAAGCAGGCCCAGGCCGATGCCGCGCGGGCCCAGGCGCATGTGCGGGAGCAGCGGGACGCGATCGGCGCGCTCGTCGCCGCGTCGTACCAGCAGGGCACGCAGCTGACCGCACTGTCCGCGCTGATGAACGCCGACGGGCCGGAGAGCGTGCTCGACCAGTACGCCGCCTTCCAGAGCGCGTCGACCTCGCTGCAGGCCGACTACCAGCGGTTCGCGGCCTCCAGCGCGCTGGCCGAGGTGTTCGAGCGCAAGGCCGAGCAGGCCCGCGCCGAGCAGGCGAAGCTCGCCGCGCAGGCGAAGGCCGCCAAGCAGCGGGCCGCAGCCGCGCAGGTCCAGGCCCAGCGGACCGCCGACCAGATCGCCGCCCAGAAGCAGGAGCTCATCAAGGAGCTGGCCCACGCGCAGAACGTGTCGGTGGAGCTCGAGCAGCAGCGGCAGTCCGCGCTGCAGCGGATCGCGGAGCGGCGCGCCGCACGCCGGGCCGCTCGTGAGGCCCGTCGCGAGGCCCGCCAGAAGGCGCGCGCGGAGGCTCGGGCCCGTGCCGAGGCCAAGGCCCGCGCCGAGGCGGAGGCCAAGCGGGAGGCCGCCCAGAAGGCAGCCCAGGAACAGCAGCAGCAACAGCAACAGCAACAGGCACCAGCGCCACCCCCGCCCGCTCCGGCTCCCGCGCCCGCACCGAGCGGCGGAGGTGCCCAGGCGGTGGCGTTCGCGGAGGCCCAGCTCGGTGACCCGTACGTGTGGGCCGCCGCCGGTCCGGACGCCTGGGACTGCTCCGGTCTCACCATGGCCGCCTGGGCGTCGGCCGGGGTCTACCTCGCGCACTACGCGGAGGCGCAGTACTACGAGAGCACGCCGGTCAGCGCCAGCCAGCTCCAGCCGGGTGACCTGGTGTTCTGGTCCTACAACGGCGCGCCGAGCGGCATCCACCACGTCGCGATGTACATCGGCAACGGCATGATCATCCACGCGCCGCGCACCGGCCGGAACGTGGAGATCGACAGCATGTACTACTGGATCCCGCCGGACTTCTTCGCCCGTCCCTGAGGCGCGAGCGTCTGGCAGCATGAGCCCATGCCGGACACCGTCGACGTACCGTCCCTGACCGCTCTGCTCGACGGGAAGTACGGCGACGTGCGCCGGATGGTCCGCGCCAAGCTCGTCGAGCACGCCGACGTCCTCGAGGACGCCGAGCGGATGTCGCGCGCGGACTACCGCAAGCGGGTGCTCGACCTCACGCTCACCATGGCCCGCGACGGCCAGACCGGGATGGGGTTCCCCACGGAGTACGGCGGAGGCGGCGATGTCGGGGCCGCTGTCGCGGCGTTCGAGACCCTCGCCTTCGGTGACCTGTCGGTGCTCACCAAGGCAGGGGTGCAGTTCGGCCTGTTCGGCGGCGCGATCCTGCACCTGGGCACCGAGCAGCACCACGAGGAGTACCTCCGCCCGCTGATCCAGGGCGACCTGCTCGGCTGCTTCGCGATGACCGAGACCGGTCACGGCTCGAACGTGCAGGCGCTGCAGACGACGGCGACGTACGACGGAGGCACCGGCGAGTTCGTGGTGCACACCCCGCACGACCTTGCCCGCAAGGACTACATCGGCAACGCCGCTGAGCACGGGCAGCTGGCCGTCGTCTTCGCCCAGCTGATCGTCGAGGACGAGCCGCGTGGCGTGCACGCGCTCGTCGTACCCATCCGCGACGACGCCGGCGACACGAGGCCCGGCGTGCGCATCGAGGACTGCGGGCCGAAGATCGGCCTCAACGGCGTGGACAACGGCCGGCTGTGGTTCGACCAGGTGCGGGTGCCGCGGACCGCGCTGCTGGACAGGTACGCCGTGGTCACGGAGGACGGCCGCTACCTCTCCGACATCGAGAACCCGGACCGGCGGTTCTTCACCATGCTCGGCACGCTCGTGCAGGGAAGGGTCAGCGTCGGCGGCGCGGCGATCAACGCGAGCAAGGTGGCGCTGACCATCGCGACCCGCTACGGCCTGCAGCGGCGGCAGTTCGGGGCGCCCGGCAGCGAGCGGGAGGAGCTGCTGCTCGACTACGGCATGCACCGCCGCCGGCTGTTCCCGCTGCTGGCGCGCACCTATGCGCTGCACTTCGCGCAGGAGCGGCTGGTCGCCGATCTGCACCGGGTATTCACCTCCGACGCCTCCGGCGAGGAGGTGACCGAGCGGGAGCGCCGGGCGCTGGAGTCACGGGCGGCGGGCACCAAGGCGCTGGGCACCTGGCACGCCAGCCGCGCCATCCAGGTCTGCCGGGAGGCGTGTGGCGGCGCGGGCTACCTGAGCGTGAACCGGTTCGCGGCGCTGCGCGCGGACACCGACGTGTTCACCACCTTCGAGGGCGACAACCACGTGCTGCTGCAGCTGGTCGCCAAGGGGCTGCTGACCGACTACCGCGACGAGTTCAGCGACCTGGACCAGATCGGCATGGTCCGGTTCGTGGCCTCGATGGCGGTGGAGACGGTGCTCGAGCGCACCAGCGCGCGGGCGCTGCTCGACCGGTTGCGTGATGTGGTGCCGTCCGGTGAAGACGATCCGCGGGCCGGGCTGCTCGACCCGGCGTACCACCGGCAGCTGCTCGTCTGGCGCGAGGAGCACATGCTCGCCGGCGTGGCCCGCCGGCTCAAGCGCGGCATCGACCGCGGCGGGGACCCGGTCGCGGTGTTCAGCGAGTGCCAGGACCACGTGATCGGCTGCGCGCGGGCGCACGTCGAGCGGCTGGTGCTGGAAGCGTTCCAGGACAAGGTGGCCGGCGCGGACTCGAACCAGGAGCCGCTGAGGTTGCTGTGCAACCTGTTCGCGCTGTCGTGCATCGAGGAGGACCGGGCCTGGTTCCTCGAGCACGGCCGGCTGTCCAACGCCCGAGCCAAGGCGGTCACCGCGACGGTCAACGAGCTGTGCGGCCAGGTCCGGCCGGTCTGCCGCGAGCTGGTGGACGCCTTCGCCGTACCCCCGGAGCTGATGGGCACCGAGCTGCTGCAGGCCGAGGCCGACTGAGCGAGCTCGTCACCGCGGGTCTCCAGGTGAAAATGGCGGCTTCGCCACGTGCTCACGCTAGTTAGAGTCGTGCCGTGGAGGAACAGCCGGCCAGCTTCCGGCTCGAGCTGGTCCGCCGTCTCGCGGCCACCCCGGAGCGGGTGTTCGAGATGCTGACCCAGCCCGGGCACGTGCAGCAGTGGTGGGGGCCGCACGGGTTCACCATGCCGGAGGCGCGGGTCGACCTGCGGGTCGGCGGCGGCTACCGCTTCACCATGCAGCCGCCCGAGGGCGAGCGGTTCCACCTCACCGGGGAGTTCCGCGAGATCGAGCCGCCCAGCAGGCTGGTCTTCACCTTCAGGTACGACGAACCGACTCCGGACGACCGGGAGACGGTGGTCACGCTGACCCTCGACCCCGATGGGAAGCAGACCCGGGTCTCCCTGGACCAGGACGGCTTCGCCACCGAGGGGCGGGTGGCCCTGCACCGGGACGGCTGGAGCGACAGCTTCGACCGGCTGGGCTCAGCGCTGGCTCAGTAGCCGCCGTTGTCCTTGTACCGCTTCTCCGACGCCACGACCTCGGCCTCGGCCTCGATCCGGCCCACCCACTCCGCGCCCTCGACGGACTTGCCGGGCTCGAGGTCCTTGTAGACCTCGAAGAAGTGCTGGATCTCCAGCCGGTCGAACTTGGACACGTGGCTGACGTCGCGCAGGTGCTCGAGCCGCGGGTCGGTGGCCGGCACGCAGAGCACCTTGTCGTCGCCGCCGGCCTCGTCGGTCATCCGGAACATGCCGATCGCGCGGCACCGGATCAGGCAGCCCGGGAACGTCGGCTCCTGCAGGATCACCAACGCGTCGAGCGGGTCGCCGTCCAGGCCGAGGGTGTGCTCGATGTAGCCGTAGTCGGCCGGGTACTGCGTGGAGGTGAACAGGGTCCGGTCCAGACGGATCCGCCCGGTCTCGTGATCGACCTCGTACTTGTTCCGCGCCCCCTTCGGGATCTCGACCAGTACGTCGAACTCCATGAACCTTGCCTGCCTTTCCTCGATGGCTGTGACCCCCTGCCGTTGAGTTAGTGTCGCGCACAACGGGCCGGAACACGCAGTCGAGAGGGGTGCCAGGTGGCCGAAGGTGACGCAAGCCACGCCGACTCGACCCCTGAATCGCCCGAACCGTCGACCGCGGGGGAGGAAGCCGCCCCGGAGGAGTCACCGGAGGGGTCACCGGAGGAGTCACCGGCCGATTCGCCGGAGGAGGCTGGGGAACCGCCGGAGGAGTCGCCGCCCCGTCGGCGGACTCGTCCGGGGCGGCTGCTGCGCCGGAGCACGACCGCGTTGGTGCTGCTCGTCCTGGCGCTGGCCACCGCGTCGTACGCCTTCGACCTCGGCCCGCTCACCGGCCTGGCCGGCCCCTCGCCGATCAGCGAGCCGGACAAGGTGCCGCCGCCGGAGGGGCTGACCCTGCCCGCGAGCACCGCGGCTGCGCAGGTGGCGGCGCGCACCGAGCCGCAGGCGGCGAGCGCGGAGGCGGTACGACGGGCGCTGGCCGGTCTGCTACGCGACAAGCGGCTCGGCCCGCAGGTCGCGGTCGACGTGGGCCGGCTCGGGGACGGCACCCCGCTGTTCCACCAGGGCGCGCACCTGGTCACCCCGGCATCGACGATGAAGCTGCTGACCACCACGGCGGCGCTGGAGGCGCTGGGACCCGACCACCGGTTCACCACCTCGGTGGTGGCCGGCGACACCTCGAAGCAGATCGTGCTGGTCGGGGGCGGCGACCCGCTGCTCGAGGCCGGGCCGGCAACCGAGCCGAGCCAGACGTACCCGGCGCGCGCCGACCTGCAGACGCTCGCCACCTCGACCGCCAGGTCGCTGACGGATATCGGGCGCACCAGGGTGCACCTGCGCTACGACGCGTCGCTGTTCTCCGGTCCGGCGGTGAACCGGCACTGGCCGGCGCACTACGTCCCGGACGGCGTGGTCAGCCCGATC
>DASSKA010000088.1:0-17667 GCA_035690905.1 Nocardioidaceae bacterium | reverse complement strand
CGACCCGTCCGGGTGGTTGACCGCGGTGACCTGCCCGCTGGCGCCTTCGTACTTGCCCGTTCCGCCGGTGATCGCGATCTCGAGGGTCGAGGCGCTGAGCGAGGCCGTCGTGGCCACGGTCAGCTGGCCGCCGCGCAGCATAAAGGAGCCGGTGCACACCGCCGTGACCTTCGGCTCCTTGCCGGGCCGGGTGACGATGCACACGGCCTGCGCGCTTCCAACCTGCGTGCTGCCCTTCATCAGCTTGTTGACGAAGATCACCTCGTCCCCGGCCGAGGCCGTGTTGTGAGACTTCTGCATCGGGGGCAGGTCGACGAAGTGGAAGGTTCCCGGCTGCTCCACCAGCGTGAACGTGCGCTCGCTGCTCCGGGGCGTCCCCACGGCGGCGTCGGACTGTGCGAGGAAGCTCGCTGACAGGCCCACCACGGCGACTCCGGCGACCAGAGCGGTCCTCTTGCCCCGCAAAGCTGCCAGTCTCATGTCCTTCTCCTCACGTGAGGCGGCCGGGATCGTTCGACGCTAAGTACGTCCTCGACCCGTGGTCGTCGCTCAATGGGGGGATGGCTAGATCACCCCGGCCGCAGCCCCACGAAGCTGACCGCCCCGCCGGCGATCAGCAGGCCGGCGCAGATGGTCATCGCCTGGGCGTACCCGGCCGTGAACACCGTCGGCTGCAGGTACGCCTGCCCGTTGATGCCGACCAGCGCGGGCAGCGCGGCCACGGCCAGTAAGGACCCGGTGCGGGCCACCGCGTTGTTGATCCCGCTGGCCAGCCCGGCGGCGCGGTCCGGTGCGGCGGCCAGCACGGTGGCGGTCAGCGGCGCCACCAGCGCGGCCAGCCCGAGAGAGAACACCACCACGCCGGGGAGCACGGCGGTGAAGTACGGCGCGGTGGCGTCCACGTCCCGCAGCAGCAACACACCGATGCCGCACAGCAGCGGCCCCACCGACATCTGCCAGCGGGGACCGATCTTGGTGGCCAGTGCACCGGACCGCGACGAGAGCAGCAGCATCGAGATCGTCAGCGGAAGCATGGACAGCCCGGCCGCCAGCGGCGAGTACCCGGACGTCACCTGCAGCTGCAGCACCAGGAAGAAGGTCATGATGCCCAGCCCGCCGTACACCAGCAGGGTCATCGCGTTGGCCACCGAGAACACCCGCGACCCGAACACCCGCAGCGGCAGCAGCGGGTGCCGGCTCCGGCGCTCGTGCCAGACGAACAGGCCCAGCGCCGCCGCCCCCAGCACGGCCGCCGCGGCGATGTACCCGGCTGACACGGCGCCGGCCTCGATCAGGGCGAAGGTCACCGCGCCGAGGCCGAGGACCACCAACGCGGCCCCCACGGTGTCGAAGCCGGCAACTCGGTCGGGGTCGCGCGACTCCGGCACGTGCCGTGCGGTGATGACGAGCACGACGAGGGCGACGGGCACGTTGATCCCGAAGATCCACCGCCAGCTCACGTTCCCGACGATCCAGCCGCCCAGCAACGGGCCGACGGCGGCGGCGATCGCACCCAGGCCGGCCCACCGGCCGATCACCCGGCCCCGGTCCTCGGGGCAGAAGCTGGCCTGGATCAGGGCGAGGCTCTCCGGCGCGAGCAGGGCGGCGCCGATGCCCTGCAGCAGCCGGGCAGCGATCAGAAGTCCGGGACTCGGGGCGAGCGCGCACAGCGCCGAGGCGGTCGCGAACCACGCGACGCCGATCATGAACAGCCGCCGGCGGCCGTACCGGTCGCCGAGCGACCCCGAGACCAGGATCAGCGAGGCGAGCGCGAGCAGGTAGGCGTTGACGGTCCACTGCAGCTGGCCGATCGAGGCGGACATCTCCCCGCCGATGGTGCGCAGCGCGATGTTGACCACCGTGCTGTCCAGCAGCGCCATCCCGGAGCCGAGGACGGTGGCCGTGAGCACCCAGCGGCCGCGCGGGCTGCGGGCGGTCAGCAGGCTCGTCAACCGACAGGTCGGCACTAGCCGATCGTCCGCGGGTCGGTCGCGTCGCGCAACACGCCGCCATCCTGGCACGCCGGCTGCCCACTAGCCTGGGGCTGACCGCGGACCGAGGAGCAGACATGCCCGAGCTGGTGCACTACGACGTCGAGGACCAGGTGGCCTCTGTTGTGCTGGACAGCCAGCCCAACCGGAACGCGCTGTCCCGTCAGCTGGTCGCGGAACTTTTCGAGGGCCTCGACCAGGCCGACCGGGACCCTTCGGTCAAGGTGGTACTGATCCGGGCGGAGGGCCGCACGTTCTGTTCCGGCGCCGACCTGTCCGAGGCCCGCGAGGATGGCATGGAGAAGGCCGCCGGAGTGCTGGTCGACCTGCAGCGCCGGATCGTCACCCTGGGCAAGCCGGTGGTGACCCGGGTGCACGGCAACGTGCGAGCCGGCGGCATCGGGATCGTGGCGGCCTCCGACATCGCGATCACGGCCGAGGACGCGACGTACGCCTTCACCGAGGTGCGGCTCGGGCTCACGCCGGCCGCGATCTCGCTGACCGTGCTGCCCCGGATGACCGACCGGGCCGCGGCGCTGACCTTCCTCACCGGGGAGGTCTTCGACGGCCGGGCCGCCGAGCGGATGGGACTGGCCACCACCGCGGTGCCCAAGGAGCGGCTCGACGAGGAGGTGTCCGGCGTCGTCGCCGCGCTGGTGGAGGGGAACCCGCAGGGGCTGCGCGAGACGAAGCGGCTGATCGGGCGGTCGCTCCTGGACCGCATCGACGAGCACGGTGACGACCTGGCCCGGCTCTCCGCGGTGCTGTTCGGCTCCGACGAGGCCCGAGCGGCGATGCTCGCCTTCCTGAACCGCAAGAAGTGACGCGCGGGCAACCATCCGGGCGGTCTGCCCGGTAGTACCCGATGCGGCCGGAGTGGCTCCGGTCCTGGACGGAGGGCATCGTGGACACTCGTGGTGCCACGCTCGCGGCATCCGGCGGCCCGAGCCGTACGTCCGCAAGGTGCTGGTCAACACCTACGCCTCCTGGTGGCGCCGGCAGCGGGCGGTGCTGGTGCTGCGCTACACGCTGACCGAGCTCGTTGTGAACGCATCCGAACGGGGCAGCTTCGAGGACACCTCGGGCGGAGGCGGCGGTTGGGGCTCCGGCCACGTGATCCAGCCGGGGGAGTCTCCGACGCTGACGTTCCGGATGGCGCGCGGCAAGGCCGGCAACACGGTGCTCGGCATCGCGCTCTCCGACCAGGTGCACTGAGTCTGCGCCGACTCGTCCGTCAGATCAGTTCCAAACTGTCGGTCCGCCACGGCTCCTGAAGCAGTTTGGAACTGATCTGGGCGATGTCGCCTCGACACCGCGCGCGGGTGACCACTGAACACCGCGCGGGTGACCACTCAGCAGAAACGGGGGGAGTGCGGCTGCGAACCGGGGTAGAGTTGGGAACTTGGTTTCGTCAGGTTCGGAGGGTGCGGAGAGTGCACGCGGGGCCCGATC
The DNA here is from genome assembly GCA_035690905.1 of Nocardioidaceae bacterium. GTDB lineage: Bacteria > Actinomycetota > Actinomycetes > Propionibacteriales > Nocardioidaceae > DASSKA01. The sequence continues at coordinate 14,224 of DASSKA010000088.1, read as the reverse complement.
GGGAGGACGTGACAGTTGTCAGCTGAGATCGCCCAGGAGTCCGTCGCCACCAGCGAGGTGGCGAGGAGGGAGATCGCCGGGGAGCAGCAGTTCGTGGACCGGGTCTACCGGCAGCTCGAGCAGTCGGCGAGGAACGCCGAGGCGCTGGCCAAGGAGGGCCACGGGCGCGGCAGTCTCGGCCATGAAGGGGGCCTGGTCGAGCGCGACGCGATGGTGTTCCAGGCCGCGCGCCGGATCGCCGCGCTGAACGCCGCCCACGAAGGGCTGGTGTTCGGCCGGCTGGACCTCGGCCACGACAGCGAGGGCCCGCGCTACATCGGCCGGATCGGGCTGCGCGACGAGAACCGCGACTCGCTCCTCGTGGACTGGCGAGCTCCCGCGGCGGCGGTGTTCTACCAGGCCACCGCGACCGAGCCGCAGGGCGTGGTCCGCCGCCGGGTGCTGCGCTGCCAGGGGGCGAAGGTGACCGCCGTCGAGGACGACCTGCTCGACCCCGACGACCCGGCCGCGGAGTCGCTGCCGGTCGTCGGTGAGGGTGCGTTGATGGCCCAGCTGTCCCGGGCCCGGGACCGCAGCATGCACGCGATCGTGGCCACCATCCAGGCGGAGCAGGACAAGGCGATCCGCGCGCCGGGCCGCGGCGTGGTCCAGATCAGCGGCGGGCCGGGCACCGGCAAGACGGTGGTCGCGCTGCACCGGGCGGCCTACCTGCTGTACTCCGACCGTCGCCGGTACGAGTCCGGCGGCGTGCTGGTCGTCGGCCCTTCCGGCGTGTTCATGCGCTACATCGAGCGGGTGCTGCCGTCCCTCGGTGAGACCGCTGTCGCGCTGCGCTCGCTCGGCGAGGTGGTCGACGGCATCCGAGCCGCCCACCACGACCGGCCGGACGCGGCCGCGGTGAAGGGCTCGGCGGTGATGGCCGACGTGCTGACGCGTACGACGCGGGAGCCGGTGCCCGGGGCCCCGGACCGGTTCCGGGCGTTCTACCGCGACGACGTGATCGTGCTGGAGCCGCGCCAGCTGACCACCCTGCGCCGCCGGCTGCTGTCCCAGGGTCGCCGCAACCGGCAGCTGACCCGGGTGGCCGACGCACTGCTGGACGCGATGTGGCGGCAGGTGCGTGGCGAGCGAGGCCGGGAGCGCGGCAAGGACGATTTCGTCGACGTCATGCTCGGCAACCAGGCCTTCGTCGACTTCGTGCTGGCCTGGTGGCCGGCCCTGGACGCCACCGACGTGCTCGGCTGGCTGCGTGACCCGGAGCTGCTGGCCCGGGTGAGCGAGGGCCTGCTCGACGAGCGGCAGCAGCGGCTGCTCGCCCAGTCCTGGGCGGCCGCGGACGGGCGCTGGTCGGTGGAGGACGTGCCGCTGCTTGACGAGCTGCGCTACCTGCTCGGCGACCTGCCTGAGCCGGAGGAGCGTGAGCACGACCCGCTGGCCCAGCTGGCCGACGAGACCGTGCACGAGGTGACCACGCTGCACGAGCGGACTCCCGGCCGGCCGCGCACCCAGACCCGGACCGAGGACGACGGCTACGCCCACGTGCTGGTCGACGAGGCGCAGGATCTGTCGCCGATGCAGTGGCGGATGGTCGGCCGGCGTGGCCGGGCCGCGAGCTGGACCGTGGTCGGCGACCCGGCCCAGTCGTCGTGGCCGTGGCCGGAGGAGGCCGACAAGGCCCGCGAGGAGGCGTTCGGCGACAAGCCGCGGCACCCCTTCCACCTGTCGAAGAACTACCGCAACAGCAAGGAGATCTACGACTTCGCGGCCACGTACGCCAGCCGCGTCGGGCTGGACGCCGACCTGCCCGAGGCGGTGCGGGTCACCGGCGTCGAGCCTGTCGAGCGGAACGTCGAGGACCTGGAGGCCGGACTGCACGCGGCGGTCGCCGAGACGGCCGCTGCCGTGGACGGCACGGTCGGCATCGTGGTCGCCGAGGACCGCCGTGAACAGGTGTCCGGGTGGCTGGCGTCCTGGCCGGACCTCGCGCGGGCCGCCTCCGGAGGCGACGAGGCGCGGATCGCCGTGCTCGCCGGGCTGGACACCAAGGGCCTGGAGTTCGACGGGATCGTGGTCGTCGAGCCGGAGGAGATCGAGGCCGAGTCGGCGACCGGGCGGGCCACCCTGTACGTCGTACTGACCAGGGCCACGCAGCGGATGGTGACCGTCAGCGCCGGCGCGCCCCGGTGAGCACGCTGCCGAAGACGATGTAGATCCCGAGCACGTAGCCGAAGTCGTACCAGTTGCCGTTGTTGCGCACCTCGTAGACGTTCACGTGGTCGTTGAAGAGCGAGATCAGGAACGTGATCGGCACGATCAGTCCCTGCCACAGGCCGAGCCAGAACCCGGCCGGCGCGTGCGCGGTCGACACCGGGTTGGGACCGGCGGCGCAGCCGGCCACCAGCAGCAGTGCCACCAGCAGCAGGGGCAGCACCCGAACGAGTCTGCGGCGCATGGCTACCTCCCCCCGCGACCGCGGAGCGGTCGACAGTCCCAGGGTAGCCCGGCCGTTGGTAGCGTGAGCGGACCATGGAGACGCCAGTCAGCACCGCCCGGGCAGCGCTCGAGGAGGTGTTGGCCCGGGAGGCGTGGGCGGCGATCCGGTTCCGCGGCGAGGACACCGTCACCCTGGTCGGTGGCCCCCGCCAGGTGGTCGGGCGGCTCGGCGACGTACCCCTCGAGGACGGCCCCCCGCCCCCCGGGCGTCGCTTCGACCGGCTGCTCGCCGTGCCGTTCCGGCAGGCCGCCGAGCGCGGGTTCGAGGTGCACGACGACGGCACCCCGCTGGCGGTGGTGCACCTCGACGCCGAGCACACCGTCGCGCTGGCCGCGCTGCTCGACGTGCTGCCGGACGAGGAGGTCGCCTTCGAGGACCCCGGCGGGTTCGAGACCCCGGACGAGGAGTACGGCGAGACGGTACGACGGATCATCGCCGACGAGATCGGCCACGGAGAGGGCGCCAACCTGGTGATCGGGCGCACCTACCGGGCCCGGCTGCGGGACTGGGGACCGGCCAAGGCGCTGACCGTTTTCCGGCGGCTGCTCGAGCGCGAGCGCGGTGCGTACTGGACCTACGTGTTCTTCACCGGCGACCGGTACCTCGTCGGCGCCAGCCCGGAGCGGCACGTGTCGGTGCACGGCGGGGACGTGCGGATGAACCCGATCAGCGGCACCTTCCGGCTCCCGTCGAGGGGGAGTCTCGGCGACTCCTTTGATCTCAAGACCAGGCTGTTGGACTTTCTTGCCGACGAGAAGGAGATCTACGAGCTCTTCATGGTCGTCGACGAGGAGCTGAAGATGATGTGCGACGTCTGCGACGAGGGCGGCCAGGTGCTGGGGCCCTACCTCAAGCCGATGACGCACCTGGTGCACACCGAGTACCTGCTCGCCGGTCGCACCGCCCGTGACGTGCGGGACGTGCTCCGCGACACCATGTTCGCCGCCACCGTGACCGGCTCACCGGTGCAGAACGCCTGCCGGCTGATCACCTGCTACGAGCCGCGGGGCCGCGGGTACTACGGGGCGGTGCTCGCGCTGGTCGGACGCGACCCGGACGGGTCCGCGACCGCGGACGCGCCGATCGTGATCCGCACCGCCGACGTGTCCCTGGACGGCGAGCTGGCGGTGACCGCGGGGGCGACCCTGGTGCGGGACTCCCAGCCTGCCTACGAGGTGGCCGAGACGCACGCCAAGGCGGCCGGCATCCTCAGCGCGTTCGGGCTGGTGCCGCCGGCCGCGCGCCCGGCCGCTGCCGGGGTCGCGGAGCTCACCGCGGACGAGGACGTGCTGATCGCGCTGGGCTCGCGCAACCAGCGGCTGTCCCGGTTCTGGCTCACCGACCAGTCCGGCACTCCGACCGTCCCGGAGCTCGCCGGCCGGACGGTGGGCATCCTCGACGGCGAGGACGACTTCGTGAACATGCTGCGCCGGGTGTTCTCGGTGCTGGGCATGAAGAGCACGGTGCTGCGTCACCAGGACTACGCGGCCGGGGCGCTGGACGAGTTCGACCTCGCCGTGGTCGGGCCAGGTCCGGGCGACCCGCGCGACGCCGGCCGTCCCAAGATCGGCGCGTTCCGGGCCGCGGTCGGCGACCTGCTCGGCTCCGGCCACCCGTTCCTGGCGGTCTGCCTCGGGCACCAGGTGCTGTGCCACCAGCTCGGGCTGGACCTGGCGTTCAAGGACATCGTCTTCCAGGGCACCCAGTCGCGGGTCCCGCTGGGCGAGCGGCAGGAGACCGTCGGGTTCTACAACACCTTCGTGGCCCGGCCGTCCGGCGCGCTGCCCGGGGGTGTCCGGGTGGAGAACGACGAAGGGACCGGCGACGTCCATCTCGTGGCCGGTCCGCACTTCCGAGGGATCCAGTTCCACGCCGAGTCGATCCTCACCGAGCACGGGTACGAGATCATCCGCGAGCTCGTGGTCGACCTCCTCGCCGGAGGGTGATGACCGGCGCCTCGCCATGTCAGGGGCATCCGTGCCGAGGCGCCGGTCGTCTGTGGGGCGGCTCAGGAGCTCAGCGAGCCGTTGTCGCTGCCGAGGGTCACCTTCACCTGCTGGGGGTTCGATCCGTGCGCGACGGTCATGGTCACGGTGTCGCCGGGGCGGTGCCCCCGGACCATCGCCACCAGCGACTCGGCGCCGGTGATCACGTGGCCGTCCAGCCGGGTGATCACATCGCCCTTCTGCAGCCCGGCCTGCGCCGCGGCAGACCCCGGGGTGACCGAGACCACGCCGGCGCCGGTGAGCAGGCCGTTGTCGCGCTTGGCGTCGGTGACCGTCACCCCCAGGCGTGCGTGGGTCGGCGTCTGACCCTGCAGGATCTGGTGCGCGATGGGCAGCACCTCGTCGATCGGGATCGCGAACCCGAGCCCGATCGACCCCGGCTCACCGCCCAGCGTGCTGCCCGTCGTGCGGATCGAGGAGTTGATGCCGACCACCTGGCCGTCCATGTTCACCAGCGGGCCGCCGGAGTTGCCCGGGTTGATCGCCGCGTCGGTCTGGATCGCCGGGTAGGTGGTGGAAGGCGAGCTGGGCCCGGCCACCTGGCCCACCGACACCGGGCGGTTCAGCGCGCTGACGATCCCGCTGGTCACCGTCGACTCGAGGCCGAACGGCGACCCGATCGCCACCACCTCCTGGCCGACCTGCAGGTTCGTGGAGCTGCCGAGGGTGGCCGGCTGCAGCCCGGACACGCCTTGGGCCTTGATCACCGCGACGTCGGTGGCCGGGTCGGTGCCGATCACCTGGGCGCGTGCGGCCGAGCCGTCGTTGAAGTTCACCGTGATCGACCCGCCGCCGGCCGCGAGGGAGACCACGTGATTGTTGGTGAGGATCTCCCCGTCGGAGCTGATGATGATGCCGGAGCCGGATCCCCCGCCCTGCTGGCCGGTCACGTTGATCTGGACGACCGAAGGGAGCACCTGGTTGGCCACCTGCTCCACCGATCCGGATGCCGGCTGGGTCGGCGTCTTGACGACGGTGGAGCTGGTCCTACCCGACGGGGACGACGCCGCGGTGGTGGCGCCGCCCCCGTGCAGGTAGTCCAGCGCGACGAACCCGGCGGCGCCAGCCACGCCACCGAGGCCGCCGACGACCAGCGCGGCCACCAGAACACCTGCGGTGAGCACGCCGCCCCCTCGGCCGTGCCTCCGCGGCTCGGGCGAGGCGCCGGCCGGTGCGGGACCGAGCGACCCTGGGGGCACCTCTCCGGTGCGTCCGACGGGCCGCTCCCTAGACGTCGCCTCCGCGGCGGAGCGTCCCCAGAACGGGGAGTACGGCGCGTAGCGGTGGGTGTGTCCGGGGGTTGACTCGCCGGTCGCTCCCGGGGACTCCGGGACACCATGCCCAGGCGAAGGCTCCTGGGCGTTGATCGGGGCGGTGTCCTCGGAGTCGTCGTGAGGGCCGGATCCGGGGTGCTGCTCGGTCATGCTCTCAGCCTGGTCGACCAGTCTGAGGAACGCCTTAACGACGGCTGGGCCATCACGAAATCCATCGGGACCCGACCGTTCACACGCGCTCCACCACGTCCAAGGCTGCCTCCGGCCCCGGCGGCGTGGGGGTCCCCGGCACCGTGAGCCAGAACGCGGCGCCCTCGTCCGCGGACCGCCCGGCCCGGACACTCCCGCCGTGCCGCTCGACGACCTGGCGCACGATGGCCAGCCCGAGCCCGGACCCGGGCATGGTGCGGGACTCCGTGGACCGGTAGAACCGGTCGAACACGTGGGGAAGGTCCTCGGCGGCGATCCCCGGTCCCTGATCGGCGACCAGCAGCGTCCCGTCCCGCAGCGTGACGGTCACCACCCCGAGCGGTGGGCTCCACTTGGCGGCGTTGTCCAGCAGGTTGGTCACCGCGCGCTCCAGGTCGTCGTCCTCACCGGTCACCCACCAGCTGCTGGTGTCGACCGCGAAGTGCAGGTTCGGGGCCCGGCGCCGTACCCGCTCGACGGCGCGGCTGGTCACCTCCGCGAGGTCGACGGGCTCCACGGCGCGCTCGAGCGGCTCGTCTCGGGCCAACGCGACCAGGTCGCCGACCAGCGTGGTCAGCTCCTCGATCTGGAACCGCACGTCGGCCATCAGCTCACGACGGGAGGACTCCGACAGACCGCCCTGCTTGTCGGCCTGGGTCAGCAGGTCGAGGTTCGTGCGCAGCGACGTCAACGGGGTGCGCAGCTCGTGGCTGGCGTCGGCGACCAGCTGCCGCTGCCGGTCCCGGGACGCGCCCAGCGCGGCCAGCATGGCGTTGAACGCCGAGGCGAGCCGGGCGATCTCGTCGTGGCCCTCCACCGCGATCGGCTGCAGCTCCTCGGTCCGAGCGATGCGTTCGGCGGCCCTGGTCAGGCCGCGCACCGGCCGCAGCCCGTTGTGCGCCACGCCCCAGCCGGCCAGCCCGGCGACCACCACCCCGGCGCCGCCGAACAGCAGCATCACCAGCCCGAACGCGTCCAGGGTGTTCTCGGTCGGCTCCAGCGACTGGGCCAGGAACAGCGCGCTACCGGGCTCGGTGGTCGGCACCGCGACCACCCGGAAGTCGCCGTCGCCGGAGACGACGGTGCGGATGGAGTACGGACGCAGGCCGCCGGCGACGGCCTCCTCGGGCGGCCCGATGGGGATCCCGGGGCCGCGGTCCATGGTGAGGCTGTTGCCGTGAGCGTCGACGAAGCCGATCTCCACGTCGGCGGCGCCGAGCGTCCAGGACGGCACCCGCTGCGCGGTGAGCACGCTGAGCACCTGGGAGCGCGCCGCCGCGCTGGCCCGGGTCAGCAGCGACTTGTCGAAGTTCACCTGCATCTGGTGCCGCACGGTGAAGAACGCCGCGACGGCCACCACGGCCACCGCCACGCCGACGGCCAGGGTGGCCAGCAGGGTGACCCGGGCGGCCAGGGAGCGCGGCCGTTGGAGGTTCATCGCGCCTCCCGGAGGACGTATCCCACCCCCCGAACGGTGTGGATCAGCCGCGGCTCCCCCTCCGCCTCGGTCTTGCGTCGCAGGTAGCCCACGTAGACCTCGAGCGAGTTCGCGGTGGTCGGGAAGTCGTAGCCCCACACCTCTTCGAGGATGAACGACCGGTCGAGCACCCGGCGCGGCCGGCGCACGAACATCTCCAGCAGGGTGAACTCGGTGCGGGTCAGGTCGATGTGCCGGTCCCCGCGCCGTACCTCCCGGGTCAGCGGGTTCAGGCTCAGGTCGGAGAACGTCAGCATCGCCGCGTCCGGGTCGTCCTCGCTGGGCACGTGGCTGCGGCGCATCAGCGCCCGGAGCCGGGCGAGCAGCTCCTCGAGGGCGAACGGCTTGGTCAGGTAGTCGTCCGCGCCGGCGTCGAGCCCCTCGACCCGGTCCCCGACCGAGTCGCGGGCGGTGAGCACCAGGATCGGCAGGTCGTTGCCGGCGGCCCGCAGCGCGCGGGTGGCCTCGATCCCGTCCAGCCGCGGCATCATCACGTCGATGACCAGCGCGTCGGGGTTGCTGCCGGCGATGCTGGCCAGCGCCTCCGCGCCGTCACAGGCGAGCGACACCTTGTAGCCGTTGAACTCCAGGGACCGGCGCAGCGACTCGCGCACCGCACGGTCGTCGTCGACGACAAGCACGCGGTGTCCCTGGTCTGTCGGACCGGCCATGCCTCAAGAGTGCCAGGCAGACCTGAGATCCGCCTTAATCACGTGGTCACAAGAGCGCACGTGCCGCGTCGCCGGCGCGGGCGCCGTACCCGCCGCCGAACAGGCAGGCGTGCACCAGCAGCGGGAACAGCTGGTGCAGCGGCACCCGCTCCAGCCAGCCGTCGGCCAGCGGGGCGGCCTCGTGGTAGGCGTCCAGCACCCGGGCCAGCTGGGGCAGCCCGAACAGCGCGAGCATCGCCAGGTCGGTCTCCCGGTGCCCGCCGTACGCCGCGGGGTCGACCAGGAACACCCGGGCCTCCGGGCCCCACAGCACGTTGCCCGACCACAGGTCGCCGTGCAGCCGGGCCGGCGGCTCCTCCGGGCCGGCCAGCTCGGTGATCCGGCGCACCACCTTCTGCACGTCCGCGGCGTCGTCCTCGGAGATCCCGGAGCGGTCCCGGGCCAGCTTCAGGTAGGGCAGCAGCCGGCGGGTGGCGAAGAACTCCGGCCAGGAGGCCGCGCTCCGGTTCGGCATCGGCAGGGTGCCGATGTAGCCGTCGGCGCCGTCCGCGGTGCCGAACGCCGGGGCGCCGGCTCGGTGGGTGGCGGCCAGCGCGCGGCCGAACCGCTCGGCGGCCTCGGCGCCCGGCCGGCCGGTCTCCACCCAGGACAGGATCAGGCAGTCCGGCTCCGCGGCGAGCACGTCGGGTACGTCGACCCCGCCCGCGGACGCCAGCCAGGACAGCCCGTTGGCCTCGGTGCTGAAGAAGTCCGCGGGCGCGTGCGGCCGGGTCTTGACCAGGGCCGACCGGCCGTCGGACAGGCGCAGCCGGGTCGACGTACAGATGTCGCCCCCGGCGACCGGCGCGGTGGCGACCACCGCGGTGCCGAGCAGCTGCTCGGCACGGTGCGCGATCGACCCGGCCCGCGTCATCGCCGGTCGCTCCCGAGGGGCTGTCCTTCCAGCCAGGCCACCAGCTGGTCGGCAGTGCGCTGCACCATCGCCATCACGGTGTCGAAGCCCTCGTCGCCGCCGTAGTACGGATCGGGCACCTCGCGGTCGCCGTCGTCGGCCAGCGGGTCGAAGTCGCGGAACATCCGGACCCGCTCCTGGTTGCCGCCCGCTGCGGCGGCCAGCGTGGCCAGGTCGGCCCGGTTCGCCGCGTCCATGGCGAGCACCAGGTCGAAGTCCTCGAACCAGTCCGGGTCGAACTGCCGGGCCCGGTGCTCGGACGGGTCGAGCCCCGCGGCGGCGAGCACGGCGGCCGCGCGGCGGTCCATCGGGCTGCCGATGTGCCAGTCGCCGGTGCCGGCGGTGACCACGTCGACGCGGTCCCCCAGCCCGGCCCGGGCCACCCGGTCGGCGAGCACCACGCCCGCCATCGGCGAGCGGCAGATGTTGCCCAGGCAGACCACGGCGATCCGGTACGGCACGGTTACGCCCACCTCATCAGACACTGTCCGGCAGCACCAGCTCGAGGACCCAGGTGGCCACCATCACGATGACGGCGCCGTACACCGCGGTGAGGAAGCCGTGCACGGTGAAGCCGACCCCGAGCTGGCCGGCCACCCAGCTGGTGAGCAGCAGCATGCAGGCGTTGATCACAAAGACCAGCAGGCCGAGGGTCAGGATGATGAACGGGAACGACAGCAGCTTCACCACCGGCCGGACCACGGCGTTGATCAGCCCGAAGATCAGCGCGACCACCACGAGGGTCACGGCACGCTCGGAGTCGCTGGCACCGGACAGCGTGATGCCGCGCAGCAGCCAGGTCGCCAGCGCGATCGCGATCGCGTTCACCGCGATCCACACGAGGAACTTCACGTGTCGATACTGCCAGGTTTGTCGCGGCGCGGCAGGTCAGGGCGTGTGCGGCAGGTGCAGGGCGGTGAGCATCGAGCTCTCCGCGTGCTGCAGGTGGTGGGTCAGCTCCTCTGCCGCCCCGGTGACGTCGCCGTCCTCGAGCCGGGTCAGCAGCGCTCGGTGGGAGACCACCTGCTCGGCGGAGTTGCGGCGGATCCGGTCCACCTTGGCCAGCCCCAGCCGGACCTCGGCGGACAGCGCCTCGGCCACCGCCATCAGCCGGGGCGACTCGGTGAGCCCGACGAAGGCGCGGTGCACGGCCAGGTGCGCCGCGGTCAGCTCGGTCGGGCTTCCCCCGTCGGCCGCCGCGTCGGTGAACGCGTCGAGGGCCTGGCGTACGGCGTCCCGGGCCTCCTCGCTCGCGCTAGCCCAGCGTCGTACGCCGGCCACCTCGAGCACCTCGCGGGCCACGCAGACGTCGTGCACCGACTCCGGGTCCAGCTCGGTCACGTAGACGCCGCGGTTCGGCGCCCGGGTGGCCAGCCCCTCGGCGACCAGCACGGCCAGCGCCTCGCGGATGGTGGACCGGGACACCCCCATCGCATCGGCGAGCGCGGTCTCGCGCAGCGGGGTGGCCGGGCCCACCTCGCCGTCGAACAGCGCCCGGCGCAGCTCGTCGGCCACCCGGTCCACCGTCGAGGAGTGCGCCAGGGAGAGCTTGTCGAAGGGGCTGCCCGCGCCGGGCTGGGAACCGGACATGCAGCCGATTGTCCGACAAAACTTGACCGCTGCCCAGCCACCGTTCACACTGGGGGACGTCTGATTGTCTGACAATCAGGCACCCAGACGACGATCGCGGTGGTTCGACGAGCGCGCGCGGCTCGAAACCGCCCCTGCACAACGAGGAGGGACGCATGGGCCAGCAGCTCGCTTGGGGCCGGCGGTACGCCATGGTGGAGCCGAACCACTTCCGGGTCGACTACACGATCAACCCGTACATGGACGTGCACGACCAGCCGGATCCCGTGCTGGCCCGCGAGCAGTGGCTGGCCCTCGGCGAGGCGATCTCGGCCGCCGGCGGCTCCGTCGAGGTGCTCGAGCAGCGCCCGGACGCTCCGGACATGGTGTACGCGATGAACCTCGGGCTCGCGGTGCAGCCGCACGGGCGGTCCGAGCACGTGGTGCTCTCGCACATGAGGTACGCCGAGCGGCGGATGGAGACCGAGACGGCCGCCCCCTGGTTCGCCGACCTCGGGTTCACCACGTCGTACGTCGGACGCGACGGCGTCGGCGCGCACTTCGAGGCCGGCGACGTGTTCGCCTTCGGCGACGCGCTGGTGGCCGGCTACGGCCCGCGCAGCGAGGAGCTCGCCCTCAAGCACCTGGCCACCACGCTGGACGTGCGGGTGCGCGGGCTGCGCATCGCGCACCCGGGGATGTACCACCTGGACCTGGCCTTCTGCCCCCTCGACGAGACCCGCGCGATGGTCTGCCCGGCTGCCCTGGACTCCGCGTCCGCCGCGGCCGCGCTGGCGATGGTGCCCGAGCCGCTCGTGCTCTCCGAGGAGGAGGCGCTGACCTTCTGCGCGAACTCCATCGTGCTGGGTCGCACCGTGCTGATGCCGGCCTGCCCGCCCCGGGTCCGGGCTCAGTTGGAGGAGTGGGGCTTCGAGATCGTGCTGGTCGACGTGAGCGAGTTCCACAAGGGCGGCGGGTCGGTCCGCTGCCTGACCAACCCGCTCGACGTACAGGTGACCCGCGACCTGCCGGCCGTGCCGGGTGGAGAGGTCCTCCTGCCCCCAGCGTGAGCTCCTGCCTCAGGTTTCTCATGTGCACATGAGGAACCGTCACCTCACACGGCGTGTGAACCGTGCGAGGTGGCGGTTTCCCGTGCGAGGTTCCCGCTCCGGGCCGGGCCGCCCGGAGCGCCCCAGCAGGTCTACGGCTGCGCCGGGTCGTTGCGCCGCGGTCGCCGGAGCGTCAGCCAGCCGCCGCAGAGCACGGACAGCCAGCCGAGCAGGGTGACCATCCCGGTGTGCGCCGGTGCGCCGGTGTTCGGCAGCCCCGGGCCGCCGCCCTCGTGCGGCCGGTGGGCCGGCGGGATGTGCAGCACCTGGGGTGCGTCCACGACCGCGGTGCGCACCGCGTTGGAGCGCATCGACCGGGTCAGGTAGCCGGCCGCCCGCGCCGCGGTGGCGGACTCCTGCTGCCAGTCCACGTCGGCGACGTTCACCACGGTATCGGTGTACACCCCGTTGACGTAGGTCGGGTGCGCCGGCAGGGCGGGCATCCTCACCACGAACGACACCCGGCGGCTCTTGCCGCCGGCCAGGTCGCCGAGGCTCCACCCGAGCCGGCCCGCCCCCGCGTCGTACGACGTGGTGCACGGCGTCCCGGTGCAGGCGGCCGAGCCGGCGACGTACGCCGCGCGGCCGGTCGACTCGGTGTCGCCGGGGGCGTAGCCGGGCACGAAGTCGCTGACCTGTACGGCGTGGGCGGTCCGCGTCCCGGAGGCGCCGACCGTGATCACGTACTTCACCAGGTCACCGAACGCGACCGTGCCGTCACTGGGCACCCACTGCCCGTCGGCAGACTTCTCCATCGCCGCCTTGACGACGGAGAACCCGCTCTGCGCCGGGTCGAGGAAGACCACCTGGAGCACGCCGCCGGCGTTGGTGCGGCCGACGGCCACGCTCATGGTGTGGTCGGTGGGCAGGTCGTAGCCGTCCGGTGCAGCGGTCTCCTCGAGCACGTAGCTGCCGAAGCCGACCCCGGCCCAGGACGCCAGCCCGTGCGCGTCGGTGACCTGCGTCGTCCCGACCTGCTTCTCGCCGGTGTCCACCCGGCTGTTGCCGTTGCTGTCGGCGAACACCCGGAACGTTGCGCCGGCCAGCGGCTGGCGGGTCACGTCGTCGGCCTTGAGCACCTGCAGCGTGGTCGGCAGCCGCGGGTCGGCGACGTCACGACGGATCGTCTGGCCGGCCTGCGACGCGTCGACCGACACGGTCAGCACGTTCGCGATGCCGTAGCCCTGCGGCGCGGCGGTCTCCTGCACGAAGTAGGTGCCGACCGGCAGGTCGTTCCAGGTCACCTGGCCATTGTCGGTCTGCTGCGGTGCCCCGTGCGTCGTGTCGGCCTCCGTGAACGTGCCGTCCCCGTCGTCGCCGTACAGCTGGAACGTCGCGGTGTCCAGCGGGTCGCCGCTCACCTGGTCCACCTTGGTGACCACCAGGTCGGTGCCGGGTGTGCCGGGCGGAGGCGGCGGGGTTGGCCGAGCCTCGTCAAAGAAGTCGAGTATTGCGGTGCCGCCAGCCGTGGCTGCGTCGAAGTGGGCGTCCTGGGTCGCGTCCGTGGGCAGCAAGTACCCAGGCGGCGGTGCGCTCTCGGTGACCGTGTAGTCGCCCATCGACAGGTCGGTCCACGTGTAGGTGCCCTTTCCGGATGTCTTCGGCGCGCCGAGGTCCTTGCCCTTCTCGTCAGTCAGGGTGAACGTGGCGCCGTCGACCAGGTGGTTCGTGCCCGCTTCGTACTTGTGCACCACGATCGTGGACAGCTCCGCGTCCTTGAAGAGCACGGTCACACTGCCTCCGGATGCGAGCGTCACGGGCAGCTCTGAGTCGCCCGAGATCTCGTAGCCAGGAGGTGCCTGGGTCTCCTTCACCACGTAGTCTCCGGCAGGCATCTCCCACCGGTAGGTACCCACGTCCGTCCGCGGCGGGTCGCTGTACATCTGCGTCTCGCCGGTATCGATCCGGTGGTTGTCGTTCGCGTCGTCGAAGATCGCGAACTTCGCGCCGTCGACCGGCTTACCGGTTTGGAGGTCGGTCTTGGTGACCCAGATGAATCCGTTGTCCGGCTTGGTTCCGCCGCCCTGCTTCTGGTCGTAGAAGTTCACGACCTTCGTGGTGCCGGCGTCTGCGACACCGATGTGCACCGGCATCAGGCCGCCCACCGCGTTCGAGTCGGCGCCGTACCCGGCTGGCGGAGTGACCTCCTGGACCAGGTAGTCCGCGCCCCAGGCCAGCTTGGTCCAGGTGGCTGAGTTGTCCGTGGTGCCTGCGGCGCCTGCGGTCTTGGTGCCCAGGTCGTCGTCGCCGGCACTGATCTGCCCGTCGTGGTCGTTGTCCGCCCAGAGCACGAACGTCGCACCGCCCACCGGGTCCTTCGTGTCAGCGTCGAACTTCTCGACCTTGATGCTCGCCGTCAGCAGGGGGTCTGTGAAGTCGACCGTCGCCACCCCGCCGGGAGTGGTGTTCGGCAGGTCGACCGTCTTCACGCCGCTTGTGGCCGAAGGGTCGGTTCCGTAGCCGTCCGGGGTGGTGGTCTCCTG
>DASSKA010000087.1:0-31513 GCA_035690905.1 Nocardioidaceae bacterium | reverse complement strand
TTCACCCGCGGGATGCGGGCGGACCGGATCGCGCCGCTGAAGTTCGCGGCTTCGGAGCTCGCCGAGGAGCTCTCTCCCGAGGAGCGGAGCCGGCTGCGCGAGAGCGGAGCGCTGCCGGACTGGTTCCTGCCCCGGGTCCAGGACCGCGCGGTCGAGATATGGAAGGACCTGCGCCGCCGACGCTACTGAGCCGCCCCGCGTCGCGTTTCTGATCGCGCGCGGCGGTCTTGTTCGTAGGTAAGGACAGGTGATTTGGGCCGAAAGAGCTCCGTAGCGGCTCCTGTACGGCGGAATCACCTGCTCTTCGGTCGTCGGTCGGTCAGTGAGCCGCTTCGTGCCAGCTGGCGCCGGTTCCGACCGACACGTCGAGCGGCACGGTCAGCTCGGCGGCCGACCCCATCTGCGCGCGGACCAGCTTCTCGAGGTCGGCTGCCTCACCGGCAGCGACCTCGAAGACCAGCTCGTCGTGCACCTGCAGCAGCATCCGTGAACGCAGCCCGGCGTCCCGGATGGCCTGGTCCACGTTGAGCATGGCGACCTTGATGATGTCGGCGGCCGATCCCTGGATGGGCGCGTTCAGGGCCATCCGCTCGGCCATCTCCCGGCGCTGCCGGTTGTCGCTGGTCAGGTCGGGCAGGTAGCGCCGCCGGCCGAGGATGGTCTCGGTGAACCCGCACCGGCGGGCCTCGTCGACCACCCCGGCGAGGTAGTCGCGCACCCCGCCGAAGGTCTCGAAGTACTCGTCCATCAGCCCCCGCGCCTCGGAAGTGTCCACGCCGAGCTGCTGCGACAGGCCGTAGGCGGACAGCCCGTAGGCCAGGCCGTAGTTCATCGCCTTCACCTTGGCGCGCATCGCCGGCGTCACCTCGGCGGCGTCCACTTCGAACACCCGGGCCGCGGTGACCGAGTGGAAGTCCCGCCCGGACTTGAACGCCTCGATGAGCAGCGCGTCCTCGGACAGGTGCGCCATGATCCGCATCTCGATCTGGCTGTAGTCGGCGGTCATCAGCGACTCGAAGGCGTCCCCGACCACGAACGCCTGCCGGATCCGGCGGCCCTCCTCGGTGCGGATCGGGATGTTCTGCAGGTTCGGGTCGGTGCTCGACAGCCGCCCGGTGGCGGCGATCAGCTGGTTGAAGGTGGTGTGGATCCGTCCGTCGGGTGAGATCGTCTTCAGCAGCCCCTCGACGGTCTGCCGCAGCCGGGACACGTCACGGTGCCGCAGCAGCGCCAGCAGGAACGGGTGCTCGGTCTTCACGAACAGCTGCTGCAGCGCGTCCGCGTCGGTGGTGTAGCCGGTCTTGGTGCGCTTGGTCTTAGGCATGTTCAGCTCGTCGAAGAGCACCACCTGCAGCTGCTTGGGCGAACCGAGGTTGATCTCCTTGCCGATCACGTCGAACGCCTCGTCGGCAGCCTTCTTCACCTCCCCGGCGAACTCCGACTCCAGCGACTCCAGCTGCTCGGAGTCGACCGCGATGCCGGTGCGCTCCATGGCCGCGAGCACGTGCACCAGCGGAAGCTCCACGTCGGTGAGCAGCCGCGTCCCGCCGCGGTCCTCCAGCTCCTGGTCCAAGGCCGCGGCCAGGTCCAGCACGGCCCGGGCCTGCAGCATCGCGGTGTCCCCGGCCGACTCGTCCCCGAAGCCGTCGAAGGTGAGCTGCTCGGAGTCGGCCTCCTCCTGGCGCAGCTCGCGCTTGAGGTAGCGCAGCGTCAGGTCGGCCAGGTCGTAGGACCTCTGGTCGGGCCGGGCGAGGTACGCCGAGAGCGCGGTGTCCCGCTCGAGCCCCGCCAGCTCCCAGCCGCGGGCCGCGAGCGCCAGCAGCGGCCCCTTCGCGTCGTGCAGGACCTTGGGGTATGACGGGTCGGACAGCCAGCCGCCGATCGCCTGCTCGTCCTCCGGGGTGACCTGCTCGAGGTCGACCCAGGCCGCCGACCCGTCGTCACCGGCCACGGCGAGCGTGAACACGTCACCAGTGCCGGCCCGCCAGCTCCCGCGCACCTGGACGCCGACGCGGCGCTCCGGCTCGACGTGCTCGGCGAGCCAGCCGGCCACCTGTCCGGGGTCGAGCCGCACGCCCTGCAGCTCGAAGCCGCCTTCCTCGATCTCCTCCTCCGACTCGAGGGTGGAGAACAGCCGGTCGCGCAGCACCCGGAACTCCAGGCTGTCGAAGAGCTTGTGCACCTCCTGGCGGTCCCACGGGCGCACCGCGAGGTCCGTCGGGGTGACCGCGAGCTCCACGTCGCACACCAGTGCGTTCAGCTGCCGGTTGCGGATCACCCCGGCCAGGTGCTCGCGGAACGAGTCGCCGGCCTTTCCCTTGATCTGGTCGGCGCTGGCGATGACGTTGTCGAGGCCGTCGTAGGTGTTGATCCACTTGGCGGCAGTCTTGGGACCGACCCCCGGGACGCCGGGCAGGTTGTCCGAGGTCTCCCCCACCAGCGCCGCCAGCTCCGGGTAACGGCCGGGCGGCACGCCGTACTTCTCCTCGACGGCCTCCGGGGTCATCCGGGCCAGGTCCGAGACACCCTTGCGGGGGTAGAGGATGGTGCAGTGCTCGCCGACCAGCTGGAAGCAGTCCCGGTCCCCGGTGCAGACCAGCACCTGGAACCCCTGGGCGACCGCCTGGGTGACCAGCGTGGCGATCACGTCGTCGGCCTCGTAGCCCGGCTTCTCGATGGTGGCCACGTGGAGGGCATCGAGCACCTCCTTGACCAGCGAGACCTGGCCCTTGAACTCGTCGGGCGAGCTGGACCGGTTGGCCTTGTAGTCGGAGTAGGCCTCGCTGCGGAAGGTGTCCCGGGAGACGTCGAAGGCCACTCCGACGTGCGTCGGCTGCTCGTCGCGGAGCACGTTGATGAGCATCGAGGTGAACCCGTACACCGCGTTGGTCGGCTGACCGGTCGTGGTGGAGAAGTTCTCCGCCGGTAGCGCGAAGAACGCGCGGTAGGCCAGCGAGTGGCCGTCGAGCAGCAGGAGACGTGGGCGGTCGCCGGGCGGGGTCGAGGCAGCTTCGGGCACGAGGCCGACTCTAGCCTGAGGCACCCCCCGTGCCGTGCGCCCGCTGTGCTACTCGACTGTGCTACTCGACTGGGCTACTCGACGCCGGTGCGCGCTCGCCGCTGGGAGCGCCGCTGGAAGCGCCGCTGGGCCAGGATGTGGCCGACGCTGTGCGTGTCCCGCACCCCCAGTCGCGCGGCGGCCGGCGGCTCCACCGGCAGCTTGGCGCGAAGCGCGGTCACGGTCGCCCCACGGACCACCGCCAGCTGGCTGAGCCCGAGACGGGCCATGAACCGGTTCGCGTCCCGCGAGAACACGGAGGCCGCGGCCAGCACGTGGGTGGTGTCCTTCTCCTCCGCCCAGCGCAGCGCCGCCTCCACCAGGGCCCGGCCGGCGCCCCGGCGGCGGAACCTGTCGAGCACCCGCAGGTTGGAGACGTAGACCGCCACGTCGGCGGTCAGCGGGGAGACCGGTGCTCGCATCAGGTGCGTCGCGCCGACCACCTGGCCGTCGAGGATCGCCACCAGAAGCCGCTGCTCGGGGTCGGCTGCGATCCGGGCCACCGCCGCGGCGCCGTCGCTCTCCACCACGTGCTCGGACCGGCGCTCGCCGTGCGAGCGGCGCGCCAGGTCGGCCCAGATCTCCAGCAACGCGGGCACGTCGTCCAGCGTGGCCTCACGGACGAGCACGGGGCAGCGCGACACCGGGTACCCTCTTTCACTCCTGGAAGTCAGACGGTGTCGGTCGCCGAGGTCACCCTTCCCGAGCGGAAGCCCCCTCCCCGACGTCCCAGACAAGGTGAGAGATTACGCCTAGATCGGGCGAATCGGTAGAGGAGGCCTGTGGTGTTCACAGGGATCGGCACCGTGGTGAACATGGGCACGGTGCTGGTCGGTACCTCGATCGGCGTGCTGGTCGGGCACCGGCTGCGGCAGCGCACCCGCGACGTGGTCACCGACGGGCTGGGTCTGGTCACCCTGCTGATCGCCGCGCTCTCCGCGGCCAGCATCACCGACAAGCAGTGGGCGGCGGCCGTCGGCCCGAACGCCCCCATGCTCATCGTGCTCGGCTCGCTGCTGATCGGCGGCATCATCGGCTCCGTCCTCGGGATCGAAGACGGGCTGGAGAACTTCGGGCGGTGGCTGCAGGAGCGGCTGCACCGCCGTACCGCCGGGGACCCGTCCGCCGAGCGCCAACGGTTCGTCGAGGGGTTCGTGTCCAGCTCACTGGTGTTCTGCGTGGGGCCGCTCACGGTGCTCGGCTCGCTCAACGACGGCATCGGCAACGGCCCGCAACAGCTGTTCCTCAAGGCGGCCCTCGACGGGTTCGCCTCGATCGCGTTCGCGGCGTCCCTCGGCTGGGGCGTCGCAGCCAGCGTGATCGCGATCCTGGCCGTCCAGGGCTCGTTGACCGCGCTGGGGGCGGCACTGGGCAACGTGCTGCCCGAGCCGCACCTGGCCGCGCTCACCACGGCCGGCGGACTGATGCTGGTCGGAGTCGCGCTGCGGCTGCTGCGCATCCGGCAGGTCCCGGTCGGCGACCTGCTGCCGGGCCTGCTGGTCGCTCCGCTGCTGACCGCGGCGGTCATCGCGTTCCGGTGAACCGTTGCCGCATTGTTGCCCGTTCGGGCCCCCACGAGCGCCCGGATGGCTCTACTGTGTGCCGGGGGTCAAGCCAAATGACGTGAAGTGGGTCACACTCCCGCTATAGTCCCCCGTCATGTCGAGCCGCCGTGACAGGAGCGCCATGCACGCCCGACGCAGACAACTCGCCTCGCTGCTGGTCGCGGTGGCCCTCCTCGTGCTGCTGCCGCTCGGGGCGGCGTCGGCGGCGCCCGCGACCTGCGTGAAGCCGCCGCCGCGCAACGACGACACGATCCACGTGCTCGGCTGCCTCACCGACACCCGGAACCAGCCGGCGACGCCGGTCTCCGGGGTGAAGATCACCGTCTCGGACAGCTCCGGCAAACAGGTGGGCTCCGGCACCAGCGACAAGACCGGCATCTTCGACATCGCCTTGCCCGGCAGCTCGGCGGACGTGGTCGGGGAGACGTTCACGATCCACATCGACACCGACACGCTGCCCAAGGGTGCCGCGCTCCGCGACCCGAAGGAGGTGTCGCTCAAGCAGCAGATCCTGCTGTCCTCCGATGTCTTCGTCGCCTTCCCCATCGGTCCGGATCTCACTCCCGAGACCAGCGTGGCCGTCCAGGCGCTGCAACTGGCCGCCGGCGGTCTGGTCTTCTCCTTCCTGCTGGCGATGGCCTCCCTGGGCCTCTCGATGATCTTCGGTACGACGGGGCTGACGAACTTCGCGCACGGAGAGCTGGTCACCTTCGGGGCGGTCGTCGCGTTCGGCATCGACAGCCTGCCCGGGGACATCACGCTCGGCGGCGCCAACATCACGATGGTGACCTCGGTGGCGGTCGCGATCGTCGCGTCCACGTTCTTCGGCTGGGCGCAGGACAAGATCCTCTGGAAGCCCTTGCGGAAGAAGGGCGTCGGCCTGATCGCCGCGATGATCGTCAGCATCGGCTTGTCGATCTTCCTGCGGAACGTCTACCAGTACGTCGCCGGCGCCGCCAATCACAACTACTCGCAGTGGACCAGCCCGGAGCCCTGGCACCTCGGCCCGGTCCTGATGACGCCCAAGGACATCGGGGTGATGTGCTTCTCCGCGGTGGTGCTGATCCTCATCTCGCTGGGGGTGCAGAAGACCCGGATCGGCAAGGCCACCCGCGCGGTCGCCGACAACCCGGCCCTGGCCGCCTCGTCCGGCATCAACGTGGATCGGGTCATCTCGGTGGTCTGGTCCGTGGGTGCCGGACTGGCCGGGTTGTCTGGTGTGCTGCTCGGCATGACGCAGGGCTTCGACTACCAGATCGGGTTCAAGATCCTGCTGCTCGTCTTCGCCGCCGTCGTCCTCGGCGGCCTCGGCAGCGTCTGGGGAGCCATCCTCGGCTCGTTCATCATCGGGATCTTCATCGAGGTGTCCACCCTGTTCATCCCGGCAGAGCTGAAGTTCGTCGGCGCCCTCCTGGTGCTGGTCATCGTGCTGCTGTTCCGCCCCCAAGGTCTGCTCGGCCGCGCCGAGCGTGTCGGATAGGACGAGGAGCGCCACATGCACTGGGCAAGCCTGGTCAGCCAGTCGCTGCAGGAGGCTCTCGGCCCCACCGCGGTCGTCTACGCGCTGGCAGCCATCGGCCTGAACGTCAACTTCGGCTACACCGGCCTGCTGAACTTCGGGCAGGCTGGGTTCATGGCCATCGGCGGCTACACCATGGCGTCCTTCGTCGCCACCTGGGGGCTGCCGTTCTGGCTGGCCATCGTGGCCGGGTTGTTCTTCACCGTCGTGCTCGCCTTCATCCTGGGCATTCCGACGTTGCGGCTGCGGGCGGACTACCTGGCCATCGTGACCATCGCGGCCTCGGAGATCATCCGCTACACGCTCGGGTCGGTGACCCTGCTGAAGTGGTTCGGCGGGCAGGATGGGCTGATCCACTTCGAGCAGAGCTTCGCCGACGCCAACCCGTACACCACCTCGGTCGATCTCGGAATCGTCTCGTGGCGGCCCTACGACTTCTGGCTGCTGACGGTCGGCTGGATCATCATCGCGATCGGCTGCGTGCTGGTCTGGCTGCTGATGCGCAGCCCGTGGGGCCGGGTTCTCAAGGGCATCCGCGAGGACGAGGACGCGGTCCGCAGCCTGGGCAAGAACGTCTACCTCTACAAGATGCAGTCGCTGATCCTCGGCGGCCTGTTCGGCGCCGTGGCCGGGTTCCTCATCGCCTTGCAGCACACCAACATGAACCCCACCTGGGTGGCCACGGACACCACGTTCTTCGCCTACACCGTGCTGCTGCTCGGTGGTGCCGCCCGCATCCTCGGACCGGTGCTCGGGTCGATCGTGTTCTGGTTCCTGATCAGCTTCCTCGGCCTGATGTTCGGCGCGCTGACGGCCGGTCCCGACCCGTCCATCCCGCACTGGATCATGACCAACCAGCAAGCCAGCCTGGTGCGGCTGATCGTCATGGGTCTCGCGCTGATGCTGCTGATGATCTACCGCCCGCAAGGCATCCTCGGGGACCGAAGGGAGCTGGCCATCGATGCCCGCTGACACGACCGCCGCCACCGGCGAGAACCCGGCGCGCGGGACCTCCGCGGTATCCGCCGCGCGTGCCGCCCTCGCCGGGGTGCCGCACGAACCGGGGGTGGCCAAGCCGGACCCGATCCTGGTCGCGGACAAGGTGCACCGGCACTTCGGCGGTCTGACCGCCGTCGACGTCGACCACGTCGAGATCCAGCGCGGGGTGATCACCGCGCTGATCGGGCCGAACGGCGCCGGTAAGACCACGTTCTTCAACCTGCTGACCGGCTTCGACAAGCCGCAGTCCGGCGACTGGTCGTTCAACGGCCGGTCGCTGTCCGGAGTGGCCGCGTTCCGGGTGGCCCGGATGGGCATGGTCCGCACCTTCCAGCTGACCAAGGTGCTGGCGAAGCTGTCCGTGCTGGAGAACATGCGGCTCGGTGCGACCAAGCAGCTCGGCGAGCGGTTCCTCACCGGTCTGCTGCACACCTGGCGCGGCCAGGAGCAGGACATCACCGAGAAGGCCGACGCGCTGCTCAGGCGGTTCATGCTCTACGAGAAGCGCGCCGACTTCGCCGGAACCCTCTCGGGCGGCCAGCGCAAGCTGCTGGAGATGGCGCGGGCCCTGATGGCCGAACCGGAGCTGGTGATGCTCGACGAGCCGATGGCCGGGGTCAACCCCGCCCTCAAGCAGTCCCTGCTCGACCATGTCCGGTCGCTGCGGGACGAGGGCCGCACCGTGCTGTTCGTCGAGCACGACATGGACATGGTCCGCGACATCTCCGACTGGGTGATCGTGATGGCCCAGGGCAAGGTGATCGCGGAGGGTCCTGCCGACGCCGTGATGGGCGACCCTCGGGTGATCGACGCCTACCTCGGCTCGCACCACGACACCGACCTGAGCGTCGAGGAGGAGCAGCCCCATGTCTGAGACGCACTCGCTGGACCGCAGCGCCCACCTGAAGAGTGCCGAAGGCGCGGTGCTGCGCGCGGACAACCTGATCGCCGGCTACCTGCCCGGGATCAACATCCTCAACGGCACCGACCTGTACTGCCAGCCCAACGAGCTGGTCGGCATCATCGGCCCCAACGGCGCCGGCAAGTCGACCCTGCTCAAGGCGCTCTTCGGCCTGGTGAAGGTGCGCTCCGGCACGGTCACGCTCAACGGCGAGGACATCACCAACCAGCGCGCCGACACGCTGGTGCGGGAGGGCATCGGCTTCGTGCCGCAGACCAACAACGTCTTCCCGTCGCTGACCATCCAGGAGAACCTGGAGATGGGCGTCTACCAGCGCCCCAAGTCGTTCCGGAAGCGCTTCGAGCTGGTCGGCGAGCTGTTCCCGGCCCTGCTGGACCGGCGCAGCCAGCGCGCCGGGTCGCTGTCCGGCGGCGAGCGGCAGATGGTGGCCATGGGCCGCGCGCTGATGATGGAGCCGTCGGTGCTGCTCCTCGACGAGCCGTCTGCCGGGCTCTCCCCCGTGATGCAGGACGAGGTGTTCGTGCAGACCCGGCGCATCAACCGGGCCGGCGTCTCGGTGATCATGGTCGAGCAGAACGCCCGACGCTGCCTGCAGATCTGCGACCGGGGCTACGTCCTGGACCAGGGCCGCAACGCGTACACCGCTAGCGGCAAGGACCTGATCCACGACCCGAAGGTGATCCAGCTCTACCTGGGCACGCTCGCCAAGGCCTGAGCTCGCTGCGACCTCCGCAGCTTCCGCTTCGCCGATACCTGTGTTCCGAGGCCGCGTGCGCATCGGAGCCGTCCCGGAACGCGCCATGGGAGCAACACCGGAGCGCTAAGGGCACCATCTGGCGATGGCGCTCCGATGTCTCACCACCGCTGGGGCGCGGGGCGTTGTGGCCCTTGAGCCCGAGACGGAAGTCGGCACGCCGCGCCGTACACACGCAGAAGGCGGGGCCCGGCTCTCTCGAGCCGGACCCCGCCCTCCTTGTCGGTGCAGGTGTCCCGCGGCTAGGTTCAGCCCGCGATGACTCCGGTGATGTAGTCCACGTTGTGGTACGTGTTGTCGTTGCCGTACTGGAAGATGCCGATCGTGGCCTTCACCGGGCTTCCGGTCGGGCCGAGGTCACAGGGGCCGGACACACCTTGGTAGTCGATGTCCTTGCCCTGCTTGATCAGATCCACACACTGCGAGTACGACGTGCACTCCGTGCCGTCCGCGGACACCTTGATGATGTCCGGGGCGAACGTGGTCGGGTCGTCGGTGCCTGCCATGGTCGCGGCCAGCGCGGTCATGACCGTCGCGTCGTACGACTCGGGACCGTAGGTGAAGTCCTTCAGCTTCGGGTCTGCCTTCAGCAGCCGCTGCTTGAACGAGGCGGTCAGCTCCGCACCCGGGTAGGTCGCCTTCACACCGGTGAGGGTGCCCTTCGCGAAGTCCTTGGAGTAGTCGGCCGTGTTGCCGTCGACGAAGTAGATCTGCTGGTCCTGCGGGCCGATCCCCTTCGCGATCATCGTCGGGATGATCTTCGTGGTCTCGTTGAAGGCGATCAGCACGATGGCGTCCGGCCTCAGCGCGGCGATCTTGTTGACCTCGGCGGTGAAGTTGGTGGCGTCGGCCGCGTAGAGCACCTTGGCCGCGACCTTGCCGCCGCCGTTCTTGACGCCCTTCGCGACCTGGGCCGCGAGCAGCTCGCCGTAGGAGTCCTGGCGGGCCAGGATCGCCACGTTCGTGTGCCCGTCGTGGAGCACCATGTTGGCCATCACGGCGCCCTGGAGGACGTCGGAGGGCGCGGTGCGGAAGTACAGGTTGTGCGGGTCGGTCTTGGGGTCGTCGAACGCCGGCGAGGTGTTGGCCGGAGAGAACTCCACCACACCCGCGTCGGTGATCTGGTTGATGACCGAGAGCGAGACGCCGGAGGCCGCGGCGCCGATGATCGCGTCGGCGTGGTCTGCGAGCAGCCCGTTCACCGACTGGCCGGCGATGTCCGGCGTACCGTCGCCGGAGTCCGCCTTGGACTGCACGACCTGCTTGCCCAGCACCCCGCCGGCCGCGTTGATGTCGTCGACGGCCGCCTGCACGCCCGCGAACTCCGGCGGGCCGAGGAACGCGAGGTCGCCGGTCTCCGGGAGCAGCGTGCCGATGGTCAGCGTGCCGTCACCCTTGGTGGCGCCGCCTCCGCTGCCGGAGTCGGACGTTGCCGAGGTCTTGGTGGTGGGTTTCGGTGCGGCATTGCCGCCGCCGGAAGAGCCGCAGGCGCTGAGTGCGAGCGCGGCCACAGCGAGGACCGCTGCCGACTGCCATGCGCGGGTAGGGCGAATCATGAAGCCTCCGTGAAGCGAAGCGGCTCCCCCGAGGTGCCGCATAGCGATGATGCAGTGAAGTTAGCGGTAATCCCGCCCAGGAGGACCCCCTCGACGCGGATCCGTCACGGTCGTTGCCATTTTGTGACCTCGGCCACAGGGCTTCGCAGAGGGCCGCGTGTCCCGTCTAGCCCGGCTTGTCGCCGCTGTCGCCGCTCAGGGACGGCCCGTGCGTCAGCACGCCCTCCGCGACCTGCCGCATGGACAGCCGCAGGTCCATCGCGGTCTTCTGGATCCACCGGAACGCGTCCGGCTCGCTGAGCCGCAGCTGCTGCTGCAGCACGCTCTTCGCGCGGTCGATGGCCTTGCGGGCCTCCAGGCGCTCGGTCAGGTCGGCCACCTCAGCCTCGAGCATCTGCAGCTCCGCGAACCTGCTCACCGCCATCTCGACGGCCGGCATCAGGTCCTGCTTCGAGAACGGCTTCACGAGGTAAGCCATCGCCCCGGCGTCCCGGGCCCGCTCGACGAGGTCCCGCTGGCTGAACGCGGTCAGGATCACCACCGGAGCGATCCGCTCCTCGGCGATGCGCTGAGCCGCGGTGATCCCGTCCAGCTTCGGCATCTTCACGTCCAGGACCACGAGGTCGGGGCGCAGGTCCCGAGCCAGCGCGACCGCCTTCTCACCGTCGCCGGCCTGGCCCACCACGTCGTACCCGTCCTCGGCGAGCATCTCGGCAAGATCCATCCGGATCAGCGCCTCATCCTCGGCGATGACCACGCGGCGGCTGGGGATGCCCTGTTGTGTCACGCAGGCAAGGCTAACGGGGGGCGATCTGACCACTTCCGCCCGTCCTGATGTCGAAGCCACGCGTGTGCTGCCCAGCAGAGCGGTCCTGTACCGTAACCTCGCTAGCGAGCCGGGTTGGTGGAACAGGCAGACACTGCGCCCTCAAAAGGCGTTGCCCGAAAGGGCGTGTGGGTTCGAATCCCACACCCGGCACCGATCGCGAGGAGGAACTGTCAGCGCGACCAGCGCAGCCGCGTGACCCGGTCGGTGAAGGAGGGCCTCTCCCCGCCGAGCAGGTACGTCGACCCGGCGACGGTGACGACGGGCGCGTCGGCGACCGGGTAAGGCAGCCGGCCCCCCGGCCGCCACCTGCCGGTGGAGGGGCTGAACCACCACACCCGGTCGGTCGCACTGTTCAGACTCGGCCGTCCGCCGAGGACCAGGAGCCGGTCCCCTACCGCGACCACCGCCTCGTGGCCCAGCGGACCGGGCAGCCGGCCCGCACGAGTGACCCGCCCGCTCGAGAGGTCCACGCGGTAGACCTCCCGCAGCTCGCGCCCGTTCTCCTCGCCGCCGAGCACCCAGACCTGGCCGTGCAGAGCGGCCACGCCGGCGTAGCGCACGCCGTGCGGCAGCCGGGCCACCACGTGGAAGTGCCGGCCGTCGCTGGTCTGCAGCACCGTCCTCGGTGAGTGCACGCCGTCGTAGCCACCGACCACCACGAGCCCGTTCCCGAGGGACGTGGCGGACAGGTCCGAGCGCGGGCCCGGCAGGTGCCCGGTCACCCGCCACCTCCCAGTCCCCTGCTGTACGACGGACAGGCTGGATGAGGCCCCGCCGCCGAGCACG
This sequence comes from Nocardioidaceae bacterium, assembly GCA_035690905.1. Classification (GTDB taxonomy): domain Bacteria; phylum Actinomycetota; class Actinomycetes; order Propionibacteriales; family Nocardioidaceae; genus DASSKA01. Next base: position 19,525 of record DASSKA010000087.1, on the reverse strand, counting down.
GTCGGCCGGCCCTGGAGCACTCCCCCGGCGGCGTCGTGGACCGGATCGGCCAGTGTGCCCAGCCGACGGTGGGCTCCCGTCTCAGGGTCGATGCGCCACACCTGGTCCGAGGACACGTCACCCGGCTGGAGACCGCCTGCGACGAGCAGCCCCCCGTGGTACGTCATCGCGACGTCGCGGCTCAGCCGCCCCGGCAGCCGCCAGCGCACGGTCCGCGCGTGCAGCGAGAGCGGACCGGACGCCCGCGTGACTGGGGATGGGGACGGAGACGCGGACAAGGACGAGGACGGGGAAGGCTGGCGATGAGGCGGCGCACTGGTCGCCGAGCAGCCGGACAGCGACGCGACGACGACCAGCAGGACCGCCGCCCTTCCGGCACCCATGGGGCTAGTGCGGACGCCGGTAGGCCGGTGCCACCTCGTTGATCGCGTCGCCCATCCGGTGAATGCGCAGCGCGTTGGTGGACCCGGGGATGCCGGGCGGGCTGCCGGCGATGATCACCACCAGGTCGCCCTCCTTGACCCGGCCGATGTTCAGCAGGTGCTCGTCGACCTGGCGCACCATCTCGTCGGTGTGCTCCACCGGCGGCGCCTTGAACGTCTCCATGCCCCACGACAGCGACAGCTGCGAGCGCACCGCGTCCACCGGCGTGAACGCCAGCATCGGGATCGGGCCGCGGTAGCGGGACAGCCGCCGGGCGGAGTCGCCACTCTGGGTGAACGCGACGAGGTACTTCGCGCCTACCCGGTCGGCCACCTCGGCGGCGGCCTTGGCGATCACCCCGCCCCGAGTGCGCGGCTGCCACTCGATGGCGGTCATCCGCGCCAGGCCGTGACTCTCGGTCGACTCGATGATCCGGGCCATGGTGCGCACGGTCTCGATCGGGTACTCGCCCACGCTGGTCTCGCCGGACAGCATCACCGCGTCCGCGCCGTCGAGCACCGCGTTGGCCACGTCGGAGGCCTCGGCCCGCGTCGGCCGCGGCGCCGAGATCATCGACTCCAGCATCTGGGTCGCCACGATCACCGGCTTGGCGTTGCGGCGGGCCGCGTCGATGACGTGCTTCTGCAGGAACGGCACGTCCTCCAGCGGGCACTCCACACCGAGGTCGCCGCGGGCAACCATGAACGCGTCGAACGCGTCGACCACCTCGTCGAGGTTCTGGATCGCCTGCGGCTTCTCGATCTTGGCGATCACGGGGAGCATCACGCCCTCCTCGCGCATCACCGCGCGCACGTCCTCCACGTCGGAGGCGGACCTGACGAACGACAGCGCGATGAAGTCGACGGTCAGGTGCAGCGCCCAGCGCAGGTCCTCGCGGTCCTTCTCCGAGAGCGCAGGCACGGACACCGCGACCCCGGGCAGGTTGATGCCCTTGTGGTTGCTGACCTTGCCCGGCACCACCACCCGGGTCTCCACGTCCGTGTCCCGAACCGCGGTGACCTCGAGACGGACCCGGCCGTCGTCGATGAGGACCTGGTCGCCCTTGGACACGTCGCCGGGCAGCCCGTCGTACGTCGTGGAGCAGATGTCCTGGTCCCCGAGCACGTCACGCGTGGTGATCGTGAACGCGGCGCCCTCCTCGAGGGTCACCGGCCCCGAGGCGAACGTGCCCAGCCGGATCTTGGGGCCCTGCAGGTCGGCGACGATGCCGACCCCGTGGCCGGACTCGTCGGAGGCCCGACGGATCAGGTGGTAGACGCGTTCGTGGTCGGCGTGCGAACCGTGACTGAGGTTCAGCCGGGCCACGTCCATGCCGGCGTCGACCAGCGCGCGAACGCGGTCCTGGGTGTCAGTGGACGGTCCGAGAGTGCAGACTATCTTGGCTCTTCGCACCTGACGAGCCTAGCGACGAGTCATCGCGCGGCGTGCGCGGGTCACGCTGTCAGCGGTCGTTCGGTGGGGGCGATGGGCGCGCGCAGCGTGGTTGCGCCGGTGAGGAAGCGGTCAACCGACGCGGCCGCCGACCGGCCCTCCGCGATCGCCCAGACGATCAGCGACTGGCCGCGTCCGCAGTCGCCGGCCGCGAACACGCCCGGCGCCGAGCTCAGGTAGCCGTTGTCGCGGACGATGTTCCCGCGCGGGTCCAGATCGAGGCCGAGGTCGGCCACGACGCCGTCCGGCTCCGGCCCGGTGAAGCCCATCGCCAGCAGCACCAGCTCGGCCGGGATGTCCCGCTCGGTGCCCGGCACCTCCTCGAAGCGGCCGTCCTGCATCCGCACCTCCACCAGCCGCAACGCCGCGACGCGGCCCTGCCCGTCGCCGAGGAAACCCTGCGTGGACACCGAGTACACCCGCTCGCCCCCCTCCTCGTGCGCGGCGGAGACCCGCATGATCATCGGGTACGTCGGCCAGGGCTGGTGCGCCGGGCGCACCGAGCCGGGCTCACCCATGATCTCGAGCTGGGTCACCGACCGGGCACCCTGCCGGTGCGCCGTACCGAGGCAGTCCGCGCCGGTGTCCCCGCCGCCGATGATCACCACGTGCTTGCCGGTGGCCACCACCTGGTCCTCGACGGTCTGGCCGAGCGCGGCCCGGTTCGCCTGCGGCAGGTACTCCATCGCCTGGTGCACACCGGCCAGCTCACGGCCCGGGATGGGCAGGTCACGCGGCACCGTCGCGCCGATGGTGAGCAGCACCGCGTCGAACCGCTCCGCCAGCTGGCGACCGGTCACGTCCTTGCCCACGTGAACGCCGGTGCGAAACACCGTGCCCTCACGGCGCATCTGGTCCAGCCGTCGCTCGAGGTGCCGCTTCTCCATCTTGAACTCGGGGATCCCGTACCGCAGCAGCCCGCCGGGCTGGTCGGCGCGCTCGTACACCGCGACAGTGTGCCCTGCCCTGGTCAGCTGCTGCGCGGCGGCCAGCCCTGCCGGTCCGGAACCCACCACGGCGACGGTGCGGCCGGTCAGCCACTCCGGCGGCTGCGGCCGGACCAGGCCCGAGTCCCAGGCCTTGTCGGCGATCGCCACCTCCACGTTCTTGATGGTCACCGGGTCCTGGTTGATGCCCAGCACGCACGCGGTCTCGCACGGCGCCGGGCACAGCCGCCCGGTGAAGTCGGGGAAGTTGTTGGTCGCGTGCAGCCGTTCGGCCGCGCTCTCCCAGTCCCCGCGCCACACCAGGTCGTTCCACTCCGGGATGATGTTGCCGAGCGGGCAGCCCTGGTGGCAGAACGGGATGCCGCAGTCCATGCACCGGCTGGCCTGCTCGGTGATGATCGGCAGCAGCGCCCGGCCCGCGCTGTCGGGGTAGACCTCCTGCCAGTCTTGGACCCGCTCCTCGACGGGACGGCGGTCCGCGACCTGCCGGCCATGCTTCAAGAAGCCCTTGGGGTCAGCCATCGAGCACCTCCATCATCCGGCTCGCGGTCTCGTCGTCGGTGAGCCCCTCCGCCTCGGCGGCCGCCCGCGCCGCGAGCACCCGCTTGAAGTCGGTGGGCATCACTTCGGTGAAGCGGCGTACGGCGGACTGCCAGTCGGCCAGCAGCTGCTCGGCCACCGCGGAGCCGGTCTCCTCGTGGTGACGGCGGACCAGCTCGTGCAGCTCCTCGGCGGCCTCCCCCTCGACCGCGCACAGCTCGAGCCGCTCCTTGCTGACCCGCCGGCGGTCGAGGTCGAGCACGAACGCCACCCCGCCGGACATGCCGGCGGCGAAGTTGCGGCCGGTGGCGCCGAGCACGACGACGCAGCCGCCGGTCATGTACTCGCAGCCATGGTCGCCGACCCCCTCCACCACGGCCGTCGCCCCGGAGTTGCGCACGCAGAACCGCTCGCCGACCTGGCCGCGGACGAACAGCTCGCCCGAGGTCGCGCCGTAGCCGATCACGTTGCCGGCGACGATCTGTTCCTCCGCCCGGAACGTCGCGGCCCGGTCGGGGCGTACCACCACGCGCCCACCGGACAATCCCTTGGCGACATAGTCGTTGGCGTCGCCCTCCAGCCGCAGCGTGATGCCACGCGGCAGGAACGCACCGAAAGACTGGCCGGCCGACCCGGTGAAGGTGAGGTCGATGGTGCCGTCGGGGAGGCCGGCTCCGCCGTACCTCCTGGTCACCTCGTGACCGAGCATCGTCCCGACCGTCCTGTTGACGTTGCGGATGGGCAGCTGAGCCCGCAGCGGCTCCCCTCGCTCGAGCGCATCGGCGGCGAGCTCGACCAGCGCGTTGTCCAGGGCCCGGTCCAAGCCGTGGTCCTGGGCGACGGTGTGGTGCCGCACGGCGCCCTCCGGCAGCGTCGGCACGTGCAGGACCGGGGACAGGTCCAGACCCGCGGCCTTCCAGTGCTCCACGGCCCGGTGCACGTCGAGCGCCTCGGCATGCCCGACCGCCTCCTCGATGCTCCGGAACCCGAGGGCGGCCAGGTGCTCGCGGACCTCCTCGGCCAGGAACATGAAGAAGTTCTCCACGAACTCCGGCTTCCCGGTGAACCGGGCGCGCAGCACCGGGTTCTGGGTGGCCACGCCGACCGGGCAGGTGTCCAGGTGGCAGACCCGCATCATGATGCAGCCGGAGACCACCAGCGGCGCGGTCGCGAACCCGAACTCCTCCGCGCCGAGCAGCGCGGCGACCACCACGTCACGACCGGTCTTGAGCTGGCCGTCGGTCTGCACCACGATCCGGTCCCGCAGCCCGTTCAGCAGCAGCGTCTGCTGGGTCTCGGCGAGCCCCAGCTCCCAGGGACCGCCCGCGTGCTTGAGGGAGGTCAGCGGCGCCGCGCCGGTGCCGCCGTCGTGGCCGGAGACCAGCACCACGTCGGCGTGCGCCTTGGACACGCCAGCAGCGACCGTGCCCACGCCCACCTCCGCGACCAGCTTGACGTGCACCCGCGCCGACGGGTTCGCGTTCTTCAGGTCGTGGATCAGCTGCGCGAGGTCCTCGATCGAGTAGATGTCGTGGTGCGGCGGCGGGGAGATCAGCCCCACGCCCGGGGTGGAGTGCCGGGTCTTCGCGATCCACGGGTACACCTTGTGGCCGGGCAGCTGGCCACCCTCGCCGGGCTTGGCGCCCTGCGCCATCTTGATCTGGATGTCGTCGGCGTTGGTGAGGTACTCCGAGGTGACCCCGAACCGTCCCGAGGCCACCTGCTTGATCGCACTGCGCCGCTCCAGGTCGTGCAGCCGCTCCGGGTCCTCACCGCCCTCGCCGGTGTTGGACTTCGCGCCGAGCCGGTTCATGGCAATCGCCAGCGTCTCGTGCGCCTCCTGGCTGATCGACCCGTAGGACATCGCACCCGTCGAGAACCGCTTGACGATCTCGGAGGCAGGCTCCACCTCCTCCAGCGGCACGGGCGTCCGGCCGAGATCCTCGGCGGTGCGGAACCGGAACAGCCCGCGCAGCGTCATCAACCGCTCGGACTGCTCGTCGACGCGTGAGGTGTAGGCCTTGAAGATGTCGTAGCGGCCGGTGCGGGTGGCGTGCTGGAGACGGAACACGGTGTCCGGGTCGAACAGGTGCGGCTCGCCCTCCCGGCGCCACTGGTACTCCCCGCCGATCTCCAGGGTCCGGTGCGCGGGCGGCAGCCCGTCCACCGGGTAGGCGGTGCGGTGCCGGCGGGCCACCTCGTCCGCGACGGTGTCCAGGTCGATGCCGCCGAGCCGGCTGACGGTGCCGGTGAAGTACCGGTCCACCAGCTGCTGCGAGAGCCCGACGGCCTCGAAGATCTGCGCGCCGGTGTACGACGCGACCGTGGACACGCCCATCTTGCTCATCACCTTGAGCACACCCTTGCCGAGGGAGTGCACCAGGTTCGCGACCGCGGTCTCCGGGTCGATGTCGACGAAGTGGCCGTCGCGGGCCAGGTCCTCCACGGTCTCCATCGCGAGGTAGGGGTTGACCGCCGCCGCGCCGTACCCGATGAGCAGCGCCACGTGGTGCACCTCGCGCACGTCGCCGGCCTCCACCAGCAGTCCGACCTGGGTGCGGGTCTTCTCCCGCACCAGGTGGTGGTGCACCGCGCCGGTGAGCAGCAGAGACGGGATCGGCGCCAGGTCCGCGGTCGAGTGGCGGTCCGACAGCACGATGATCCGGGCCCCGTCCGCGATGGCCGCGGACACCTCCGCGCAGATCTCGTCGATGCGGGCCGCCAGCGCCGCTCCTCCGCCCTCGACGTCGTAGAGCCCGCGGGCGACGTGGGTGATGAACCCGGGCATGTCACCGTCGCGGTTGATGTGCCTGATCTTGGCCAGCTCGTCGTTGTCGATCACCGGGAACGGCAGCAGCACCTGGCGGCATGATGCCGGCGCCGGCTCGAGCAGGTTCGACTCGGGCCCGATCGTGCCGGCCAGCGAGGTGACCAGCTCCTCACGGATGGCGTCCAACGGCGGGTTGGTCACCTGCGCGAACAGCTGGGTGAAGTAGTCGAACAGCAGCCGGGGCCGGGCGGAGAGCGCGGCGATCGGCGCGTCGGTGCCCATCGATCCGATCGGCTCGGCGCCGACCCGGGCCATCGGGGCCAGGATGACCCGCTTCTCTTCCTCGGTGTAGCCGAAGATCTGCTGCCGCCGGGTGACCGAGGCATGGGTGTGCACGACGTGCTCGCGGTCGGGCAGGTCGTTGAGGTGGATCAGCCCGGCGTGCAGCCACTCGTCGTACGGCTGCTCGGCGGCGAGCTCGCCCTTGATCTCCTCGTCCTCGATGATCCGGTGCTCCTCGACGTCGACGAGGAACATCCGGCCGGGCTTGAGCCTTCCCTTGCGTACGACGGACGCCGGGTCGATGTCCAGCACGCCCACCTCGGAGGCGAGCACCACGAGTCCGTCGTCGGTGACCCAGTAGCGGGACGGGCGCAGCCCGTTGCGGTCCAGGACCGCGCCGACCTGGGTGCCGTCGCTGAACACCACGCAGGCCGGTCCGTCCCACGGCTCCATCAGGCTCGCGTGGAACTCGTAGAACGCGCGGAGTCTTTCGTCCATCTCGCCGGCGCCACGTTCGCCGCCTCCGGCGACGGTGTTCTCCCAGGCCTCGGGGATCATCATCAGCACCGAGTGCGGCAGCGACCGGCCGCCCATGTGCAGCAGCTCCAGAACCTCGTCGAACGAGGCGGAGTCCGAGGCGTCCGGGCTGCAGATCGGGTACAGCCGCTCCAGGTCCCCGCCGAGCAGCTCGCTGGACAGCAGCGCCTCCCGGGCCCGCATCCAGTTGCGGTTGCCCATCACAGTGTTGATCTCGCCGTTGTGGGCGACGAACCGGAACGGGTGTGACAGCGGCCAGCTCGGGAAGGTGTTGGTGGAGAACCTCGAGTGCACGACCGCGACCGCGGAGGCGATCCGCTCGTCGTGCAGGTCGGGGTAGAAGCGGTCCAGCTGCTCGGTGGTGAGCATCCCCTTGTAGACCAGCGTCCGCGACGACAGGGACGGGAAGTAGACCCCGGTCTCCCGCTCGGAGCGCTTGCGCAGGCAGAACGCGAGCCGCTCGAGGGCGATGCCCATCACCCGGCCGCGCGCGGCGGTCACGAACAGCTGGCTGAACGTAGGCATCACGCTGCGCGCGGTGACGCCGAGCGTGCTCGGGTCCACCGGCAGGTCCCGCCAGCCGAGTACGGCCAGGCCCTCCTCGTCGGCGATCTCCTCGATCCGGCGGCGGGTCTTGGCGACCTGCTCCGTGTCCCCGGCCAGGAAGGCGGTGCCGACCGCGTAGCTGTGGGCCGCCGGGAGCTCGAAGTCGACGACCTCGCGCAGGAACGCGTCCGGGACCTGGAGCATGATGCCCGCGCCGTCACCCGACTCCGGCTCGGCGCCGGTGGCGCCGCGGTGCTCCAGGTTCTTCAGCGCGGTGATCGCCTTGGCCACGATGTCGTGGCTCGGCTCACCGGTGAGGGTGGCGACGAACGCCACACCACAGGCGTCGTGCTCGTGGGCACCGTCGTAGAGGCCCTGAGGCGGCGGGGACGATTGCATGCGGCACTCTCCCGTCGTCGTGCACCGGCGCGCCGAGAGCAGGCCGGTGTCTGTCGAGGAACTTGCGCGGGACAGCGTTGGCCCATGCGGAGCCGCCAGCGTACATCACCGACATATCGGCGGGCCGCCTGCGGAACCGTAGTGTGAGACAGCCGGTCTGTGCGGGCTAGCCCAGGTTCGCGCCGACCGCGGCGCCCACGGCGTAGGTCAGCCCGGCCGCCGCGCCACCCAGCACCAGCTGCCTCAGTCCGCCGAAGAACCAGGACCGGTTGGTCAGCTGGGTGACCACCGCGCCGCCGATGAAGAGCGCGAGCAGCGTGAGCCCTAGGCCGGGGAGCAGGCTGTCGGCGCCGAGCAGGTAGGGCAGCAGTGGGACCAGCGCACCGAGCGCGAAGGACACGAAGGAGGACGTGGCGGCCAGCGTCGCCGACGGCAGGTCGTGCGGGTCCACTCCGAGCTCCTCGCGGGCGTGCACGCGCACGGCGTTGTCCACGTCGCGGTGCACCTGCTGAGCCAGCTTGAGGGCCAGGTCCTCGTCGATGCCCTTTGCGGCGTACATCTCGGCGAGCTCGCGGATCTCGTGCTCGGGATGCCGCTCGATCTCGGCGCGCTCGCGCTCGATCTCGCGGGCGGCGGACTCGGACTGGCTGGCCACGGAGGTGTACTCCCCGGCCGCCATCGAGAACGCCCCGGCAGCCAGCCCGGCGAGACCCGCCAGCACCACGGCCTGGGAGTTGGTGGCTCCGCTGGTGCCCCCGGCGACGCCGGCGATCAGCGCCAGGTTGGACACCAGGCCGTCCATCGCCCCGAAGACCGCCGGGCGCAACCAACCGCCCGTGACGTCCGGGTGCTCGTGCCCGGGCTGGATCTCCTGGCTCACCGAGTCATCCGTGCTCATGGGTCGATCATTTCGCGTTTCCGACGCGATTTCACCGAAGGGCAGGCTCACCTACTCGGCGGTGGCTGGGCATCGGCATCGGCATCGGTGGCAGGACGCTCCTCGGACGGCTCGCCGTCCGAGGGCTCACCGGCCACGCCCGTCGTACCGTCGCTCGGCAGCGGCCGGCGGAACACGCTCTCCTCGCGGCCCGGGTGCCGTCTGGCCGAGATCACGAAGTAGACCAGTGCCCCGAGGAAGACCAGGATCGAGGTCCAGTCGTTGAGGCGCAGCCCGAGGATGTGGTTGGCGTGGTCGATGCGGAGGTACTCGATCCAGCCGCGGCCGAGGGTGTAGGCCATCACGTAGAGCGCGAGCGCCCGGCCGTGCCCGAGCCGGAACTTCCGGTCGGCCCAGATCACCACCCCGGCCACGCCGAGGTCCCAGATGCACTCGTAGAGGAACGTCGGCTGGAAGGTGGCGTACTGCTCGTAGCCGGCCGGCCGGTGCGCCGGGTCGATCTCCAGCCCCCACGGCAGGGTGGTCGGCGTCCCGAACAGCTCCTGGTTGAACCAGTTCCCCCACCGGCCGATCGCCTGCGCCACGGCGATGCCGGGAGCCAGCGCGTCCGCGAGCGGCGGGAACTTGATGTTGTGGCGGCGGCACCCGATGTAGGCGCCCACCGCGCCGAGCGCGATGGCGCCCCAGATGCCGAGCCCGCCCTGCCAGACGTACAGCGCCGCGATCGGGTCCTTGCCGGGCAGGAAGTACAGCTCGTAGTCGGTGATCACGTGGTAGAGCCGGCCCCCGACCAGCCCGAACGGGACCGCCCAGATCGCGATGTCGCCGACCTGTCCGGGCCGGCCGCCGCGCGCCACCCAGCGCTTCTCGCCCATCCAGATGGCCACGATGACGCCGGCGATGATGCACAGCGCGTAGCCGCGGATCGGGATCGGCCCCAGGTGCCACACGCCCTGCCCGGGGCTGGGGATGAAGGCTGAGATCACGCACGTACTCCCTTGGCCAGGTCCTCGGCGAGGTCGGCGAGCGCGGCCAGGCCGGTGCCGGCTCCGTCCGCGTCCAGGAGGCGGCGGACGAATGCGGATCCTACGATGACACCGTCGGCGAACCGGGCCACTTCCGCGGCCTGCGCGCCGTTCGAGACACCCAGGCCGACACCGACGGGCAGGTCGGTGACCGCGTGGGTACGACGGACCAGCGGCTCGGCCAGCTCACTGGTCGTGGCCCGGGCCCCGGTCACCCCCATCACCGCCGTCGCGTAGACGAACCCGCGGCAGTGCGAGGTGGTCATCGCCAACCGCTCGTCGGTCGACGAGGGGGCGACCAGGAAGACCCGGTCCAGGCCGTGCGCGTCCGAGGCGGCCAGCCACTCCCCCGCCTCGTCGGGGATCAGGTCGGGGGTGATCAGGCCGGCCCCCCCGGCGTTGGCCAGGTCGGCGGCGAACCGCTCGACGCCGTACCTCTCCACCGGGTTCCAGTAGGTCATCACCAGCACCGGCGCGCCGCCTCCGGCAACCGCCTCGACGGTGCGCAGCACGTCGGCGGTGCGCACGCCGCCCTCCAGTGCCTGCTGCGCGGCGGCCTGGATGGTCGGGCCGTCCATCACCGGGTCGCTGTAGGGCAGCCCGACCTCGATGACGTCGCAGCCGTGCTCGACCATCACCTGCATCGCCCGGACCGAGCCGGCGACGTCGGGGAACCCCGCAGGCAGGTAGCCGACCAGCGCCGAGCGGCCTTCGCCACGGGCCCGGTCGAAGGCGTCGCGGACCCCGCTCACGACGGCTCCCCGGCGCTGTCGTCGGCGGCCACCGCGCCCAGGCCGAACCAGTCCACGGCGGTGCCCATGTCCTTGTCGCCGCGCCCGGACAGGTTGACCAGGATGGTCGAGCCGGGCATCTGTTTCGCGAGCCGGACAGCGCCGGCGACCGCGTGGGCGGACTCGATGGCCGGGATGATGCCCTCGGTCCGGGACAGCAGCGAGAAGGCGTCCATCGCCTCGGCGTCGGTGACCGGCAGGTACGTCGCCCGGCCCGTGGCGGCCAGGTGCGCGTGCTCGGGACCCACGCCCGGGTAGTCCAGTCCCGCAGAGATGGAGTGCGACTCGCGGGTCTGGCCGTCCTCGTCCTGCAGCAGGAAGGTGCGGGCACCGTGCAGCACGCCGACCTCCCCGGCGTGGATGGTCGCAGCGTGCCGCGGGGTGTCCACTCCCTCGCCGCCGGCCTCGAAGCCGTAGATCCGCACCGACGCATCGTCGACGAAGGCCGTGAACAGGCCGATGGCGTTCGACCCGCCGCCGACGCAGGCGGCCACGGCATCCGGCAGCGTCCCGGTCAGCTCGAGGCACTGGGCCCTGGCCTCGTCGCCGATCCCGCGGGTGAAGGACCGCACCAGCGCGGGGAACGGGTGCGGCCCCGCAGCGGTGCCGAAGAGGTACGCCGTGTGGTCCACGGTGGCGACCCAGTCACGCAGCGCCTCGTTGATCGCGTCCTTGAGGGTGCGCGACCCGGACCTCACGGCAACCACGTCGGCCCCGAGCAGGTGCATGCGGGCCACGTTCAGGGCCTGCCGCCGGGTGTCCACCTCACCCATGTAGACCACGCAGTCCAGGCCGAGGTAGGCCGCCGCGGTCGCCGCCGCGACGCCGTGCTGGCCGGCACCCGTCTCCGCGATCACCCGGGTCTTGCCCATCCGCTTGGTGAGCAGCGCCTGCCCCAGCACGTTGCGGATCTTGTGCGCGCCGGTGTGGTTCAGGTCCTCCCGCTTGAGCAGGATCCTTGCGCCCACCCGCTCCGAGAGCCGCCGCGCGTCGTACAGCAGGCTCGGCGTGCCGGCGTACTCGCGCAGCAGGCGGTCGAACTCGGCGGTGAAAGCCGGGTCGGCCATCGCCTCCTGCCAGGCGACGGTGAGCTCGTCGAGGGCGGCCACCAGGGCCTCGGGCATGAAGCGGCCGCCGAACCGGCCGAAGTGGCCGGCAGCGTCCGGAAGGGCGTTCATCGTGGTCCTCGTCGGGGCGGCGTGGGTCATCCGCGGGAGCTCAGGGCGGGGTGAGTGCCGGCAGCGACCAGGTCGGCCACGGCGGTGCGCGGCTGCTTGCCGCGGACCAGGCTCTCGCCGACGAGCACCACGTTCGCGCCCTGCTTGGCGTACTCGAAGACGTCGTGCGGACCGCGCACGCCGGACTCGGCGACGCGTACGACGGAGCCGGGGATGCGCGGAGCCAGCCGGGCGAAGGTGTCGCGGTCCACGTCGAGCGTGCGCAGGTTGCGCGCGTTCACCCCCATGAGGGTGGCGCCGGCCTCGAGGGCCCGGTCCACCTCCTCCTCGTCGTGCACCTCGACCAGCGGTGTCAGCCCGATGGACACGGCTCGGTCCAGCAGGCCCGCAAGCTCGTTGCGGGTGAGCGCGGCCGCGATCAGCAGCACCAGGTCGGCGCCGGCGGCCCGGGCCTCCCAGAGCTGGTAGGAGCTGACCACGAAGTCCTTGCGGAGCACCGGCACGTCGACCCTGGCGCGCACCGCGCGCAGGTCCTCGAGGCTGCCGCCGAACCGGCGCTGCTCGGTGAGCACACTGATCGCCGCGGCCCCGCCGGCGGCGTACTCGGCGGCGAGTGCGGCAGGGTCCGCGATCTCGGCGAGCGCCCCGCGGCTCGGGCTGGCGCGCTTCACCTCGGCGATCACGCTGACCCCCGGCGCGCGGAACGTGGGCAGCGGATCCTTCGCGTCCGCGGCCCGGCGAGCGGCGGCCTTGACCTCCTCGAGCGGGACCAGCCGCTGGCGTTCGGCCAGGTCGAGGCGGACGCCGTCGACGATCTCGTCGAGAATCGACATCACGGCCTCCTCCTGACGGTGACGAGTGCTCGTCTCTAGACTCTCATGCGAGCAGACAGCCACAGCCACGGAGGTCGTGATGAGCTACCCGCCGGAGTCCGGCTACGGCCCCCCCGGATACGGCTACCCGCCCGGCGTCACCACCAACGGCAAGGCCACCGCTGCGCTGGTCACCGGCATCACCACGCTGGTGCTCTCCTGGTGCTGCGGCTTCGGGCTGGTGGGGATCGTGGCCATCGTCCTCGGCGCACAGGCCCGTACCGAGATCGCGCGCAGCGGTGGGCGGCAGGACGGCGACGGGCTCGCGCTCGCCGGCATCATCACCGGCGCGGTGGCCACCGTCATCGGGCTCGCCGCGCTCGTCGTCATCGCGATCGCGATCGCCCGCACCGGCGGAGGCAGCTTCACCCAGTACGGCTGATACCGGACAATTCCCCGCGCGGACGGAGCCGGAGCCGCTAGGCTCGTGGACCGCACGCCGGACTCGCCGGCAACCGCACTCCGGGGGAGAACCACCCATGAGCTACCCGCCACCACCGCCCCCGCCTCCTGGCGCCGGCGGCTACGGGTACGTCGCGCAGCAGACCAACAAGAAGGCGGTCTGGGCCTTGGTGCTGGGCATCCTCTCCATCGTTCCCTGCAGCATCTTCGCGGGCATCCCGGCGATCATCCTCGGCTCCATGGCCAGGAGCGAGATCGACGCCTCCGGCGGGCTGCAGTCCGGCCGTGGCATGGCGGTGTCCGGCCTCGTGCTCGGGATCGTCGGCGTTGTGCTCTGCATCCTGTGGGTCGTGCTCGAATTCTCGGTCGGCATCTTCCGGGTCGGTTAGCCCAGAACCGCTCAGCGCGCCGTGACCGTCCGTTCCTAGGCCAGCAGCCAGGTCCCGACCGGGAGGTTCCGCAGCACCGCGAAGCCCACCGCCAGCACGACCAGCAGGGCGCACCAGACCAGCGCTCTGCGGGTGCTGACGTGGCGGGTCACGCCGCGCCAGGAGTCGCGCAGCCAGCGCCCCCAGAGCAGCACGGCCACCGGAATCGCGGCGACCACCAGCAGGTTCGACGACGCCGCGGCCGCGAAGTCCCCGTTGGTGAGGTCGTTGACGGCGCGCAGCCCGCCGCAGCCGGGGCACTGCGTGCCGGTCAGCACCAGCCACGGGCAGAACCCCCAGCTCCCGCTCTGGTGCGGGTCCCGAAGGTGCAGCGCGACGCTCGCGAGCAGCACCGCGCCGGCGAGCAGGACCGGGCCCTGCACCCGGTGCAGGCGCCCGGTGCGTGGGTGCGCCGGCACCCGCACCGCGGTCATGGCCTCATCGGCCGACGGGGTCGGCTCCCAGCCCCAGCTTCTGCATGATCTTGCCGACGATCAGGCCGACCGGTGCCAGCGCCACACCGATCCAGAACACGAGCGGGCTGTGCACCATCAGGCCGATCCCGCCGACGAGGAACCCGGCAAGGATGATCGTGACCCCGGTCCACGCGGCGGGGGTGTTGCCGTGGTGTGCATGCATGCTGGGCGTACTCCTCGGGCGGTTGGTCGTCGACAGGGACACGGTAGCGGCCGCCGCGCGGCCGCAGGCGTGTACCTCGGTCATTCTACGAAGTCGGGTCCCTGCCCTCGTCCAGAGCCCGCCACATGTCCGACTCCCGGCTTTCGGTGTCCGCGCGAGCGGCCGGCGCGTCGTACTTGCTGCCCATCTCCGGCCAGCGGGGCATGCGGAGCACCGCCACCAGGAAGGCAGCCGCCGCCACCAGCGCCATGGCCAGAGCGAGGAACGGCCAGCCGGTGGTGTCCGAGGAGAGCCGGCCCTGCCCGGCGCCCTGGTCGAGCAGCGAGGACGTCACGGCGCCCGCGACGGTCGTCAGCCCACGCACCGCCGCCGCGAACGCCCCGACCGAGGCCGCCAGCCCGATCACGGCGACCGCCCGCCGGACCCTGCCCCGGGTGACCAGCACGACCCCCCAGCCGGCGAGCGCCACCAGCCCGAGCGCGGCGACCAGCGGGGCCGCCTGGGAACCGGGCACGGTCGCGTCGACGTGCATCCCCGCAGCGGACGCCTGCCCGGTTGCCCAGGTCCTCGAGCCGGCCACTGAGGTCAGGGCCGCGGCAGCCAGACCGACGACCACGGTCAGCGCGTAGGCCAACCGGGCGCGACGCGCGTGCGGATCAGCCACGGGTCTCCCCCATGGGCAGCCTCACCGCGTCGAAGCAGGTCCGGGAGCCGGTGTGGCACGCCGGGCCCTCCTGGTCCACCTGGACCAGCAGGGTGTCACCGTCGCAGTCGAGCCGCACCTCGCGGATCCACTGCCGGTGGCCGGAGGTCTCCCCCTTGACCCAGTACTCACCGCGAGACCGGCTCCAGAACGTGGTGCGGCCGGTGGTCAGGCTACGGTGCAGCGCCTCGTCGTCCATCCAGCCGAGCATCAGCACCTCCCCGGTGTCGTGCTGCTGGACCACCGCTGGGACCAGGCCCTGGGGATCCCGCTTGAGCAGCTTCGCGATCGCCGGGTCGAGCGACCCGCCTGAAGGAGATGTCACCCGTCCAGTATCCCGGCTCGCGGAAGCCGCACCGGATGGCCCCGGTCTGCGAGCAGCCGCTTGACCTCGCCGATGCCGACCCGGCCGAAGTGGAACACGCTGGCGGCCAGCACCGCGTCCGCGCCCGCCTCGGCGGCCGCCACGAAGTGCTCCGCGGTGCCGGCGCCACCGCTCGCCACCACCGGCACGCCGACCCGGGCGCGGACCAGGCCGAGCAGCTCCAGGTCGAACCCGGCGGTGGTGCCGTCCGCGTCCATCGCGTTGAGCAGTATCTCCCCCGCCCCCAGCCCGGCCACCCGGTCCACCCAGGACAGCGCATCGGTCCCAGTTCCGCGCCGGCCACCGTGCGTGGTCACCTCGAAGCCGCTGTCGGTCCCCGGCGCCCGCCGCGCGTCCACCGACACCACCAGCACCTGGCTCCCGAACCGGTCCGCGATCTCGGCCACCAGCTCGGGCCGCGCGACGGCGGCGGTGTTGACGGCGACCTTGTCCGCGCCGGCGCGCAGCAGCCGGTGCACGTCGTCCACGCCGCCCACTCCCCCGCCCACGGTGAGCGGGATGAACACCTGCTCGGCGGTGCGGGTCACCACGTCGAGGGTGGTCGCCCGTTGCTCGTGCGAGGCGGAGATGTCCAGGAAGGTCAGCTCGTCGGCGCCCTCCGCGTCGTACTTCCGCGCCAGCTCGACAGGGTCACCGGCATCGCGCAGGTCCCGGAAGTTGACGCCCTTGACGACCCGGCCGGCGTCCACGTCCAGGCACGGGATGACGCGTACGGCGAGGGTCATGGCTGCTCCGGCCGGGTGAGCGCGAGCGCCTCCTCGAGGGTGAACCGCCCCTCGTAGAGGGCCGTGCCGATGATCGCGCCCTCGACACCTTCGTCGACCAGCCCTTGCAAGGCGGCGAGGTCGGCGAGCTCGGTGATCCCTCCGGAGGCCACCACCGGCCGGTCGGTGGCCGCGCACACCGCGCGCAGCAGCTCGAGGTTGGGACCTTGCAGCATGCCGTCCTTGTTCACGTCGGTGACCACGTAGCGAGCACAGCCCTCGGCGTCGAGCCGGGCCAGCACGTGGTACAGGTCCCCGCCCTCACGGGTCCAGCCGCGGGCCGCCAGGGTCCGGCCGCGCACGTCCAGACCGACCGCGATCCGGTCCCCGTGCCGGGCGATCGCGGCCGCACACCATTGCGGGTTCTCGAGCGCGGCGGTGCCGATGTTCACGCGGCGACAACCGGTGGCCAGGGCGGCCTCGAGGGAGGCGTCGTCGCGGATCCCGCCGCTGAGCTCCACCGCCACGTCCAGCTCGCCGACGATCCGGGCCAGCAGCGCCCGGTTGTCCCCGCGGCCGAACGCCGCGTCCAGGTCGACGAGGTGGATCCAGTCGGCGCCGCGGCGCTGCCAGTTCAGGGCCGCCTCGCGCGGGTCCCCGAACCGCTTCTCCGACCCGGCGACGCCCTGCACCAGCTGCACGGCCTGCCCTCCGGCGACGTCCACCGCGGGCAGCAGCTGCAAGTGGGTGGTCATAGTGACCTCACCCAGTTCGCGAGCAGCGCGGCGCCCGCGTCGCCGGACTTCTCGGGGTGGAACTGGGTCGCCGACAGCGGGCCGTTCTCGACCGCCGCGACGAACCGGTCCTCGCCGTGCGTGCACCAGGTCACCAGCGGCGGGCGGGTGTGCCCGTCGGTGTGCAGGCTCCAGTCCCGTGCGGCGTAGGAGTGCACGAAGTAGAACCGCTCCCCCTCCACGCCGGTGAACAGTGTGCTGCCCTCGGGCACCTCCACCTCGTTCCATCCCATGTGCGGTACGACGGGCGCGTGGAGCCGCTCCACCACTCCGGGCCACTCGTCGAGACCTGCCGTCTCCACGCCGTGCTCGACACCGCGCTCGAACAGCACCTGCATGCCCACACAGATACCGAGCACCGGCCGGCCGCCGGAGAGCCGGCGGCCGATCACCTCCGGCGCGCGGACGGCACGCAGCCCCTCCATGCACGCGGCGAACGCGCCCACGCCCGGCACTACCAGCCCGTGCGCCTCGGCGGCCGCAGTCCGGTCCGCGGTCAGCTCGACGGCCGCACCGGCACGCTCCAGGGCGCGAACCGCGGAATGGGTGTTGCCCGAGCCGTGGTCGAGGACGACCACGCGGGGAGCGGTCACAGGCTGCCCTTCGTGCTCGGCACCCCGGTCTCCCGCGGGTCCAGGGCAACCGCGTCGCGCAGTGCCCGCGCCACGGCCTTGAACTGCGCCTCGACGATGTGGTGCGGGTCGCGGCCGGACAGCACCCGCACGTGCAGCGCCAGCGCCGCGTGGAAGGCGAGGGTCTCGAGCACGTGCCGGGTCAGCGAGCCGAGGTAGCTGCCGCCGATGGTCACGAGCTCCTGGCCCTCGGGCTCCCCGGTGTGCACGCAGTAGGGCCGGCCGGAGACGTCCACCGCGCACTGCACCAGCGTCTCGTCGAGCGGCACCAGCGCGTCGCCGAACCGCCGGATGCCGGCCTTGTCGCCGAGCGCGGAGCGCAGCGCCTCGCCCAGCGCGATCGCGGTGTCCTCCACGGTGTGGTGCGCGTCGACGTGCAGGTCACCGGCGGCGGACACGGTCAGGTCGAACAGCGCGTGCCGCGCGAACGAGGACAGCATGTGGTCGTAGAACCCGACCCCGGTGGAGACCTCGGCCCGGCCGGAGCCGTCCAGGTCGACCTCCACGGTCACCTTGGACTCGGCGGTCTCCCGCTCGACGCGTGCGGTGCGACTCATGTGTGCTGTACCTCCCGCAGAATTGTGCTGAGTGCGGCCCGGAAGGCCGCCATCTCCTCCGACGTACCGATGGAGACCCGCAGCCAGCCGTCCGGCCCGGTCTCGCGGATCAGCACGCCGTGGTCCAGTAGACCCTGCCAGACCGCGTGCCGGTCCTCGAACCTGCCGAACAGGCAGAAGTTGGCGTCGCTGTCGGCCACCTCCAGACCCAGCGAGCGCAGCCAGGTCACGGTCGCGTCCCGCTCGGCGCGCAGGTCGTCGACGCGGGCCAGCAGCTCCTTGGCGTGCTCGAGCGCGACCACCGCGACGGCCTGGGTGACGGCCGACAGGTGGTAGGGCAGCCGCACCAGCCGCAGCGCGTCGCAGATCTCCGGCGCGGCAGCGAGGTATCCGAGCCGGGCCCCGGCCAGAGCGAACGCCTTGCTCATGGTGCGGGTGACCACCAGGTTGGGGTGGGCGCCGAGGAGCTCCAAGGCCGATGGCGTGCCCGCGCGCCGGAACTCGCCGTACGCCTCGTCGACGACCACCAGCCCCGGCGCCGCCGCCTCGCACAGCGCCGCGACGGTGTCCAGCGGCAGCGCGGTGCCGGTCGGGTTGTTCGGCGACGGCAGCAGTACGACGGACGGGCGGTGCTCCCCGATGACCTCGCGGGCGTGCCCGACGTCCAGGGTGAAGTCGTCCTGGCGGCGGCCGACCACCCAGCCGGTCATCGCGTCGCGGGCGTACTCCGGGTACATCGAATAGGTCGGCGCGAACGACACCGCCACCCGGCCGGGACCGCCGAACGCCTGCAGCAGCTGCAGCATCACCTCGTTGGAGCCGTTCGCCGCCCACACCTGCCCCGGTGTCACGCCGTGGCCGAGGTAGTCGGCCAGCGCCCGGCGCAGCGCGACCAGCTCCCGGTCGGGATACCGGTTCAGGGTGCGCGTGACCCGGGCGACCGCGTCCGCGACCGCCGCAACCACGGTCTCGCTCGGCGGGTGGGGATTCTCGTTGACGTTGAGCGCGACCGGCACGTCGAGCTGCGGCGCGCCGTACGGCTCGATGCCCCGCAGCTCCTCGCGGAGCGGCGGGACCCAGGGACCGGTCATCAGTGCTCCCGGCCGCGGACCCGGACGGCGGCGGCGTGGCCGGGCAGGTCCTCGGCCTCGGCCAGGTTGACCACGTGGGAGGCGACCGCACCGAGGGCCTCCCGGGAGTACTCCACGACGTGCACCGCCTTGCGGAACGCGCGCACCGACAGCCCCGAGCTGTGGCAGGCGCACCCGGCGGTCGGGAGGACGTGGTTGGAGCCGGCGCAGTAGTCGCCCAGCGACACCGGCGCGAAGGATCCGACGAAGACGGCACCGGCGTTGCGCACCCGGGCCGCCACGGCTGCTGCGTCGGCGGTCTGGATCGCCAGGTGCTCGGCCGCGTAGGCGTTGACCACGTCGAGGCCCTGGTCGACGTCGTCGACCAGGATGGCGCCCGACTGCTGGCCGGTCAGGGCGGTGCGGATCCGCTCAGTGTGCTTGGTCTCCGCCACCTGGCGCTCGAGCTCGGCCTCCACCCGGTCGATCAGCCCCGGCGAGTCGGTGACGAGCACGGAGGCCGCCATCGGGTCGTGCTCGGCCTGGCTGAC